>CAZKXO010000411.1:0-2836 GCA_964556525.1 uncultured Saprospiraceae bacterium
GTTGTGCCTATTAGATTATCATCGAAGTCAGGGCAGACATCGTCGGCATCACAAATACCATCGCTATCTGCATCTTGTATAGTTCCTCCAGAGCAACCACAAGTGGAATCATAAGTTTCACCAGTAGTACAAGCATCCCCATCATCACAAGGTTGACCTAGGCAAGATGTGATTGTAGCTGCAACTGATATATTATCTATGGCAGCATCGCTCGTCCAAGAATTGCCCGTAATGCCTCTGGCTCTTATTTTTACAAATTCTCCAAGGAAGTTTTGCAGGTTTATAGATGTTGAATTCCAACCTTGTCCTTGGTCACCTGAAAGAGTCCATGCATCGTTGGTCCAAGTTGCTCCATTGTCTATACTAATGTCAAATGACAAACTGCCCATTGCAGCACCAAACATATTGTAGTCAAATCCAAAATTTGCAGAAGTTGCGCTTGTAAGATCAAAACATGGAGATTCTAAATATGCTGACTTGGAAGGGTGGTTCGGGTCTGTAGCTTCTGTGTACATGTAAAAGTTACCGTCACTAGCTGCAGATGGACCTGTGTCGTTTGATGGTGTGCCACCAGAATCTTTTGTCCAGTTTATATCATCACCGACTCCTTGTGTCCAGTCAGAGTTGTTTGTTTCAAAACTCTCATAATATGGAAAGCTACTAACTGCTGAAAAGCAAACAGGGCAATGTGGACATAAGTATTCGCTCACCTCTATATCATCAAAGTAGAACCCATCTGTATTTAAGCTACCATCCGAGATCATTCTAAATCTCAACTTTACATTATTACCGATATAGTTTTCTAGACTGAATTGCTCTTGTGTCCACGATTCTGCAGCAGTATAAGTTTTTAAAGAAGTCCAACTAGAGCCATTGTTTGTAGAAATTTGAAGATCTGCATAGTCACCAGGTTCGAATGACCATTTGGCAAAAAACTCCAAGTATGGATTGGTTGTATTATTGAGATTAATATTATTGACAGTAGCAAAATAGTTAGTAGTATTATTTATAAAATTGCTGCCATCAGAATCGGCAAAACTTCTGCTGCCACTGTAGCTATCATCGAAGTTTGTTCCCCATGAAATACCATTTCCACTGCTGTTCCACTTTCCAGTTCCTGTTTCAGCATCATCACTAAATATGGTTGTTTTTGTGCCGACAGGTATTTTAATAGATTCTCTTTTAGACTCTATACCATCTTGACTTACAACTATTTCTAAATCTACAGAACCAAGATTGTAAGCAGGATCTAAAGTAATATTAAAAAGATTTCCTGCATTGTCTTTTTTAGCTCTGGCTGCAATGGTGCCATAACTTATTGGTCCGGACACAGTTACTTGGCTATCAGAAGGAATCAGTTGGACAAGAGTATTAGTGGTAACATCTCCAGCTCCTTTATTTTTGAGTTCCACTTCTAAGCTAAAACTAGCACCTGCTTCTGCATTTCCTAATACTGTATGACTCTGTACATCAGCATATCCACCAGATATCCAAGCTTGGTAGAACATTGGAAATATATTTTCGTCTACTAGGTCGAAGATTTCGCTAGTTGCTGGCCAGAATCCACTTCCATCAATCTCTGGTGTCCAAGCATATATACCTTCAGTATGTAGGTAATCTCTTGTTGTTCCACACGAAGTATAACCCAGCATTTGAGAAGTAGTCCCATAGGGGTAGTCGTTTTCTGCTAGAAAGTCAGAAGCCCATTCAGCATAAGTTGGAAAATCAGGTGGAGTAGAATTATATCCGTAGGGCATAAGAAAACTCCCAGCAGTCGCATGTGTACTGAAAGCTACAGTCGGTGCGATAAGTGCAACAAAGTCACGTACAGCCGCCGCCTCGGGTTCCGAGAAAGGTGCTGCTCCTCTATAAGTAGAAGATGTTGTGTTGGAGCTTGCGCAAGAACTATTAAAACCCCATTGATAGCTATAATTTCTGTTTAAGTCCACTCCATAGCCACCTCTTCTATTCTTTCTCCATAATCCTCCGCCATTTGGATTTGTAGACCTATTGTATTCGTATCCATCTGGATTTACAACGGGTACAAAGTAGAGTTCTCTGTTGTCAATAATATATGTAACTGCAGGGTCGGTTCCATAGTTTTCCAATAGCCAGAACATGTAATTGACAGTTGCAGCCATTGAAAGTGGTTCTCTGGCGTGATGCAAAGCATCGTAATAAGCTACTGATTCAGGCTCGTCTACAGTTGGGTTATCTGATATTTTAAGTGCCCAAATCGGACGACCTTCAGTCGTAGTACCTATGCTGTATTTTGCAGTTGTAATCGATGGAAAGAGACTATGCATCTCATCGAGTTTGGCTTCTATTTCGCTTAAGGTATAGAAGCCTCCCATGCTGCCGTAGCCAAAATTTGCTGCGGTCTTTGAGCTGGTAGCATCTGGCAGCTTGGCCATAGCTTTAGCTTGTCTTTTTTCATAGAACTTATGATAATCTTCTACGAGTATCTCGTACTTGATATCTAGAATATCAAGTTTTTTTACATCTTTATGTGTAAGGTGAAGCTGTATCCCTGCTTCCAAATCACCGTGGATATGATCGAAGTCTATTTCCTCCATAGCCATTTCATTCAACTGAATAGGGCTATCAAGATATAGTTTGACAATTGAATATTTTTCTGCAACGGGATCCTGAGGGACTGTTCCATTTTGCGCAGAAATTGATAGGAGATAGATAAATGACAATGAGAAGGTGATAATAGATCGTAAGATCATTTCTGGGACTTTAACATTTAATAAATAAATACTAATCCCAATTGCAACCTATTGGTGCATTGAAGGATATAGTAAAAGTGTATGGGTTTAGTAATACGGAATAG
>CAZKXO010000412.1:0-2790 GCA_964556525.1 uncultured Saprospiraceae bacterium
AGCATACTATCGCTTCCTAATGAGTCTTCCCCATCACAGGTATACTTGTGGGCACCAATTCTTCTTTGTTTGCTCAATATATCTTAGCAATATAGGTGCTATCAAAAAAAACTGTCCCGAACTTATGAAATAGTCTCATTTTTTACAGAAGCAAGTAATAGACATATCTTTGATATGTGCAGTGTTACTCTCTTGCTACTCCAAAATTATGATATCTTAGTGCCCCGTAGTGATTAATTCTAAATACACAGCATGAGCAAGTATGTTTTCGTTACGGGTGGAGTAACGTCATCTTTGGGTAAAGGTATTATAGCGGCTTCTTTGGCCAAGTTACTTCAAGAAAGAAATCTCAAAGTAACAATACAAAAATTAGATCCATATATCAATGTGGACCCTGGGACCCTAAATCCCTATGAGCACGGTGAATGCTATGTAACAGACGACGGAGCGGAAACTGATCTTGACTTAGGTCACTACGAGAGGTTTTTAAGTACGCCAACTTCTCAGAACAATAATATTACTACAGGTCGAATCTACCAAACTGTCATAAATAAGGAAAGAGAAGGTGCCTATCTCGGCAAAACTGTGCAAGTAATTCCTCACATAACTGATGAGATAAAGAGAAGGGTCCAACTCCTGTCTACCAAAGGAAAGTATGACATCATCATTACAGAGATCGGCGGCACAGTAGGGGATATAGAGTCTCTTCCATACCTAGAGGCCTTACGTCAGATGCGTCAGGAACTTGGTAGTGAGAATTGTATCTGTGTACATCTGACCTTGATTCCTTATCTCAGTGCTGCGAAAGAATTAAAAACCAAACCTACCCAGCATTCTGTAAAAGAATTGCTACAAGCAGGTATCCAACCAGATATCCTGGTATGTAGAACGGAACATAAGTTATCCAAAGAAATAAAGAAGAAGCTGGCACTATTCTGTAATGTAGACTCTAAGTCAGTTATAGAAGCTATAGATGCGTCTACTATTTATGATGTGCCCCTACTCATGCTCAAAGAAAAGCTTGATATACGTGTACTAAAGAAGTTAAAGATCAAATCAGGATCTCAACCCGATTTGCATAACTGGAAAGAATTTCTGGGAAGACTAAAAAATCCTACACATGAAGTAACAATTGGACTGATCGGTAAGTATAATGAATTGCCTGATGCATACAAGTCCATTTATGAATCCTTTATTCATGCAGGAGCAGAAAATGAGTGCAAGGTTAATGTGATTCCTATCCATTCAGAGTTATTGGAAGTCAGTGATGTAGAAGAGAAATTGGCTGGACTTGATGGTATTTTGGTCGCACCTGGTTTTGGAGAACGGGGTATAAATGGAAAGATAAAATCAATTCAATACGTAAGAGAGAAAGGTATTCCTTTTTTTGGCATCTGTCTAGGCATGCAATGTGCAGTCGTGGAATATGCGCGGTCCGTACTGAAACTAAAAGGAGCTGCGTCTACAGAAGTAAAACCAAAGACCAAGAATCCTGTCATAGCTTTGATGGAAGACCAGAAGGATGTCTCTGCCAAGGGTGGCACCATGCGACTAGGAAGTTATAAGTGTATATTGAAAAAAGGCTCCAAGGCTTATAAAGCATATGGAAGACAAGAAATAGCTGAACGCCACAGACATCGCTATGAATTTCACAATGATTTCCGAAAAAAGTTTGCCAATTCAGGAATGGTGTTCTCTGGGATAAATCCAGATAGAGATCTCGTGGAAATAGTAGAGATTCCAGAGCATCGCTTTTTCATAGGTGTCCAGTTTCATCCAGAGTTGAGAAGTACCGTGGAAAAACCGCACCCACTTTTTGTTGCTTTCGTCAAAGCTGCTCTAGATTTTAAGCTTAATAGTTAGAAGGGGATGCGTAAGTTAAGACTAGAAGAACTTAACAGGCTCTCTGTCAGTGAGTATCAAGATTCTTCCAAATTACCTGTAACTATCGTTCTGGACAATATCAGGTCAGCGCATAATGTAGGCTCTATTTTCAGAACTGTCGATGGACTGGGACTTCAGGGCATCCATCTCTGTGGAATTACTGCCAGACCTCCTCATAAGGAAATCAATAAGTCAGCCATAGGTGCTACCAATTCTGTTTCTTGGGAATACCATGAAGATATTGTCAGCTTACTTTCTACACTAAAAACCGATCATTGCCTGATAGGTATAGAACAAACTACAGAGTCCAAAGAACTGGCCGAGTTTACTTTTCCAAAGTCCGAAAAGCTTGCTCTCATTTTTGGTAATGAAGTAGAAGGTATCTCCGAAAGTGCCTTGCCCATGCTGAATCATAGTTTAGAAATAGCTCAGTTTGGCACTAAGCATTCTTTCAATGTTGCGGTCTGCGCAGGTATGGTATTATGGGAAACAGCTAAGCAGTTAAGATCTTAGTCCTCCGACAAAGACCTATTACCATCTATCCTTATCGAATCTTAATGTTGTACGTACACCTAGATGTATCTGTGATAAGCCGGAACTTGTAGGGCTTGGTGATGTGTTATCGAATAGATAATCAGCTCCAGTAATATTGTACATAGCAAAAGGGGATAGCGTAATAAGGTTTGTTACTCCTAGGTCAAGTCCAAGACCTACACCTAACCTATAGGTGAGTTGACTGCGTTGATCTTCCTGAATGAAGGCGTTATCGTGTGATATTTGTAAAAGTCCAGGACTAATGAGCCAATAGAAACCCTTTTTGACGAGTCCTCCTTCTTTGGAAAAGGTAGGACAAGCATTACAATCAGAATGAAAGTCAAGAGGGTATATAAGGATGTTTCCATTGAT
>CAZKXO010000413.1:0-2790 GCA_964556525.1 uncultured Saprospiraceae bacterium
AAACATTACCCACAGCTATAGCATGTTTCCCTCTTTTAGCAGCAGAAATACTTACCACCACTTCAGGAAGTGAAGTACCTAATGCAACGAAAGTGAGGGAAATAACTTCAGGGCTTATACCCACTAATTTAGATACTTCCTCTATACCAAAGATCGTATACTTAGCTGCTACAAAAACCAAACAGCCTCCAACTAACAACTTTATAAGATCCTTAAAATTCACTTCGGTTTTTTCTAAATCATCATCCTTACTTCCAGTAACCGAATTAATTAAAAACCCAACCAATGCAATCAGATATAGTATAGCTTCTATTGTACTGAAATGGCCATCTCTCAAGGTAAAGATCATCAAGAAAGCAGAACCTAATAACAAGGGCATATCCACATCCCATATATCAAAATCCAGCACTATCTTCTTCCCTACCATTGCTGTAAGACCTAGGACTAGGAGGATATTTGTAATATTGGACCCGACAACATTACCGACCACTATCTCTGAAGTACCACTAAACACTGAAGCTATAGAAGCAGCCAACTCTGGCAAAGAAGTACCAAATGCAACTATTGTAACTCCAATGATAAAGGGGGAAATACCAAAGGCCAAACCTATCTTCTCAGCAGCATCAATAAACATATCTGACGCATATAAGAGTACAGCCAGACTAACAACTGCTATAAGGATATAGGTAAGCAATGAATTATAATTTTTTAGTATATGATAGTCAAAAGTAAGTCAAAATTATATCTATACTTTGGTTATATCAGTATAATTTTGTGACACTATGGCAAAGCCCTCTAAAGCTACTGACGAAAAAGAAATGAGCTTTCTCGAGCATCTAGAAGAACTGAGATGGCATATCATCAGATCTCTTATTTCTGTAATAGTGTTTGGCACACTGGTATTTGTATTTAAAGAGTTTGTTTTTGATAAAATCATTCTGGCGCCAAAGAACAATTCCTTCGCTACTTACAGGTTTTTTTGCGGCCTTTCAGAACTGACTTGCTTCTACCCTCCTAAGTTCACTATCATGCCTAGAGAACTTGGCGAAGAATTTCTTACCCATATAAAGGTATCTATCTGGATAGGCATTATTATTTCATTTCCCTATATCTTCTACGAAATATGGAAGTTCATCAAGCCTGGCCTATACCCTAACGAAAAAAGTGCTGCACGTGGCGTAGTCCTAATCTGCACTTTTCTCTTCATGCTTGGAGTACTATTTGGTTACTATGTCATCTCTCCTTTTGCCGTTAGCTTTCTCGCAGGTTACACTGTATCATCTGAAATAATAAGCAGCCCTACTTTAGCGTCTTATGTAAACTATATGGTCATGTTTACAATACCTACAGGTATCATTTTTCAGTTGCCGGTGCTTGTATATTTCTTATCTAGAATTGGGATTCTAACTCCAGAATTCATGAAGAAATACAGACGTCACGCTGTTGTGGTGATACTACTTTTTGCAGCAGTAATCACTCCTCCAGATGTTATTACGCAATTTCTAATCGGAATACCAGTATTTGTGCTTTATCAGCTCAGTATCAATATCTCAAGAAAAGCCAGTAAGAAGTATCATAGTGAAGATTAGTATTACCTAGCTTCCAATGTGATGAATGGACAAATAATTTCTTCCAATGAGATGCCACCATGTTGAAACGTATCTGTATACATCCGGTTATAATGATTGTAATTATTAGGATACAGAAAGAATCTATCTTCAGTGGCAAATATAAACTTGGAACTTATATTGGGTCTGGGTAACCCCAACACATGTGGCTCTTTACCTTCCAAAACGTCTTTTTGATTGTAGTTTAGATTCTTACCTACTTTGTATCTAAGATTCGTGGTTGTTTCTCTGTCTGCAAGCACTTTAGATGGTTGGCTTACTCTTATAGTGCCATGATCGGTGGTAATAAACAGTTTGATATCCTTGCTTGCCAAGGTCTGAAGGCTATTCCAAATAGGTGAATTATGAAACCAAGAACTGGTCAAGGATCTGTAACCTTTCTCATCAGAAGCCAATTCTTTCAGCACTTCCATCTCCGTACGTGCATGAGATAGCACATCTATAAAATTATACACGATAACTGTAAGATCATTCTTTGTTACATTCAAGATATTATCCTGTAATTGCTTTGCATCAGAGTTATTACGAATCTTGTGATAACTCCACTTGAGTCCATTCCTAAAGTGTCTGTCTATCTGAGCGGCAAAGAGTTGCTCTTCATATTGATTCTTGCCACCTTTCTCGTTGTCATTCAGCCAGTACTGAGGAAAGTTCTTTTGTATTTCATGAGGCGTCATCCCAGCAAAAATGGCATTGCGACTGTATTGTGTTGCAGTAGGTAAAATGCTATAGAAGACTTCCTCGCTAGATATTCTGTAATACTCATTGATAACTGGCTGAAGGATTCTCCACTGATCAAATCTTAGGTTATCAAAAAGTACTAGAACATTGGGCTTCTCTTTATCCAACTTTGGAAAAAGATAGTTGGCAAATAGATTATGCGAAGCCACAGGACCATCATCATTTTTGCGCCAGCCCTCATAGTGCTTTTTTATAAAGCGACCGAATTCTTTATTGGCCTCTTTTTTCTGAGTATCCAGAATTTCCTTCATGGGCTCGTTGTCAGAATTATCCAGTTTGATTTCCCAGTCTATAATCCTTGTATAAAGTTGATTCCATTCGTCAGAAGATAGTCCGCTATTGATATCCATCGCTATGCTTCTGAACTCTTGCTGATAATCTACGGCTGTCTTCTCACTTACCAACCTTTTGTTATCAATTA
>CAZKXO010000414.1:0-2762 GCA_964556525.1 uncultured Saprospiraceae bacterium
TACACTTAAACCTGACCCTATAAATTATTATAATCTCAAGTCAATGATCCTGTCTGAAGACTCAGAAGTGCTTGTGGCTGTCGATGGAGAAGAAATTGTGGGGTCAGCTTATGCAAGGAAAGAGCAGGCAAAGACCTATTTGAAATTTGAGTATTATGCTTATCTGGGTTTTATGTTTGTGAAACCTTCTCATCGTGGTCATGGAGTCAACAAACTCATCATAGATGGTCTTAAAGATTGGTGTAAGGCAAAAGGGCTGAAAGAACTACGGTTAGATGTATATGATGGCAATGAGTCAGCGCTGAGGGCTTATACTAAAGCAGGCTTTAAAAGTCTGCTAATAAATATGAGGATGGAGATTTAGTAATGCCTTGGAACTTTATGTAGCCTCTGGTATATTCATTATTTGTAAGTAATCCACTTCACCAATTCCTTGAAACTTGCTTTTTTGCCATACATTAATATCCCTACACGATAGATTCTGGCGGCGAGCCATACCAAAAAGATAACTGTAAGTACCGACACCAACACTGACAAGCCTATCTGCCAGAACGGGGGATCTATAGGCAGTCTGATGGGCATTACTACGGGTGCGGTAAATGGCAAGATGGATGACCAGATGGATAAGGTGCTGTTAGGTGCTGATACTGCTGAAACTCCAATATAGAGTGATACCATTAACGGCATAGTGGCTATCATAGTCAACGATTGTGCTTCTTGTATGTCATCACCCATAGCAGAACCTATGGCAGCAAATAAAGCAGCGTATGTAAAGTAGCCTACTAGAAAGTAAAACAAGTATAGTGGAATAATTTTCAACCAGTTAATGGAGCGAATTTCTTTAAAAATCTGAGTCATCTTTTCTTGAGTCTCCTTTCCAGCATCTTGCATTTCTGGTACAGCCTGTGTGATATCAGGCGCAGCAGCAGTTTCTAGCAAGAGGTCACCTAAAAAGATGGCTCCGATAGATGTAAGAATGAGTAGAAGTATAATCCAAATACAGATTTGTGTAAGACCTACGAGACCGACACCTATAACCTTGCCCATCATTAGATCGAAAGGTCTAATGGTAGAAATAAGGACCTCTACTATTCTATTTATTTTTTCTTCGGTGACACTACGCATTACCATGCTACCATAGATGACTATTATGAAGAATAAGCCATAGCCTACTACGCCTCCTAGACCAGAAGTAACTATACTAGTAATGGACGAAATTTCCTTCTCTGTGTCCAACACCGTTTTGGGTTCTATAATAACATCTGCATCTATGAGTTTGAGCTGGTCCTCATCTAGTCCAAAGGCATTGATTCTATACTTACGTACTTCTTTTTTAGAAAAGGACTCTATTGTAAGTATCTCGTCTATAGCCAGCTGGTCATCAGAATAAAATTCAAGCTTGTAATCGGTCTCAGATAATTCTACAGATGGGAAGAGTAGAACACCATCTAGTTCCTTGTTTTTGTAGTCAGCTAAAGCACTTTCTAGACTGTGGTAGGAGTAATCAAAATTTAGATTTTTACGTTGTGCAATTTTCTCTATGTGCATATCAGACACATTAAGCACCGCTATATTCTTGGATTCATCAGATCCTCTGGTAGACAGAAAAATTAGGAGAGCCATCACTGCTACTATAAGTAGAGGTGCTAAAATCGTGGTGACCAAAAAAGTTTTGCTCTTAACGCGGGTGAGGTATTCTCTCTTTGCGACTTGCTTGATACTGTTATTCATGACTAGCTCTTACTGTTCTTATAAAGATTTCATTGAGAGAAGGTCTGATTTCTTCAAACGCTTCTATGGTAGTGCCATTATTAATTAGGGAACTGAGTATGTCATTAGAACTATATTCATTTAAGGCCTTTATTATGAGTTGATTATCTTTTTTCTCGACGACAGAAAATTTATCAGTATTAATGTTTGCAGTAGTGTCTTGGACTCTGAGGCTGAATAGGTTCTCCTTATAATCTTCTTTTATCTGAGCGACATTGCCATTCAGTATAATTCTGCCTTGATTCATCAGTACTATCTTTTCGCAGATTTCTTCTACTTGTTCCATTCTATGTGTAGAGAAAATAATGCTCGTTCCCTCATCCCGCATTCTGTATATTTCATCTTTGATTAGGTTGGTATTGATAGGGTCTAGTCCTGAGAAAGGTTCGTCGAGAATAAGTAGTTTGGGCTGGTGTATTACTGTAGAGATAAATTGAATTTTCTGCTGCATTCCTTTGGACAACTCCTCTACTTTCTTATTCCACCAGTCAGCAATGTCAAACTTTCTGATCCAGTAGTCGATTTTGCTTTTAGCATCTGCTTTGCTCAGACCTTTTATTCTGGCCAGGAACATGAGCTGATCTCCGACTTTCATTTTCTTGTACAGACCACGTTCTTCGGGGAGATAGCCGATGTCTGTAGACGACTGAAGACCTTGTTTCTTCCCGTCGATGTAGATCTCTCCGCTGTCCGCAGCTGTGATGCCTGTAATAATTCTAATGAGTGAGGTCTTTCCTGCACCATTAGGTCCTAGCAATCCGAAGATGCTACCTTTTTTCACATCGAAAGAGACGTTATCTACAGCTCTATGCTTGTTGTAGTCCTTTACAACATTCTTAATTGATAATACATAGTTTTCCATGAGGGTATTAAGATGAATAAAATATTTTACAATGAAGAAGCATCGTAGATAAAACTGCAGCTTTCATGGACAAATACTAAAGCTGAAGAGTGAGGAGCATTTGGGAAAAGAGAAATAACGTATTGGTAAT
>CAZKXO010000415.1:0-2762 GCA_964556525.1 uncultured Saprospiraceae bacterium
GTGCACGTTCTCGGTGAAAAGTATATGGAGTTTGCTCTTAACACTACAACAACCACAGCTACAGTACCTATAGAAAATCCATTCGATGTGCAATGGGTTGCTGTTTCGGCCAATTTTGAAAACGATGTAAAAGGTCAAAGAACGATTGCTAGAAATACAAATGGAGAAGGACTAGAAGATTGCATAATAGATTTCGACCTTAATCTGTCCAGTGTTATCAATCCAGAAAACGAAAGTCTAATTAATTGTAATACCAATGAAAACATCATTTCTGTGGAAATTATAAATGAAGGTCTCAATGATCTCCAAGATATTTCTGCTTCTTACCAAATAGATGGTGGACCTATTGTTACCCAAAGTGTGACAAATGCATTCGCAGCTGGAGACACCATACTCTTTAGTTTTGATGAGCCTGTAAGCTTTACTTCTAATGGACAATTCCAACTAAGAACGTGGATAACTAATACAGAACAAGAGTTTTTCCTTAATGACACAATGCTCATAGAAGGTCCTGTCTTTGTAGAAGCTGGGCTCCCTTTACCATACCAAGAAAGACTTAACCAACCCTCTCTACCAGAATTTTGGATAAATGAAAATCCAGATGATGATGTGACTTGGTTACCTATCCAGATTCAAAGACAGAATGTAAATGATGAAGGGGTCATATTTATATCCTTCGAAAACTACTTTACAGAAGGTGAAGTAGATTATCTTTATATGACACCGCTGGATTTATCTACAGAAACAGCCACCCCTGTTCTGGAGTTTGAGCATGCCTACTTTTTTGATCAGGCAAGTAATGATGGATTAATGATAGAAGTCAGTACTGATTGTGGTGCTACTTTCCAAGACACCATCTACTCTAAATTTGGGGAAGCCTTGGGCACCTCCTTTACGCCTTTCGGAGATGTACACCAGCTTTCAGACTGGACAATGGAGCAAGTGGACTTATCTCCTTATGCAGGTATGGATAGAATAATTATAAGATTCGTTTCAGTTAATGATAATGGAAATGACCTCTTCTTAGATAATATTAATGTTAGATCTATAGAGACTGCTGCTCCGAATGCTAGTTTCCTTACTACTGGAGATCAAACTTGTCCTCTTACAGGTATTGTATTTCAAAGTTTTGCTGAAGGAGGATTACTTCAGTATGAATGGGATTTTGGTCTCTCAGCTCTACCACCTACTTCTGATAAGCCAGGCCCACATGAAGTACAATATCTATTTCCAGGTACTAAGACAGTTACCTTAACTGTCACTAATGAAAATGGTACTTCTGTATTTACGGACGAAATAGAAGTAATAGAAAGACCTACAGGCAGTTGGACCTCAGAAGAATTAGGAGCTGGAAGAGTCCAGTTCACTTCAAATGTAAATTTTGCTACCTCTTACTTTTGGCAATTTGGAGACGGCAATATCTCCTTTGAGGAAAACCCTGTGCATCAGTACACTAGTCAAGATGAATTTATGGTGACCTTAGATGCAAGTAATATGTGTGGTAGAAGGATAACCACAAACACCATAACGGTATTCACTACTTCTACCAATGAACTTGAAACCAAGCTCAATGCTAACATCGTTCCTAATCCAAATTCAGGACAATTTGTTCTGAATGTAGAAGGACCAGCCAGTAACGAGCTAAATGTATCAGTTCTTAATATCAGTGGGCAGCAAGTACAGAACAGAACAATACAGCTGACTGGAAAAAAACAAACCGTAGACTTCCAGTCTGGCAACTTAGACGCAGGCATCTATTTCATAGAGCTTTCTAATCAGCTAGGTGTGAAAACACTGAAAATGGTGGTTGTAGACTAGACCATAATTTTAAAAATAAGAAGAGCGCATCCGAAGTAATTTGGATGCGTTTTTTTTATTGGTCCACCTTAAGTATACGAAGGCAATTGCATAAGACAACTTCACTACATTATCAGTGCCAGAGCTTCTCATATTTAGACTACTTCACAAGAGCTAATGTCATCCATGCTGTAAAGATTTAAATTAGTTGAATCCAAAGACTAACTAGCAGTCAATAAAATGGTATTTTAAACTCTTAATAATGAACCATGATGAGATTAACTTTCCTTTTTTACTTACTGCTTACTGCCACTTTTTGTTTTGGCCAACTTTCAAACGAACTAGATTTTCAAGGCTTCCAAAGGGTGACTGAACCCAATGTCGATGAGTACATCTCCCAAGCCAGCCTCAGTCGTAGCGATTTGGTCTCTGGACGTTACTACAAGGTCTTGCAGTTTGAACACATCCTTACCAAAGCTGAACATCAGCAATTAAAAGACCAAGGTCTAAGAGTTTTGGACTACATTCCAAACAAAGCCTATCTGGTCAGTATCCCTCAGAGTTTTGACCCTCTAAAGATGAAGGCTATGAATGTCAGATATGTTTATGATATAGACTACATGAGAAAGATAGATTCCAGATTATTGGAAAAAGAAATTCCTGACTGGGCTAAAGCGAGCAGAGATAAAGTAAAGGTCACAATTATCTATCCTTCTGACTTGAAACAGGATCGTGTATTCGAACTCTGTGGGTTGGATGGTATTGAGCCTATAAAATACAACGGTTACAATACCTGCTTTACTGCAGAAGTGGAGCAATCAAAATTGGATGATTATGCGCAACTGCCATATATTTTAGACATACAAATGACGCATGCCCCTTCAGTACCGGATGATACTCCAGGCAGATCATTGATTAGGGTCAATCTATTGGACAGCAACGTACCAAATGGTAGATCTTATTCA
>CAZKXO010000416.1:0-2732 GCA_964556525.1 uncultured Saprospiraceae bacterium
CATATAAGAATCAATTTTACTAAAATTAAAGGTATTGAGCAATCTAGTTCTTTCATAATCGGCCTTGGCTGTTGAAAGCTTGGCCTCTATAGACTCTAACACTACGCCTTTATACAGAGTAACAATACGCTTATCGGTCATTATATTCTCTGGCTTGACTTGACTGATTAGAGTTAGACCATCCAGTGATCTACATCGACTCAGTGCAACATACAATTGTCCTGTTGCAAAAGTGTTCTCTACATCCAAAACCAATTTATCAAAAGTGAGTCCTTGGCTTTTGTGTACAGTCACTGCCCAAGCAAGTCTAAGTGGAAACTGTGTAAAACTTCCTACATCATTCTTCACTATCTTATCGGTAGCCTCGTCCAATTCATAACGTATATTTTTCCACTCTACAGGTTCCACCATGATGGTCATGTCATCATCTTTTGATTTGACCTTGATGAGTTGGTCATTGATAGAAGTGATTACTCCGATCTTACCATTATAATAGAGTCCTTCTGGATGATTACGGATAAACATGACCTGAGCACCTTCTTTCAGATTTATGGATTCAGGAGTAGGGAAAGAATTTTCTGGGAACTTCCCATTGACTTCAGCCTTGAGGGCCACTACCTCAGATTTTAAGGCAACAAGCTTATCTAGATTTATTCTATCAGCTGCTGCGTTATGTGTAGTCAATGTTATTATTTCCTCATCAGAGTTGTAGGATTCATCATACCTTTCGTTGAGAGCAGAGATTGTTTCAGGACTACGAACTCCATCTCTTACTTCATTCAATATTTTTAAGAAGGAAGCCTCTTCTTGTCTATAGACTTTCTTCAGCTCTACAACAAGAGCATCAGAGTTCTTCCACGAATTACTGTCAAAGAAATAAGGGCTGTTATAATACAGTGACAATCCATTTCTCACTTCCTCTCTTACAACAGGAGACAACTGAAACAAATCCCCTACTACCAGCAACTGAACACCTCCAAATGGTGCAGGATTCTTTCGTATACGTCTCAGTGTAACATCTATCGCATCCATGAGATCTACACGGACCATACTGATCTCATCTATAACAAGTAGTTCTAATTCTATGAGAAGGTTCCGCTTGGCTTTATTGAATTTCTGATGTCCAGCTAAGGCCTGATAATTGCAAAATACATTAGAATTCAACTGGGGGTTTGGCTTAGGGATAAAGGCTTGCAATGGAAATAGGAATAATGAATGAAGGGTAATGCCTCCAGCATTTATAGCCGCTACACCAGTAGGTGCTGCTATAAGATAGTTTTTGTTTGTTTCTGATAACACCTCTTTGAGTAAGGTTGTCTTACCAGTCCCTGCCTTTCCCGTAAGGAAAAGATTCTTATCAGTGTCCAGAATAAATTCCTTAGCTATTTGTCGTTCTTTGTTTTCTTCGCTCATCCTATTACAAAGTTATAATTTGTCCTTCATAAGCAAGCTTAAATTCTGATTTCGAAAATTCGATGTATTCTTCACTTGTTTTATCTAGAAGAGGATTGGTATGATTAAGATGGATGAAATGTAATTTACTTTTCTCTTCAGCTGGAAGGTCTTTAAATCTTTCTATACTTTCTTCTATAAAAGGATGTGGAATCTGACTCATATCTCTACCCCATATTTCTCCATTTCGATAAAAGGTACCATCCAGAAAAGCGTAGTCTACTTCTCTGATCAACTGATTAATATCTCTATCCCACTTTTCCCATTTATCAATATCAGGAATAAATAGCACTTTCTTGTTGGGACCACTAATAATAAATCCTACAGTCTCAGAGTACTCATCCCGATGCGGAACAAGTAGAGGTTTCACAGTTAAATTGGAAGACAGTTCTATAGCACTATCATCTTTGAGTCCTCTGATTTCTATATTTTCTGCACCTATCAATAAATCCCAGGGACCATTACTTCTGAGAAATTCTCGCATACGTGACATCACATAAGTAGGAACTAGCTTGGCCCCTACCGCTTCTCTGCCTAAATGCATGAGACCTGTATAATGTCCCATATGAGCATGTGTCAGAAAAATGCCATCTAATGTATAATCACTTTCTCCCGAGTTTTTTAAAGTATAGAGTTGGTCCTTTATATCTGGTGTCGCATCAAATAGGTACACTTTTCCCATTTCAGGATCCCTTACTCCAAGAGAAGAAACCCTTTTTCTCTTTGACCTGTCTGACCAAAGGTCTTTACAACAAGATTTCCTACAGTCCGTTTGAGGATAGCCGCCATCTTGGGCAATTCCAAGGACAACCATGTGTAAATTATTGATGTCTTGTGGATTGGAAATAAAATTGCTCTTTGACTTTGACTTTTCTGGACTACAAGAAATAAATAGGAACGAAACTAATAACAGAAGAATTATGCTAGCTAATGTTGGAAATGACAAACGTAATTTTCTCTTCTTCATAACACAAAATAATAAATAAGAAGGTACAATAGAACTTCAAATAAAACGGTTCATTCTCACATAATTATAAAACATCTCTTCCTATAATTACATTTTCCAGAGCCTCGTCAGGCTCAGGTATAGAAATACCTATAATGCCTACAGTAGTTTAAATTACTTGATAAATCAAGTAATTTAAGTTGCGAATTAAAAGGGTCTAAAGGTTATGATTTCTAACTGCGCCTAAATATTTTCATCTTCTACTCCATTGCGCAGTATGCCGACTCCAGCAACCTTAACTTCTACTTTGTCTCCAGGCTTGAGATACTTAGGA
>CAZKXO010000417.1:0-2724 GCA_964556525.1 uncultured Saprospiraceae bacterium
TTTGGTAACTTTATAAGCACCATTGTATTCTGCAACTTCCTCTCCCATGATGAAGACATTTTCATCTCTTCTCATTTCCTCACTCATTGCTTCTCTCAAAGCATCTCTTAATGTAATTATTCGAGCCATTGTAGTAATTTAAAATTGGACGCAAAAATAGTCAATTATAGCAACTCTAATCACTCTATTCTAGGTAATCATTGATATTCAAACCGCCGAGGTTCCCAGAACTCATTATTAGGACGACATCATAGTCAGAATCTTTAATTTCTATCAGCTTCTGGTCCAGATCTACACTGCTATTAAGTACTTCTATCTTATCGTGATAGAATGCTGTTTTGACCTTTTGTGGTTCTAAGTTCGGCATTCGCTTTAGGGCAACTGCTGTAGGATCATAAAATACGATGACCTCATCCAAGCTATCTAAAGTTGCTTTATACTGTTCTATAAACTCCATAGTCAGACTAGAAAAGGTATGCAACTCCATTAATCCAAAAATTCTTCCTTTGGGGTACTTGCTCCGTACAGCCTCAGCAGTTGCCTTGGCCTTAGATGGTGCATGTGCAAAATCCTTATACACAACCCTATTGTCAGTTTGGCTTATTGTTTCTAATCGCTTAGCTGCACCGGTAAAATCTCTTATGGCCTCTAAGAAATCTGTCGTGGAAATACCGATCTGATTGCAGACTAGTCTTGCAGCATTCATATTTTTCAGATTGTGCCTCCCGAAAACCTTGATAGGATAAGCTTTGGACTTCCATACTATTGCTCCTTTTTTGTTGATTTCTAGGTGCTCGTAGCCTACCCTTTTACAAGCAAACTTGTAGCCTAGAACCATAGTTAGAAGCTCACTATCTGATTGATCGAAGAATACTATATCCTTTTTCGTTTTTTTTTCCAGATAGTCGATGAAAATCTGTTTGTAGTCTTCATAGGTCTTATAAATATTGACATGATCCCAAGCGACACCAGTAATTACCGAAACATTTGCATCATAATGCAACATCTTAGCCCGCATATCTAAAGCTGAACTGGGATACTCGTCTCCTTCTACTATGAGGATATTTGCTCCTGACATCCTTACCATCTTATCAAAGCCTTCTATTTGTGCTCCAACTAGATAATCGAAGTCAAATTGTAGTTTTTTCATTACATACATTGCCATAGCAGTAGTTGAGGTTTTTCCATGACTACCTGTTATTGCAATTTTGTCAGAAGCTGTAGTGGAAGAAGCTATAAATTCTGGAAACGACTGAATAGTAAGTCCAAGGTGTATCGCTTTAAGTAGTTCAGGATTGTCCTCTTTTGCATGCTTTCCTAAAATAATAGCATCAAGGTCAGATGTAATACGCTTTTCATCCCAGCCAAGAGTTTTTGGTAACAATCCTCTGTTTTCCAGCTTAGACTTGCTGGGTTCATAGATTTCATCATCAGAACCTGATACATCATGACCTAAATCCAATAAATCTATGGCCAGATTATGCATGATGCTGCCTCCAATTGCTATTAAATGATATTTCATTTGTTAAATTAACTATAAAGGAAGTGACAAATAACTTACATCTATCTCTAATTGGTAATATATTTGTCTCCTTATCGTTAGATAATAAATTAAACAAAAAATAATGCGTAAGAATCACATTAATGCTGTTGCAAAAGTATTTGCTTTTTTGATCGTGTTGACTGTCTTCAGCTCATGTGCTAAAAAAGGTGTTGGATGTCCTAATAACTTTGAGTTGTTGCCTCCTATAACCCTTCCTTTCACTAAGTAAGCTGCAAGTAAGACTTGTCAAACTCTATCCTTACTACCAAGGATAAATCACATACGGTATACAGCGAGCATTTTGATGCTCATTATCATTCGCTCTTCGGAGCTATAGAAGAGTCGGTGCATGTATTTATTTCAGCTGGGCTTTTCTACAAGAGAAAAAGTACCAGAACCCCTCTCAGGATTTTTGAGATGGGTCTAGGTACTGGTCTTAATGTACTACTGACCTACCTGGAAGCAATAGACCATAATATCTCTATAGATTACCACGCCATTGAAAGTTATCCCTTAACTATGGCTCAGGCTGCACAATTGAACTTTCCTGCTGTACTGCATCGTCCTGAACTACGACCGGTATTAAATGCCATTCATGAATCTGAATGGGATTCATCGATCAATTTATCTGACTCCTTTTCCTTCAAAAAATCAAAAGCTAAAATTCAAGAATTTGAGGATTGGTTAGGATATGATCTAATATACTATGATGCTTTTGCGCCTTCTTGCCAACAGGAATTATGGGAAAAGGAAATTCATTCTAAACTTTATAATCAGTTAAGTCCTGGAGGCTGTCTGGTTACCTATTGTTCTCAGGGCGCATTTAGACGGATTCTCACATCCTTAGGCTACAGAGTAGAGAGGCTCAACGGGCCCGCCAAAAAGCGTGAAATGATTAGAGCAACGAAGCCCTAATACTTCTTCGATGTAAGTTTAAATCAGTAATTTGTTTGCTGAACTGTAAGAAACTATGAAGAAAATAGCTTTACACTGGCAAATCTTAGGAGGAATGGTGCTGGGTGTGATATTTGGACTGATTGTCTCTAATCTTGGTATTGGAAAATCCTTTGTCGTAAATTGGATTAAACCCATAGGAAGCATTTTTATTAAGTTGCTCAAGCTTATTGCAATCCCTTTAATCATTGCAAGTCTTATCAAAGGAATATCTGATCTCAAGGATA
>CAZKXO010000418.1:0-2721 GCA_964556525.1 uncultured Saprospiraceae bacterium
AAAAACCGATATCTGGAATATAACAATCACGGACAATGACCTGCTGGGCCAGATTGTCAAAAGGAATTTTATGCCACTGCAACACCAACAATGGATCAAAAAACATTACATGGGTCTCTATATAACTTTCTCCATTTGTTATCGCAGAAAAGGCTACAAAATACCCTTCACAATTATTTGTTTGCGGATTGAAATGCGCCTCTACAAAGACATCATCGATGATATCTAAGTCTGAAGCATTAGCAAGTGCTGGGACATGATAATTACTCAGAAAAGTTGTTCCATCATATAATTGGATAAAAACCATATCTGCACCAGTTGTACCGTTTCTTCTAACGCCTACTTGTGCTGTGTTTCCAGTACATGGTTCGATGGTATAATCAGTTACATTTATATTGTCTCCACTGTTCTCATCTAATTCTATATTATAGAATTGGCCAGAAGTCTCAGTTGCTGTAAAAAGGAACGCAACTAAAAGCATGTAGTATTTCATAAATTGATAATATTGGGGTTATGGACAAGGACTTACATCTCTAGTAAACACCGTGGTACAACCAGATGAGTTTTCTGTTACTGTTACATAATAGGTGGTGCCGCCAACAGCTGGAAAATGGAACAAATCGCAACCAGACTGAGAACCAAGCGTTCCACTTGACCATCCCCAGTTGTAACTGAATGAGCTGCTACAATTACTAGTAACATCACATATGCACAAATGAATCTGGTCACCTACCTTAGGGCATTGGTTGGGCACTTTGGGACAGGAAATCGCACCTATAATTTCACATTCTTCAAAACACTTTCCTACTGAATCTTCTACTGAACAGCCATCATCAGCTCTTAGTATACAGCATTCTCCATCGACTGGCATATAAGTATTTCCAGATCCTGCCGATATTCCATCACAGATCCATGAATAAGTGACGCCAGGCAATGGGTTGTCCACTGACCATATACCAGTTCCGCCAGGACATACAGTACTCGGTCCATTAATTATAGGTGGAGCTAATTGGTCTATGAGTTTGATCTCTACTACATTGCTGTAACAAGATGGGCATCCAGAAGGAATCATGCTGGGTTGGCATTGTGTTCTGTAATAAATAGAAGTTGCCCCTGCTGGCCAGTTTGTAGGTAGTATATTGGTATTTATAGAGGTGTTTGTAGCACCTAGAAAAGTAGTTGTACTAAAAGCAGGGTCAAAAGAAGACTCCCAGATATTATTACCACAATTGGCAAAACCACTGAGCATTTCTATTTTCGCTGTACCTAATGGACAGATTTCATAGACTTTGGGCACAGTACTCAACGTATTGAGAATACCTACATCTGGAGTCGCACATATGGTGCCGCAAGTGGGCTCTATATCTATATCAAAACACTTTTCTATAGTTATACTTTTTGTTGCGGAACATCCTGTTATATCTGCTCTAAAACAAAAAGTGCCTTGGCTTAATGGTACATCAACAATTGTAAAATTGTTATTATTCTGTGCATTATTAAGTGGCGTGATGGTTCCATTATCATCATAAAACCAATCAACTGTAATATCAGCTGCTGGTGGATTATAAAAGGGATATGGAGATTGGAGATTGACACTAAAGGCAACAAGATCACCATCACAAAAAAGATTGGAACTGAAGTTAGAAGTAACATTAATGGATACAGGTTCCAGCGGACAACATATTCTCAAGGGTACTTCTGCCGTAAGATATTCGCAAGTGTTAGAGGAGTTGGTATCGCTTATTGTAATTATTGCTCGTATGAGCCAGTCTTCATATCCTTGAATATTATAAGTGCAGTCTATAGTAAGTTCACCCGTAGGCACTCCAAAGCAAATTCCGTTATTGAAACTCGGAGAATTCAAAGAACTCCAACCATTTCCATTATTGTACTCCCAAGCTATAGCAACTGAAGGATCTAGAATTAATGGCACACCAGCATCATCCTTAAGACATACATGCAATAAATCACCGCTACACATCATTGTTACAGGATTCGTTTGGGTGGCGTAATCAGTCAGGTGTATGTTTGCTTCTAAAGGATAGAGCATACCAGAAGTCGAACAGATAAAATTGCTGGATTGTCCGACAAGTGTGAAATTCTGCAACAAGCCATCATTAGAGTTTCCTGACACATCGGCTAAGGTGATTATAGCAGTATTATCATTAGCTGGAAATGCTGGGTGGCCAGCTACACCTTGGTCAGCGGTATACAAAGCAACCAAATCAGTGTCACCAGAATCTATGGTGCAAAACCTATTGTCACAGATATCGGAAGAAGATCTTACTGTAGACCACATTCTGATCTCATCCACATCACCCTGCCATGAGTTGGAAGACAATAAGGACTGATCAGTTCCTAATAGGACAGATGCAATACTGGAGTTGTAGGAGCAACTGCTTGTTACTGAAGATTGGTTACAGCTTATTGTTGCGGTAACAATTCCAGCTGATCTTGAGATGGACAAATGCATCCACTGAAATCTTACTGAAGTTGCAAGCTGTTGTATGTCTGTACAAGCATTATCGGTAACATCAAGGTAGAGGTTACCAGCACTTTCATAAACACGAATACTGGATGTAGGGTTATATAATTCCAACAAACATCTTTCGTCAGCACTGGTATTTACGGCTAATGACTGAAACCATAGTTCCGCGGTAAAATCCTCAGTGGCAGTAAATGTTACTGGAAGGGCTACATAATCAGGATGAGATCTATCAA
>CAZKXO010000419.1:0-2716 GCA_964556525.1 uncultured Saprospiraceae bacterium
AGTTAAGGTCTGGAATCTACTGATGGAAGCAGGCACTTCTGAAGGTATACAAGCCATAGGGTTGGGTGCCAGGGATACCTTGAGATTGGAGATGGGCTTTTGTCTCTATGGCAATGATATTTCTGATGAGACTTCTCCCATTTCAGCAGGGCTAGGCTGGATCACGAAGACGAAAAAAGAAGCCAGTTTTTTCTCCAAAGACATCTTTCTTAATCAGCGGGCCAAAGGGACGGCAGAGAAATTGGTAGGCTTCGTGGTAGATGATAAGCGGGTCCCGCGTCATGGCTATGAGATAGTGGATGAAACAGGAACAGTTATAGGTAAAGTAACTTCAGGTACGATGTCTCCCAGCCTTGGTGTGCCGATAGGCTTAGGTTATGTGCCAAAATCAAAATCTAAGAAGGGTACAAAAATCGGCATACAAATCAGGAGCAAAATTCTGCCAGCTACTATCGTAAAGCTTCCATTTTATAAAGGCTAATAATTTAATCTATACTGCAGGAATCTGATAATCCTATTGTCCTTGAGATGCATCCGCTCGTAGAAAGTCAGGATGTCTAGGTCGGGGTGCGGCAGATCAGCTTTGTAGATGTTGGGAGAGTCTATGAGGATTTCATGTTTCTCTTCTGTAATCACCTCTTTGGTATGCAAATAAAAGGGTTCTGAGTCTGTCTTTAGATTGATGAGTCCACCTTTTGGCAATAGGGAGTTATAGATTTTTAGAAAGTTGGGAGAAGTCAGTCTTCTATTGTATTTGGAGTCTTTGAGAAAAGGGTCTGGAAAAGTTATCCAGATATCTTGAATTTCCTTAGGTATAAAGAACATAGCCAGACTCTCTATCTTTGTTCTTAAGAAAGCGACATTAGACAGCTTCTTGTCCAGTGCATTTTTTGCACCGCGCCAGATCCTTGCACCTTTAATGTCTATACCTATAAAGTTCCTCTCTGGGTATCTCTCTGCCAGACCTATACAGTACTCTCCACGTCCACAAGCCAGCTCAAGAGTAATGGGATTAGTGTTTTGGAAGACAGTTTCAGCCCACTTACCATTGAGTTCTATATCTTCCCCTCCAAAACCGGATAAGGTGCTACTACCATAGGTAAAACTCTCAAAAACATTAGGAAATGTTAAGTTTTCTGTAAACTTGAGCAGTTTGTTTCTCCTAGTCATGCTATTATCAGACTTTAGGCGTTTTAAAATAATCGCTGGTAAAAATATCCTATTTTCGAACCATAATATACTCTCTTGAATAAGCTATTTACTATTCTTTTGGCTTCGATAGTCTTACAAATTTCTGCTCAGCACAAAATTGGTGTCAGAGCAGGATTGAATTTCTCTACAATCACTTCTAATGAACTTGAGCTAGGGGAGGAATATAGCCGAAGTACTGGATTCCATTTTGGGATAAATTATACTTATAATATTATCCCAAATTTTGGGATCAGAGGGGAATTGCTCTATGTTCAAAGAGGTGCTACTTATAATTTTGCAGATCCTGAGGTCTACAACATCTTCCGACCGGTAGGTACCTTCGAAAGATTTGTTGAAATCGGAGATAAGGAGGAGACGATAGAGATTTCCAATGGTTACCTTTCATTCCCTATAACTGCCCAATGGCAGGTCAGTTCTAAATTTGAGCTTTACGGAGGTATTTCTTTAGATTTACTTGTCAATGCAACTGGTAGAGGCAGATTAGATTTTGAAACTGATGAATTCTTTTTTGAGCAATCTTACGATTTTAGATACAATGGAGATGAGGCGGGAGAGGTCCCATTCAGAGTAGGTCGCGGGATGGTATTTATTGAATCTAATGGAGAACTCCTTACCTTATGGCGGACTCAAGCAGCCTATTACAAACTTTTCGAGAATGAGAAAGTCGGTAATAAATTCAATCTGCTAGATGGTCATCTAATCTTCGGGGTCAATTACTTTATCAATTCTGGTTTCTATGTAGGTATTCGCGGTCAGTATGGCTTAGGAGATATTACAAATGAAAATCTGGATTTCTCTGTCAGAGAACTTAATGATGATAATACTTTTATACTCAGAAATGACAGAGACAGATCTGTAAGTGCTGCTGTGTCCTTTGGTTTCAGATTCTAGCTGACACCAAAACTCTTGCTGGGATGGTATCCAACGATGCCTTTGAAAATATTTTCTATTTGGCTGAGATCTTGCTCATGATTTTCTGTAGCCCAAACCAACTCATGGAATCTGAATTCCTTCTTTTTGTAGTCTAGAATTGTAGGCAACATGGGCACTTTGGCCTGTCTAGCGATGTGGTAAAAACCAGTCTTGAATTTTTTTACTTTTTTTCTACTGCCTTCCGCAGCAAACAAAACACATATTTCCTTTTTGTTGTTAAATTCCTTTACGACAGCATCTACGAAATTGTTGGACTTTGATCTGTCCACAGGAATGCCACCCAGAGGTTTTAGAAACCAACCTAGAGGGGCTCTGAACAGTGAAGCCTTGCCTATGTACTTGACATCAGCTTTGATGACGGATCGTACCATGAGACCTAGCGGGAAATCCCAGTTAGAGGTATGTGGTGCTGCTACAAGTATCATCTTTTTGACCTGGGTGGGGAAGTCTCCCGTAACTTTCCAGCCGAGTAACCACAAAACAAACTTGCTGAAGTAGTAGAACATCTTGCCCAATATATAAACTAATACCGTATTTTAACTAGTCCTTAATTAAACTATTACTGAGTAAG
>CAZKXO010000420.1:0-2704 GCA_964556525.1 uncultured Saprospiraceae bacterium
TAATATTTGTACAAAATGCCTGTTTTAATGGTCATTTCTTAAATATCTCAAAATAAAGACCATTATACTGGTCATCTCGGACATACAACAAGGCTAATGACCAATATAGTAATCATTTAAGGGGTAGATGGGTGCTGTAAAAATAACAAGTAAATGACGCAAGTTTTACAACTTTCAATAATTTCTGAAATTTTGAAAATTATGTTTTATATTTGAACTATGAAACTACAAGAGGCACAGATGGAATTCATTCAGACCTGGGGATCAGTAGGCTCTGCCTGGGGCATTCCTAGATCTATGGCTCAGATACATGCCTTGTTGCTGGCCAATGAAGAAGGGATGAGTACGGAGGAAGTGATGGACCAGATAAAGCTCTCTAGAGGAAATGTAAATATCAATCTTAGAGAACTTATCAACTGGGGCCTGATTGCTAAGCAGAATAAACTCGGAGAACGCAAAGAATTCTTCAAGGCAGACCATGAAATATGGTCTATGGCAAAGCATATCATAGCCGAGAGAAAGAAAAGAGAATTTATTCCTGTACAAAACTTACTGAGAGAACTGAAGAATGCTGAGCTGGAAGGACCACAGTCGAAAGTGAAGCATTTCAAAACCTTAATAACTGAGTTGGACAATTTTCTCTCTCAGATGGATCAGCTGTCCGACTTGCTTGTAAAGATGAAAGACAACAGATTTTTTAATCACTTTATAAAATTCTTGAAATAGGCTAACGAGACCTATTTTTTTGAAACAAAGTTTCATTTTTTTCTAAAACTTTAAAACATATAGAATTATGATCGCTTATGCACTTATTCTAGAACTCATAA
This sequence comes from uncultured Saprospiraceae bacterium, assembly GCA_964556525.1. GTDB lineage: Bacteria > Bacteroidota > Bacteroidia > Chitinophagales > Saprospiraceae > RFSX01. The sequence continues at coordinate 828 of CAZKXO010000420.1, forward strand.
TAGGACCCATACAAATACTCATGGCGATATGGAAGTATAGCCGCAAAGGCAAACCGGTAGAATACTACCAAGACCTACAGAGATATGGTGCACTAGTCACTGTGTATTTCGGAATATGGCTCCTAGCGAGCAAGCTTCCGATAGACTGGATGGCTCATGACTGGAGTACTGTCGCTACCATATTATACGTCGTGTTAATCCCGTATGCACTTGCTGCTTATTTCTGGCGTATCTCAAGTAAGGACTACATCGAAGAGATCGAAAAACTCATATTCTAAACTATTTTTTTGAATCAAACTTTCATTTTTTTCTAAAACTTTAAAATATATAATTATGAATTACCTGTTACTTACTTACCTCCTCTACATACTCATCTCCGTCCTACTAACCATATGGGTGGGCCGAACCTTATTCATCAATGGAATGGTCTTCCTCATGAAAATATTTAAGGAAGATGAATTGCTGGTTACCTCAATTAATAAACTCTTACTCATAGGTTTTTACCTCATCAACTTTGGTTATGCCCTTTTCAATCTTATAGAAAGAACTCCAGTGGCCACAGCAGTCAAAAGCGTAGAAGTGCTAAGCCAGAAAATAGGGCTCATCATCATCGTACTGGGTATCATGCACTTTGTCAATCTAATTGCCCTTTTCAAGCTTAGATCCAAAGCGAAAAAAGAACCAAAACCTGCAGTCCCATTCAATGTCACTGAATCAAACTTCACATCATGATCAAGAATCACAAACTACTGGTGGATCAGAACTGTCCCATGTGCAGACAATACAGCAAACTGTTTACCAGAACTAGATGGATAGAAGTTTCCTGCCCTATTGCCTACCAATCAGAGGAAGCTGGCACATATACGGATATCGATCAGGACAGAGCCAGAAATGAAATCGCCATGCTAGATATGGATAATGGAACAGTCACCTACGGTGTATCTACCATCATCAAAATTGTCACTCAAAATCATCCAACATTTCGTCGCATTTTGCACTTGCCAATCATTTTCAACCTCCTTAGTATACTCTATAAGTTTATTTCCTACAACAGAAAAGTAATTACACCTGCTGCTCAGACAGATCATCGCAGCTGTCATCCAGATTTCCATATCGGTTACAACTGGACATATATCTTCTTAGTTTCTATAGCAACAGGAGTCATAGTCCATAGTTTTACAAGTCATCTATTTCCGCACTTCGACTGGCCACACCATTTTAGCACTGAACTGCTAATTTGTTTCGGGCAGGTAGCATGGCAAAGTGTAGCAATCCATTTCTTCTCTAAGAAGAACAGTCTGACTTACCTAGGGAATATGTCTACAGTATCGATGATAGGGGCTATTCTACTCCTTCCTATGATTGCACTGATGTCACTAATCAGCCTATCCGTCTATGTGAAGCTCTTAATTTTCTTTACTGTGATCGGTGTAATGTTCATTGAGCATATCCGCCGATGTCATCTCTTAGGCATCAGCTCATGGATGACGGTCTCCTGGGTACTTTATAGAATAACAGCACTATCAACTCTCATCTTTTTCATTCACAATAAAATAATTTAATCATGACAAAAACCTTAGTAATAGCGGGAGGAACAGGATTCCTCGGGCAAGCACTAACAGACTATTTCCAAGCTAAGAACTGGAAAGTTAGCATCCTTACACGTAACCCAAAGGCTCCAAATCATATCCACTGGAATGCTCAAGAACTCGGCAGTTGGACCGACTGTCTAGAACACTGTGATGTGCTTATCAATCTGTGTGGCAAAAGTGTTGACTGCAGATACACAGCCAAAAACAAGCAAGCAATTTTGGATTCCAGACTTATTCCTACACATCTATTGAATAGTGCAATCAACAAATGCAAAAACCCTCCTA
>CAZKXO010000421.1:0-2701 GCA_964556525.1 uncultured Saprospiraceae bacterium
GCAAGACCTAGAATTTTGTTTCTCTGCTGCGTAGCAGTGCCGAAGTAGGATTTTGAAAGCTGAGGCAATGGTGGAGAGCAAAAGACCTTTAATCGTTCTAGACTTTTATTACTTTTTGGCGATGAAAAAGCAAAGGTTTAGTGCTGCTTTTTTCTAAAATTAATGAATCACAGTTTTTTCTGAGTTTACAAGAGCTATATCTTGGGCTTCAAATTGTTATCTCAGTATGCCTAAAGTCATGGACGTCTTACTCAGACGATATTTCCGCTATCGCCAGTGGCGGATAGATAGAGTAGTGGCTAAGGTCCCTTTTTACCAAAGACGTCTACTTAAGAAAATCTTGCTCCGACAACAGAATTCTGATTATGGACTACGGTACGACTTTGCTGCAATAAAAGATTACGCTGATTTCCAGAACGCTGTTCCATTAGTAAAGTATGAAGATCTGGCAGAAACCATTCTAGAAATGATGGATGGAAAAGATAATGCACTGGTTACAGAAAAGGTACAATGGTTTGCCAAGTCATCTGGAACAACATCAGGACGAAGTAAGTTTATTCCTGTCACCAAGAACTATCTGATCAATGGGCATCTCAAGTGCACCTGGACTACTGCTTCTGCCATTTATCATGAGGATCCTACGGCAAGACTCTTTGCAGATAAAAATCTCATCATGGGGGGCAGTCTGGAAGATCTAGGCGGTGGAAGGACAGTCGGCGATATTTCTGCTATCATGCTGAAGAATTTTCCTAAGATTGGAAGACGATTTTCTACGCCATCTTTCGAGGTGGCACTGGACGCAGATTGGGATAGGAAGATAAAGTATATTGCGCAGCACTGCACTGATGAGCGGGTCACCTTACTAGGTGGCGTGCCAACGTGGACCATGGTCCTATTTAAAGAAATACTAGCGCAAACGGGGGCAGATAATATCTCAGAAGTTTGGCCTCATCTGAAAAGTTATCTACATGGTGGCATCGGTTTCGAACCCTATAGAGCAAGCTTTAGGGAGTATCTTCCTTCTCAGAAAGTTGTATTCAGAGAAGTATATAATGCTTCGGAAGGCTACTTTGCCATTCAAAATTCTAAGGATGAAGATGGCATGTTACTGCTCTGTGACCACCAGATTTTTTATGAGTTTATTCCCTATGAAGAATATAGAGATTCCGACCCAAATATATTTCCCATAGAGCAAGTAGAACTTAATAAATTGTATGTTATGGTGATTACCAATTCATCTGGCTTGTACAGATATGTAATTGGTGATGTAGTAGAATTTACCAGTATTGTTCCCTTTAAGTTAAAAGTAAGAGGTCGTACAGAACAGTATATAAATGTCTTTGGCGAAGAAGTAATGCTTAGTAATACTGACCAAGCATTATCTGTAGTATGTAGGCGACATGATGTAGAGGTCTGCGATTACACGGTCGCCCCTATCTTTATGCAAGCTAATAGTAAAGGGGGGCATGAGTGGCTCATTGAATTTATCAAGGCACCAAAAAGCATATCTGCTTTCGCAGATGAACTTGATAAAGAACTCAGACAGATCAATTCTGACTATGATGCTAAACGTTATAAAGACCTGGCAATGAATCCCCTTGTACTTACAGAACTAACTTCTGGTACCATAGAAAAGTGGCAGCGCAAACACAAGCGATTTGGCGGACAGAGTAAAATGCCACGACTTAAAAATGACCGCTCCTTGGTGGAGCATATCTTAGACCAATATTCTTAAGCCCCTATCGGACCTAATTCTACTCCTTCTGAGTAAGCAGCTTTGATGTCATTAGCGGAAAACTCTTGTTTTATCAGCCCATAGATCTCAAAAGTCGCATCCCAATAATCATTAGGGTCGACATAGGGTCTGATAGCCAGTACGATATTGTGACTATCATAAGTTTCTATACCTATAAGCGGCAGCTTATCCCACTTGACATATTTACTTTGTTTCAGAGCAGAAGTAATGACTTCCTTCACTTTAGGAAAGCTTTCTTCGTAGGGCATCATTACATTAAGCTCTAAGCGGATGTCACCTATAGTACTATAGTTTGTGATAGGATTATCTGTGACCTGACCATTTGGAATGATCAGAGTTTTGTCATTTGGTGTTTCTAGGGTAGTATTGAATATCTGTATACTCTTTACTTTTCCAAAACTGTCATCTACAGATATCCAGTCACCAACTTTGTAGGGTTTAAGAAACAAGATAGTGAGACCAGAGGCAAAGTTGCCCATAAAGCCTTGAAGAGCCATTCCTATCGCAAAGACGGCAGCTCCTAATAATCCGATCAGTGCTGTCATTTTTATGCCTATGATACTGGCTGCAACAGCTAGAACTATGAGCTTAAGTACAGTAGATACAATAGATTGTAAAAAGCCGGTGATTTCTACTCCTAGATTGGCTTTTTCTAATCCCAACCCTATAACTTTGCTCAGCTTTTTTACAATTTTAAAACCTATCCAGACAACTATTAGAGCTAATAGTAACTTTGGCACAAATACAACTACCCAGTCCATAAAGCTTTCACCATACTTTTGAAGGTTAGATAAACTGAGAGTTTCTGATATAGATTCCTGACTTTGGAATAAATCTTCTGCGTTTTGATCTGTTTGATACATCTTTAGTTATTTTGAAGCTAGGCTAAATTAAAAATACATAGCATTCTTTGATAGAATTTTATATTTTGAATGTATTAATAAC
>CAZKXO010000422.1:0-2700 GCA_964556525.1 uncultured Saprospiraceae bacterium
ACTATAGGTTATAGAGTCACAATCAACATTTAACTCAGCTAGTCCTGACATCATGAGTCTATCAAAATGCACATCAAAACTACCCAGTCTACCAGGCAAGATTGTGTCTTTTTCTAAGGTATATTCCTCCATGTAAATGAGCTGTTCTTCTACACTTGCCTGTGCATTTTCATAAAACTCTCTGTCTGCTAAAATATCTGCAGTAGCATCAGCACCGTAGAAGAAAATGCCAACCGCATCAGCACCACCTGCGATACCTGCCAGCAATCCAAATCCAGCCGATACTATATTTGTAACAGCAGAGGCTTTTTTACTAAAATTAAGAGTCTTTTGCTCGTCTTCATAGTCTGCAAGGAGCTTCTTTTTACGGATGGGGTACAGCTTGGTCTCTGCTCCCACTGAATTCTGATACTCCAACAGCACATCGCTTTCGGTAAGAATAAGTGTATCTTCTGAACGGTTATCTACTTCTATTATGAAAGTAATAAACGAAAAAGCATCCCCTGCGTAGTAAGTATTGACATCTACCCTATTAGGTGTATTACTAGGTGAGCTTTCCATGTATTTTGCTTCCTGAAACAGTATTTTATTTCCGCAGGAAGCCAGACTGGTTATTATAAAGAATAACAGCAAGCTTCTCATAAAACAAAATTTTTATTTGTGAGACCAATCATAACTGCCTATTTCCATGAGGCAAGCTTTCAGTAAAGTTATGCAATTTTTTAGATCAGTTTTACTGGCCATCTCTATGACTTGGTGCAGATATCTACACGGTACAGATATACCTCCTGCTATAGAACCGCCATTACTGTGTCTTTGGAAGCCTGCAGTATCAGTACCTCCTTTAGGCAATACTTCCAACTGATAAGCTATCTTGTTTTTCTTCGCCACCTCTTTCATAAAGCTGACCATCCTGTAGTCACAGATAGACATGCCATCCAGTACCTTTATTGCTGCACCATCACCCAGACAAGTAATCTTTTCGTGGGGGACAGAACCGGGTACATCGCAGGCCAAAGTCACATCCAGATTGATTACATAATCTGGATTTATTCCAGAAGCGACTGCTGTGGCCCCTCTAAGGCCTATTTCTTCTTGTACTGTAAAGACAGCGTACAAGTCCGTAGATGGCGTCATCCCCTTCATTTCTCTAAGGGTTTCTATTAATTGGTAACAGCAGATTCTATTGTCGAGAGACTTAGAGTTGACCATATCACCCATTTCTATAAAAGACCGTTCTCTGGTTATAGGTGCACCTATCTCTATTTGCTCTTTGACCTCTTCAGCCGTAAGGCCCGTGTCTATATAGAAATCTTCTATTCTAACCTTCTTGTTTCTTTCCTCAGGAGTCATAATATGGATAGGCTTAGTACCCATAACACCGATGATATCCTTTTCGCCATGGATAATGACCCGCTGAGCTGTCAGTGTCTTTGCATCAAAACCTCCTAGGGTATGGAATTTCAGAAAACCGTCATCATCTATGTGGGTGACTACAAAACTGATTTCGTCCATGTGGGCCGCTACTACAGTTTTCTTATCACTACTGCCTTTTTTATAGGCAATGAAGTTGCCCATAGCGTCCGTGTACATTTTATCAACGTATGGACTTACTTGTTTTTGAATAAAGTTCCTGATTCGGTATTCAAAACCTGGTGCACCAGGAACCTGGGTAGTTTGTTCTAATAAATTTAAGTCTAGCATTTTCTAGTGGTTTCAGCAATAAAAATAAACAAATGTCTAAGCTCTAATAGTTTAAAAACCTATTCTAATCCAAAACTGCTCATAATGCAAACAGCTGACAGACTGGCTTGTATAATACCTCGTTTATATACCTTTGAAGCTTATATATGAGTCTAATCAAACAATTTGCTGGACAAGCTGTCGTCTATGGGCTGGGTTCTATACTCGCCAAGGTCGTCTATTACTTGCTTGCAGTTGTGGTTGTGACGCATGTTTTAGGCGAAGAAGTGGCGCAATTTGGCACTTACGGCTTCTTTTATGCCTATGCCGCTGTGCTCATAACCCTATTTTCCTTTCGATTTGATACGGCACTATTCAGATTTGGCAACAAGAAGGAAAATTTCAGTAATGCTTTTAATACTGCGTTGACACCAGTTACCTTTTCCGCCCTTCTCTTGGTTATACTTGGCACTTGCTTCGCTCAAGGTATCGCCAATTGGCTTAACTATCCCGATTCTCCACATTATGTCCGATGGTTTGCCTTTATACTGGGTTTTGATGTGCTTAATCTGGTTCCTTTTGCCAAGCTCAGACTGACAAATAAGGCCAAAGTCTTTGCTCTATACAAGATATTCAATGCCTTTTTTGCAGCCTTTCTGATTGTCTTTTTCCTGATTATTCTGCCAAAGTTTCAGAATGGCTTCCTCTCATTTATACCCGTCAGAGAAGACGTTATAGATTGGGTATTTATCGCCAATCTCATTGCAAGTTCTTTACTCTTTATAGCAATGCTCCCCGTCTGGAAGGGCTATGCCTTCCAAGTAGACAAGCCATTATTGAAAAAAGACCTTCTTTCAAAAAGAAATTGAACAAAGTAAACCGATTGATGAAGAGAAATCCAACTTTGATCCTTCTCACTTATCGAATGATGTATGGTTTGATGACGATGATTGTAATCATGGTAATATAGGTAGAAATAAATAAACCATCCCTCATTCGTACCTAACGGAACGAATT
>CAZKXO010000423.1:0-2690 GCA_964556525.1 uncultured Saprospiraceae bacterium
ACTGGGTAGCCTTTTGGTGCCATCTTGTTATGGAGTTCTATCAGGCGATCTTCATACATCTGCGCAAAGGGGCACACATTACTGGTAAAGACAACTATGTAGCCTTTAGCATCTAGATCAGTCAGCGTGACTTCTTCTCCATCTATATTTGTAAGGGAGACATCTTTAGCCGTATCTCCTACTTTATATCCAATTTTAGCCTTTGTTCCTTTTTGTGCATTTAGTGATACACAGTTGGCTGCCAAAAGGAAGCAAATTATTGTCAATGCTATTCTCATTGTCTTAGTTTTGTAGTGTAAAAATAGTGCTTTGTTTAGACAGGAATAAGTCTCTCGCTAACAGAAGCAAAAATTATAACGTAGCTCATGTTATGTAAAAGTAGGATCAAAACCCACTTTTCTGACTGCGGTGGAATGGCTTTTTTACCAAATAAAATCGTTAAAGGGGCCGATTCCATAGTACTTACATCTAACATAAGCGATATGCTACAGCCCATTGAACGATTACAAAGTGTGAAGGCTTAGTCTTCGTATATTTCTGTAGTATAGAAGGACGGTAAGGAAAAGTAGTAAGCCATAAAGCTGTTGACTTGTGTTAACCTTTCACCTGTACTTACTGTGCCGTCTAAGGTTAGCGTATTGCCATCCACATCTATTGCGATTACAGGTAGCTGATCAGCTACTGCAGTAAATACACCTCCGGGATTGTTGTAGGCAACGACGTAGTTGTTGTCTCTCGATCCTATCACTATGATATCTTCGCCACCGAAGTTGTCTTGTATAACACGATTGTCTTCAAATAACTCGATGCTGTAGGCTTTTGCAGTCGTACCATCTATAGCAGCTAATACTCTTTCTTTTGCTGGAATTCTATTATCGAAATTAGTTACAGGAAAGATGATGTTGTTGTCATTTGTTCTGTAATCGCCGTATGGAAAATTTTGGTAGTTTCTACTGAAACCTGTGTCAGTATTTAAGACTTCCGAATCAGGGTAGGCGGTCCTCCATGTTTGCCAAGTGGTTTCGAGTACAGGGATAGTTGTTACTTTCTCACCTATACGATTACCTGTTACACATTCCAGTCCTATCTGAGTCCAGTAACTGTCTGTGTCTCTGTCAAAAGGAATAAGATTAGTATTGAATAATTTTCCACTTACACCAAAGGTGGTATTTGTAGAACCCAAGTTTCTGTCCCAACCTATAGCAGTGCCTGTCAAAGGGCAATAGGTTACTGCAACACTAAGGTCGCCTATATCATCATTTACTATCTCATGCCAGTCAAGGATTGGGTGCGGATAAGCTCTGGCTACACCATCATGTACAACACCTACTACCAAGTCATTGGCAACTAGAAAGTCTACATCAGCAACCGATGAAAAGTTAGGGCTGTCTACTGAAGGTATGCCATCCTTTCCTGGCCCACCATCAAAAACTTGTGCGGCATTAATTAACCATTCTCCTCCGTCTACTGAAGGCTCATCTACACCATCACTGCCACATCCTGCAAGTAAGAATACTGCTGTTACAATCAATAAATAGTTTTTCATATTTCAGTCTTAATAAATTTGGAAGATAATTGTAAACCCAGACCAAAATCTGTTGTAATCTGAAGGCCTTCTAAATTTTGATATATTGGAATTTCTGCAAAGAAAGAAATTGTCTTGTAACTATCCGGCGAAAAAGCCAGTCCGGCAAATAAATTTAACCAAGATCCGCCACTATTTGGTGCTTCCACCTGCTGTTCGATATTCGGTGCTGTGTTTCTGAATTGTAGTCCAAGGTGGGGAATAAAAAATCCAGCATTCCCGATCAAAGTATAATCCAAATCAAACCCTGCTATATATTCATTCCCGAAGCCAAAACGTCGTCCTGGAAAGGTAGCTGAGCTACCAAAATCATCATTCACACCATTTATCCTATAAGAAGAATAGAGATTGCCTACCAGGAAAGGAACGAACAATTCTGGAAAGCTAAATCCAGCTCTGAATAGATAATCCACACTACCACTTCCACTCTGCATATCAGGAGAAAGAAGTAAACCAGAATCCGCAGAGTGCGATAGTTTGCCCGTAGGTAACTTTACACCTGTTCCTAAGCTGAGTCTGTTCAGGGAATACTGAGTGAGTAAGATGGCATCACCCAACCCAAAACTGCGTTGTGATTCAGATACGGTTTGTCTTCTTTGTTGTATAAAAGGCACAATTACAGAAAAAGCCCAAGCTTTGCTGAGTCCGTAATCAAACTTGAGAGAGATGTTCTGACCTGATCTCGAACGAGGGTCATTTTCCAGTCTACTATTGTTGTCTACCAGTAGATTGATGCTCTTGTATTCGTAACGCAGATTGAGCACAAAACTGGAAGTGTCGCTAGCTATACCCAATACGGAACCTACTGGCATACCGGCAGTACAACAGGTCTGACCAAAAGCAGTAAAACTGAACATAGCACTTACTATGATAACAAGCGTAGAGATAGATAATCTAATCATGCTAAAGTGATGACAAAAGCTATGTTCAAATGTTTTAGGATTAAAACCGTATCACAGTATTATGTCTTTTGGGATACTAATGACTGTTGAAATAGGTCCGATTTAGACTTTTGACACTACTAGAAGTAATGATTTGTTTTGTTGTACAAAAGCTGAGATTTTTTGGCTCAAACTTAGCTTTTTTGTCACCTAGCTGTCCATTC
>CAZKXO010000424.1:0-2687 GCA_964556525.1 uncultured Saprospiraceae bacterium
ATCCTCAAACAAGGCTTTAAGACCTGTAGCATCCTTTGGTTTCATTCTGCCTCCAAGTACTAATCGCAACTCGCGTCTGCGTGGGGCCGATTCGTATAATTTTGTTTCGTTAGAACTAAGAGGTTTTAGCTTAGGTACTTTTATGGGTTTCTTAGTTTCTTTATCTAAGGCTACAAAGGTCATATAAGCATGATTAGACTTTATGGTATTATTACCAGTTATATCTGTCGCAAATACTTCGATGTATACTTCTAAAGAAGTATTAAATGCCCTAGTAACAACCGCTACTATATTTATTACATCACCTACTCTTATAGGTGCACTAAAAGAAACGTGATCCACTGAGGCTGTAACCACGTGGGCCTCACAATGTTTAGAACTACAAATTCCTCCAGCTATGTCCATCCAGCGCATGAGGTTACCACCCATCAGGTTACCTAAGGGGTTAGCATCATTTGGCATGATCAATTCCGTCATTATAGTTTTACTTTCTTCTACCGTTTTAGCTTGCATGCTTTATATATTGAGAATCTTAAGATTAAATTTTTCAGCTAGAATAATTTTAAGTCTATTTTCTACTTCAGATTGCTCGACTCTTTTACCAAGAAGCTGAGACAATGAAGTAACGGTTTTATCCTTTTCTGCTATTCCACAGGGAATGATATTATTAAAATGAGATAATTCAGTATTTATATTAAGTGCAAAACCATGCATGCTCACCCATCGACTGAGATGCACTCCTATAGCACAAACCTTTAATTTTTGCTTGCCCTTTATAATCCAGACTCCAGTAAAATCTGGAATCCTATGGCCTTCTAGCCCATACTCTTTGAGCAAACTAATAATTGCCTCTTCTATAGTTCTTACAAATCTGTGGACATCTCTGTACAACAATTCCAAATCTAAGATAAGATAGCCCGTTAGTTGACCTGGCCCATGATAGGTGATATCCCCACCTCTGTTTACTGGGAATAATTCAAATCCTTCTTGACTCAGGGTTTTTTCATCGGACAAAAGATGTGAAGGTTTGGCACTCTTACCTAAAGTATATACAGGTCTGTGTTCGCAGAAAACAAGGTGGTTCAGCGGCTTCTGCTTAAAATTTGAATAAGGTCCTGTTTTATTTAATTTGATTTTATTGTGAAGTAGTGTTTGAAAATCCCAAACATCTTGGTATTCTGATTCGTTAAGTTTGTGAAACTGAACATTAAGTTGATTACTTTTATCTGTAAGAGACTTTTCAAGCATTTAATAATGAGACATTTAACCACAATTTTTCTTCTCTTCGTTATTTTTCAATTAAGCGGACAAAATGCACCTGATTTCACTATCACTGACAGCGGTGGGCAATCACATACGCTTTACGAAGATTATCTAGACAAAGGTACTACAGTAGTAATAAAGTTTTTCTTTGTCCAATGTCCGCCTTGTAATGCAATAGCACCCAATGTGCAAGCATTATATGAGGACTGGGGAGAAGGACAAGGAGATGTAGAATTTTTCGAATTAAGCACAATGTCTGGCGATTCCAATGCCGAAATCATAGAATATAAAAACAGACATGGTATAACCTTTCCCGGTGCAGGAGGAGAAGGGAATGCTTTGGCAGCAATTGCACCTTATCAGGCTGGTACTTTTGGTCTCTTCTTTGGAACGCCAAGTTTTGCTGTCATCGCACCAGATGGTTCTGTCGTCTATAATACTGGAGGAGCCGGTACAGCTGGTAGAATCACAAATCTAAATGCGGCTATAGAAGCCACTGGCGCAGTAGGATTAGGGGCTCCTGAGCCATCAGTGTTCAACCTTAGTTTTACTGACCCATTTGGTAATGCAGATACAGAGTCTACAATCTTCCTAGAAGATGCAAACAATACGAATGTCAGTTTTCCAATTACCGGCAATACGCTAGAAATCAATGACTTAGCGTCAGAATATCCAGGTATTAATAACCCAGTACTAAGATTCAGGAGAGAGGGCAATGCAGTGGAAAGAGTAACTCCTCTAGATCTACTTATCATGAGAAAACATATTCTTGCCATAGCACCAGTAATAGATCCAGCAATTATAGTTGCAGGAGACACCAATGAAGACGGTGTCATTAACCCCTTGGACATGCTGACTATGAGAAAGTTACTATTGAATATCATAACTGATTTCCCTGAAGGCAACTACAAATTCCTTCCAGCTGAGGTTTCGCTAATTATCAACCCTGGACAGACTGAGAATATCAATGTAACCTCTGTCAAAATGGGTGATCTAAACGGAATTTAGCAGTCAAAATTTGAGTCTTTCCGGTCATTTAATAATGACTTTAAATGTTAATTGTCCCATAGAAGCTGAAAAACTGGCTTCAGTCTTTGAAAAATTGGGTCAGTATAAGTAACTTCGTATTATATATTTTTATAATATGTATCTCACAGAAAATGCATCATTTTGATACATATTGTAAAATACCCCTTCCCCTTGTTCAGTAATTTGGTAAATAGTTTACCGTTTAACATTTTTTTTAGAGACAAATAGAAGCGTTTGCGTATAAATAAACGTATTCCCTTTGGAATGTATCGCTGAGCCTATCTGTGTTTAATATTTTCTAACTGAACGATATTCAATTAAAACTTTTAAAATGAAAAAAGTTATATCCAACTTTATTTCTATTCTCTTACTTATGACATTAGTCTCTGGAGTAA
>CAZKXO010000425.1:0-2680 GCA_964556525.1 uncultured Saprospiraceae bacterium
CTTCAAGGCGAGTATTAAACAATTGTTCCATTGTACCATAGGGGTCAGCTATGATAAGCTTATTCCTTTTAGTGGCAGAATCATAGATTAGCTCGTATACTTCTTCCGTAGTTAAAGAAGGATCATAAGCTTTCATCAGCCCAACAAGCCCACTTATGAAAGGTGCAGCCATAGATGTTCCATTAAATGGTTTATATTGATTTTTAGGGAAGGTAGAATAGATACCTGTTCCAGGTGCAGCTAAGCCCATTCCTAAAGCAGACACATTATTCCCGAAACTCGCTTTCTGCATCAAAGAATCTAGTGCCGTCACCACAATTACACCTGGCGTATTTGCTGGCGAATAAGATTTGGCATCTCGTCCTGAATTGCCAGCAGCAACGACAACAATGGCGCCTTTAGACTGTGCATACTTTACCGCCTCTGTGTAGGCTTTTTCTTTGCTATCTGAAGTAGGACCACCTAAGGATAAAGAAATGACACTGCAGCCTTTGTCAGCTGCTAAAATGATTCCTTCAATGATAGTCTTCTGTGTACCTGCTCCAAAATTATTGAGCACTTTAATGGAAGTAACCTTCACAGGAGCTTTCGCTGGAATGAGTGAGGCAATTCCTATTTTATTACCTGTAACCGCAGCTGCTATTCCCGCACAATGTGTTCCATGCCCTCGAGTATCAGAGTCATACCTTCTACTGATACTTTTGTAATTTTCTTTAAGATCCTCATGTTGGCTATCTACACCTGTATCCAAAATAGCAATAAGGCTCTGAGCATTTGCGACTTGGAATTTCTTTTGCTCGGTTAGCTTATGGAATTTGTCCAGCTTGTAAGGATCGGCCATCCACTGTTTGTTCAGATGTGGATCATTCAGTCGTTGGGTATTCTTGACAGTGCCTATCTCTACGACTTCTGGTTCTGCCAGTACTACGACATCGTTTATTTCAATATGTTCTATTCCAAAGTTTTTACTATTTATCGCTTTGAAATACTGATATCTATCTCTATTTAGATCAGAAACCAAAAGGTATTCATCCAGTAAAAAACTTTTGTCAGCAGGTTTGAATAGAGGATAAGTAATATTGTACATCTCTTCATTTGCACTGATCCAATTGTTCAGATTTTCTTTACTATCGAATTGTACAAAGAGCTCATATATTGTGTTATCTACTACAGCATGCTGTTTCTCTTTTTGTTGTATATGAATTCCAAAAAATCCTAAATAGCCTAAAAGCATTAAAGGTATTTTGAATTTTATGTCCTTTATGAGAAAATACATAAGGCATAGCAAAGAAAGGATTGCGACATCCGTTATTACATGAAAAACCATATTGCCGACACCAAACTGTATAGTCCAAAAAACTTCCATACAAATAAGGCCTGCAACTACATAATAGCCCCAAACAGAGTCTTTACGAATGCAATAAATCAGTACTGCTAGATAGAAGGTAAGCAGTATAAGATGAGGAAGAGCTAGAGTCATGTCAACAAAGATATCTTTCATTTAAACCTTTATTAAGCATAATTAGTTTCTTAAACTGCTTAGGTGGAATACTTTCCTAAAGTAAGCTTATTTTTGCACCTATAATTATAAAAGATAATAAGATAATATGTCCGAAATAATAAGAAATTGTACCATCATAGGATCTGGGCCAGCAGGATATACTGCAGCAATCTATGCGGCTAGAGCAGGTCTGAAACCACTACTTTACACAGGAAAAGAACCAGGAGGTCAGCTCATGATCACAACTGATGTAGAAAATTACCCTGGCTATCCTGATGGAAGAACAGGACCAGAAATGATGATGGATTTTCAAAAGCAGGCCGAAAGATTCGAAACGGAAATCAAAGGCGAAATGATTACAAAGGTAGACTTTAGCGGACCAGTACATATTTTGACCACAGAAAGTGGTGAAGAAATAAAAACACATACTGCAATTATATCTACTGGAGCTAGTGCCAAATGGCTAGGATTAGAATCCGAAAAGCGATTGATGAATGTAGGGGTATCTGCTTGTGCCGTCTGTGATGGTTTCTTTTTTAAAGGTCAAGATGTCGCTGTTGTCGGCGCTGGTGATACTGCAGCTGAAGAGGCGACTTATCTAGCTAAACTCTGTCCAAATGTGCATATGCTGGTAAGAAGAGACGAGATGAGAGCTTCTAAGATTATGCAAAAAAGAGTAATGAACACAAGTAATATTACTGTACACTGGAATACTGAAACGAAAGAAGTTCTAGGTAAGGAAGGGGTAGAAGGTGTCAAGGTGTTCAATAACAAAACAAACGAGGAGTCTGTCATAGATGTCAAAGGCTTTTTTGTCGCGATAGGCCATAAACCGAATACAGGCATTTTTGATGGCTGGTTGGATATGGATGACGCTGGTTATCTGCTAACGACTCCAGGAACCTCTAAAACTAAGGTGCCTGGCGTTTTTGCTAGTGGTGATGCTCAGGATAATGTCTATAGACAAGCAGTAACTGCAGCTGGCACAGGATGTATGGCTGCACTGGATGCGGAAAGGTATCTTGCTGCCCAAGAAATCATATAATCGTAGATAAGTGTAACAAATACACTAACTTTGAATTTATCAATTCGTTTTTTCTTTCACCTCATTGAAAAATAATATGTCAAAATTTAGAAAAGGTGTTTTACATGGTGATGAAGTCACAGCTTTACTAGACC
>CAZKXO010000426.1:0-2667 GCA_964556525.1 uncultured Saprospiraceae bacterium
CTTGACTTTTTAGTTTAGTTATTGTAGACCTATCCGAAGCGAAGGACCAGCTATTCAGTAAGGTATCTAGGTCTGTGGATAATTGAATTATTTCTTTTTCGACTTGAAAGTAATTTCCTGAGTTATTGTGTAGTAGGCTTTCTAGTCTTTCTTCTGAGGGAAAGGAGGAGACGAGTTCAAATGTGCCGTTTTCAAAAGATCGGAAATTGACCATATTGGCGTCAGCATCAAAATCCATGGTTATAGCTCTTCCATCGGCAATGTTGAAACTTTCGTCTATGTTGAACTGACTTGGTTTGTCAAAAGAAGTTATACCATGGCGATTGAGTGCATATATACTGTCATGGGAAATTGAAATCCAATTGCCTTGATTATCCCTTAAGGCATCACTTACCAAAAGGTAATATCTCTCTCCAAGTACTCCATTTTCGAAGGTAAGATTACTTGTAATTGTATCTATGGTTATAGTTTCTTGGTCGACATTGATTGCAACAAGCCCTGGTATTGATACATCATAGTCTGCCAAGCTGTGCAACACTATATGAAACATAGAGTCGTTTATTGATATAAGTTCTGACTGCGCTGAGCCAGTACCAGTAGGTAAGGTGAAAATTGTATCTACCTCTTTTTCAGGATTTATTTTACTCACAACAACACTTGGAGAAGTTGCATTGTGTGAAACGTAGAATAGGTCGCCGTTATAGATTTTGGTGAGGCTGCTGAAACTTTCTACTTGGGTATGATCTAGAAACTCGAAGTTTTCAGGATATCCTTCTTGACTTTGTAGCTGTCCAAGACCTATACATATTAAGATTTTGGTGATAAGTACCTTATGCATAATTATAGTTTTACGAACCTTCCAGTGATATTTTGCTTGGCTCTTCGGCCTTCCGCAATCACTGTATAAGTACCATTAGGCAGTTCTGTAACATTGATCACTCTCTCATTTCTGGTGCTGTTATAGACCAACTGACCTTGTGCATCATAGATGGTGACTTGTCTGATGGGTTCTTCTTGATGTAGATGTAAAAATTCATGTGTCGGATTAGGATAAACTAGCAATAGATTAGGGGTTGGCTGGTCAGTAGTGGAGCTTATAACCTTAGTTGTTGTAACTCTATTGGGATTGTTATTGAACATATAGTTGGCGCCAGAGATTTCAAAACTTAGATCTGAAACGGCATACTGGAAAACAGTGATAGTGGTGTCTATAGTAAGGCTTGAATTGGATTCCAACTCAGCTAATGTTAGAGATTTGTTTTTTATAAGATCAAAACGGAAGTCGTTATTAAATGGAGAACTGTGGAGGTGTGAAATGCTTACATTTTCTGAAGATCGATTGTCTACAGTAATACTCAAGTCATAGCTGTAATCAAAAACGTGGACCGTCTCACCATTAGAACCCTCAAAGCTCCATGCCGTATCTTTTGCTGTCTGGATTATTTCAAAATCTCTTAGTGCTAAATCTACTCTTGGGTATTCGACTGTTGCGTTATCTACTATATTTTCGTTTCTAAAAAACAACTGAGTGGTAAGCTCTCCCTCTAAGCTGCCAGTAAAAAGATATTGTTCGTTGTCTAATTGAAGAAAGGAGTTGATTTTTTCTCCTTCTCTATTGTTTGCTGAATGCAGTTCTGTGATAACGCCATTCGGTTCTAATTGTGTTAGTGTATAATTATTTTCATAAGAAGAAAGCAGCACGAGCTGATTATTCTGTCGGTGCAATTTTAATTCTCTATTATCAGATTGAATGATTGCCCAGGAATCTATTATAGTGGCCATGTCTACAGAGTAGTGGACTATCTTATCTTCTATCAGAAAATAATTTCCTTGCGCATCTTGACTTAGTACTTCTATTGGATTGGTTGCAGAGATAGTGAGTGCTAATGTTTCTCTATTACCATCTAATTTGTAAAACTGCACCTCATCGTTGTTTCCGTTCATCTGTAGAAAGAAGATTTCTCCTGCGTCTGTCTTGAAGTCCGAATAGTAGTTTATTCTTTCCTCCCGTGCAAAAGAAGCTAGGCCATCCGTGTCAAAATACCTTAGGCTATCAGGTCCTATTGTTAACCACTTACCTTGATTGTCTTTCTGGATATTATTTATAACCTCGTAGTGTTCTAAGTTGCTTAATGTAAGTAGAGAGTCTATTTGTATCTCATCGTTATTTACATTTATTACATACATTCCGGGCAGAATGACGTCATAATCTACTAACTGGTATACCACAAGCTGGAAGTTAGAGTCATCGTCTACAAACAATTCTGATTTTGTATAAAAATGGGGTAGCTCTAATATGGTCTCCATTTCTTTGTCTCTTGATAGCCGCTGGACTGTGGTCATTGGTTTTGTAGCATTGTGGCTAACATAGTAGATGTTTCCATCATGCACTTTCATGGCACCTAACTCTGCTATATAGTGAGTATGATCTAGAGCTTCGAAGTTCTCAGCAAATTGTGCAAAAAGAGAAAAGCTAAGGCAAAGGAATAGAGGAACTAGTGGAAGTTGTAAGGTTGATTGCATGTTGTAATGTGATTTGCAATCTAAGTTCTTGCTTTTTCTCGAATATTAGTAACAAATCTAATGTTGGTGAAGACAAAATCTTACAAATGGCATTAGATAAAAATATACTTAGCCTCTATCACTAAGCCCTATTTAATATTACCT
>CAZKXO010000427.1:0-2664 GCA_964556525.1 uncultured Saprospiraceae bacterium
GCCTCTGCAGCGGCAGTGATAGCGGACAAGAGAATAACTATCACTCTAGAAAACAATGGAAGTGGAACTCCTCTTCCTGTTGTGATAAAATGATGGTATTTGAAGCAATAATTTTCAATATGACTAAAATGGAAGATGTAATTATTCTTCATAGGCCAATCACACAATAGATGGTAATTCTAGTAATGAAGAATAGACTCTTTTTCCGATTATTTATCGCAAGTAACCGCTTGTTGTTTAAGTAATACCGCTTGTCAAATTCTTACTTTTTAAAGCAATGAAATTTAGACTTTTAAGTATAGTGACAACGAGATAGACAAATAATTATTTCTCAACCATCATACAATAAATAGTTACCGTAAAAACCTAATTCTGAAACTGGATGTAAAGAAGAGCACAGGGTTGGTGAGGAGAGGTTTTGAGTTGGGCTTGCTGAGGATAATTTCTTGAAAAAACTAATTTAAACAATCATGTAACTCAAAATGAAAATTCTAAATATTCTTACACTGCTGTCTATCACGACAACCATTTCTGCACAAGCACCGTTTATTACCACCTGGAAAACAGATAATCCAGGATCATCCTGCAGTTCTTGCATCACTATTCCCACCACGGGCGCTGGCTATAGTTATGATGTAGACTGGGAGAATGATGGCACTTATGATGTCTTTGGTGTGACTGGAAATATTACTCACGATTACGGAACTACTGGCACATATCAGGTCGCGATTAAAGGTAATTTCCCTCGTATATTCTTTGACAACTCTCTTGATCACGAAAAGATAACTTCTATTGACCAATGGGGAGACATAGTATGGGCAAGTATGGAAAGGGCATTTTTTGGTTGTCGAAATCTTGAAGGTTTAGCGACTGATATACCAGATTTAGCGAATGTGACCTCATTGGCTAGTATGTTTGGTATTGTACCATTATTCAATGAGGATATAGGAGGATGGGATGTCAGCAATATCACGGATATGGCAGGTATGTTTGCAGGTGCATCAACAATAGTATCCTTATTTAATCAAGATATTGGCAATTGGGATGTAAGTAATGTAACGAACATGAGAAATATGTTTGGTCAGGCTAATAGATTTAATCAAGATATAGGTGGCTGGGACGTTAGTAGTGTAACTAATATGCGTGGCATGTTCAGTAATGCTTCCGATTTTAACCAAGATATAGGTGGCTGGGATGTCAGTAGTGTCACCAGTATGAGTTTAATGTTCAGTAATGCACCTAAGTTCAATCAAGATATTGGCAATTGGGATGTTAGTAGTGTCACTCTAATGGAATTCACGTTTCAAAATGCTAATGCATTTGATCAAGATATTAGTAACTGGGATGTAAGTAATGTGACAAACATGTCTGACATGTTTAACTCTGCAACTTCTTTTAATCAAGACATAAGTGCATGGGACGTTTCTACAGTAAACCATATGATGGGAATGTTTGAAAATGCAACATCTTTTGATTCAGATTTAGGTAGTTGGGATATAGCTTCTGTAACTGATTTTCGAAATATGCTGGATTTCTGTGGAATGAGTGCTATAAACTATGACAATACATTAATAGGGTGGGCTACTCAAAATGTTTGTTCAAATGAGAATCTAGGCGCTAGGGGGCTAGAGTATTGTAATAGTGTTTCATCTAGAGATGATTTGATTAATAATCATGGCTGGAGTTTTTCAGGAGATAGTTTTAACTGTGCTAATGTACCGCCATTTTGTACAAATCTTAATTTTCCAAGTAATGGCGCAGTCAATGTTGTTCTAACAACAGATTTATTTTGGAATAGTGTTAGTTCTGCTAGTGGTTATCGTCTAACTTTAGGCACGAGTCCTAATGGCACAGATATACTGAACAATGTTGACCTAGGAAATACTTTGGCATATAGTCCACAGAATAATTTACCATGCGGAAGTGACATATATGTTTCTATAGTTCCATACAATGCTGCTGGAGACGCTGTTGGTTGTGCACAAGATAGTTTTGCTACTGTGTCTTGTCCCATCTACTGCGATTACGCCTCTCTGGATGTCGACACACTTATAACCCCACTTGATACGCTTTCCGATTTTATCCTTTCTTCAGATACATATATCAAACTCACAGGAAAAGTATTAGCGGGTTCAGGACAAGACACCTTCGTAGATATAAGAGCTACCAATTTTATAGAACTCAATCCACCCTTTGAGTCTGAGCTGGGTACTAGAGCATTATACTACATTGCACCTTGTGATGATGGTATGTTGCCTATAGCACCTAGTAATCCTACAAACAATAATACATCTGGCACGCCAATGGAAAGGGCTATTGAACCGAAGTAGTTTCAATTAAGGCTAGCACTATTAGTATTAGTTTGATATAGAATAAGCTATATAAGGATAGCCCCTGAAATTATTAGGGGCTTTTCCCTTTGTCACTGTTCATAGCTGAAAAAGCTGACTAAATTACTACCCAGTAAATATTCTATTATTATAGAACTTCAATATGATAAAAGGCGATACTTGTAAAGTTACTCCATCTTCTATTTTATAGAGAAGCTCTACATTTTTCTTCTCCTATAGTCTTTTCCCACATTTGAGGTATCTTTATCGCTAACTGAAGCATCTATATAGTGAAACCAATTAATAGTTATGGAGATGACCTCGTAATGCTTTG
>CAZKXO010000428.1:0-2664 GCA_964556525.1 uncultured Saprospiraceae bacterium
GGGCAAATTGTTTGCAAAAATTTCACAGGTTATAATAATTGGTATATATGAAGAGTTTCCTCAAAATGAAACTTGGAATTTCTTTGATAGAGAAGGAGAAATAGCTGAACTGGATACAAAGGGCAATTATCTTGCTATTAAGACTGGGGATGTAGACGATACTGCAGTCATTATGAATCAAACTGATACCTATGAAAGTGGAGCTATTGTATACAATGATGCTGTCATGAATAATGGTCAGTCTTATTCTGTACCAATTAAGAATCAAGAAACTGAACTTCTAGGATGGGGTATCCAATTGTCTTTTGATATAAATGAAGAGAATGTGCTAGTAGATTCTATAAGTTCAGAAACTCTTTCTCTCGTCAGATTTAATGTAAAGGATGGTAAGCTAGAGGTACTTGCTGGGCTAAATTCAGAAGTGAGTAGTATTGCAGGAGAGGTAATAACTATCCATCTTTCAGCTATCAATAACACAACTTTAGCTCAGTCATTGGTTGTGGCTAAGGATACACCGTCTTATTTGCTAGACGAGGAATACAACCTTATTCTTCTTAATGGTGAGATAGAAGGAGAACTGGTAAGCGGTATCCATGAATTAGATGGAGAACTTATAAATATTTATCCTAATCCAGCCAGTGATTACATCTTATTGGATGTACCATCTAGCTATGCAGATGACCTACAATTCTCTATCGTTGACTTATCTGGAAGAGTAGTGCTTATCTCTACTGATACCAAAGTAGACATAAGTGCTTTAGATCCTGGCTTATATCTTTATAGCTTAAGACTGGGACGAAACTGGCTCTCAGACAAATTATTAATACAGAAGTAATTCTGATTAATTTCTATCCAAAAACTAATATTCAAGATAGGCTGATTTGCGTAGTGCAAGTCAGCCTCTTTTATTGCTTCTGACCCTTAGAATGTTATCACTGATTAACGCGAATTTAAAATTCTGACAGATTAAGGTTAATTAAATACTAAACGTTTCGTAGTTAGGTTTCATAACTAATTTATCCTCATATTTGTATATATAAATATAATCAAGTGAATATGAGTAAGATCTTAAGCCTGGTAGTTCTCTTTGCAACAATGAGTATCACAGGATTTGCCCAAGACTTAGCAAATTATAAAGCTAAAAATGAAGGATGGCATACGCAGATAGAAATAGCTTATGCTGAATCTCAAGAAACAGGAAAACCAATTATGGCCAATTTTACCGGAAGTGACTGGTGTGGATGGTGTAAGAGGTTGGATAAAAGTGTATTCGTACACAAAGAATTTAAAGATTGGGCTGCTGAGAATGTAGTTCTTCTAGAGCTAGATTTCCCAAGAAGAAAGCAAGTACCAGCCGAGATACAGAAGCAAAATGCTGACCTGCAAAGAGCTTTTCAAGTAAGAGGCTTCCCTACAGTATGGTTATTTGACCTGACCAAAGATGAAGCTGGACAGTTCAATGTTAATGCATTAGGAAAGACGGGTTACACAAAGACTGTAGCGGAGTTTACTGATGGTATGGAGCAAATGTTGACTAAAAGAGCAAGAACAGAATAAAGGACCAAGATCCTAAATAATATATACCTGGCAGTCCTTATGGCTGTCAGGTTTTTTTATGCCTCATCGATATACATAAGAGGGTTTGCAGACCAGCGACGCCATAAGAAGACGCATATACCTATCAAGATTAGTGCTATCAGCTGCGAATGAGTTATCAGATCGAGAATATAGCCTCGTTCAGAATCACCTCTATAGAGCTCTACTATGCTTCTTCCTACACCGTACATCATTATATAAACCAGAAAGAGTTGTCCTTGGAAGCGCTTTTTCTTAACTATAAGAGCCAATACTATGATAATACCCATATTCACTGCTATGTCAAAAAGCTGAGTAGGGTATAAGGGAATATCCATAGGTCTGGCTTTTGTCAGTGGATGTCTGAAAACCACTCCAAGACCATTTTTACAAGTCAAGCCATAACAGCATCCAGCCAGAAAACAACCCATACGTCCAAAACTATGAATGATGGGGCCAACAAAAGCCAGTATGTCTAGAAATTCCCTAATAGGCACCGACTTACGTCTCAGAAAATAGATTATTGTGGGGACAGCAAAGATAAGTGAGCCATAGAAAACAAAACCTGAGCCCAGATTATTCATCATCTTGCTGGGATCAGCTATATACTTGGCTGGTTCTTGTAAAAAATAAAATATCTTTCCTCCGATAAAAGCTGCAATAAAGGTGTAAAAGATGATATTACTCAGATCCTCCCCTGTGATGCCATACTTCTTTACTCTTGACTTTAAGAAATGGTAAATAAAGATTACACCTAAGACTATTACGGCCCCATAAGACTGGACCACCAGTTCATCTGGCAAAAAGTAACGAAGGAACTCAGGAGTATTTATTCGAAGAAGTTCAGGGTACATAATTCTGTCTTGCTAATAGTAAAGATAGTCCATAGTTATTGGCTGTCAGAATAGCTGTGAAGTAAAATGCTTGACCATCTTGTATTCTAAACAAAGAAAAGAAAGGTGGAACTATGCCTTTGATATATTAGTTATATATTTGCGCTCCGATTATAAGAAATCGGTAAATAACATCGCGGGGTGGAGCAGTTGGTAGCTCGTCGGGCTCATAACCCGAAGGTCGTAGGTTCAAGTC
>CAZKXO010000429.1:0-2657 GCA_964556525.1 uncultured Saprospiraceae bacterium
GGATAGATAATTCTTATGCTAAGATAGGTAAGAGGCGCCGTGTAATAACAGAACGTAACCTCTATATGGCCTTAGCTAGTATAGCCAAGCAAGAACAAATAGGAATTCCAGTAACGCAAGCTATTGGATGCTTTATAAACTTTAATGAACTCTAAGATGAGACTTTTACCAATATTCATTTTAACTCTATTTCTTCAGACAGACCTGATATCACAGGTTACTTATGCTGATGATATTGCAGAGATAATTTATACCAAATGTGCCAGCTGCCACAGAACGGGTGAGATAGGACCTATGACCTTAGCCAATTATGATGAAGTGAAGTCTTGGGGGCCCACTATAAAAGAAGTAACAGCTATAAAGTATATGCCGCCTTGGTCCCCAGACCCATCTTATAGCAGATTCCTTGGTGAGAATTTTCTGTCTGATGATGAAATTGCAAAAATTTCTGACTGGGTCGATAATGGTATGCCTCAAGGAGATGCTACCAATGAACCTCCATTTCCAGATTTTCCAAGTGGTTCTGTTCTTGGAGAACCAGATCTGGTATTAGAAATGGCAGAAGCTTATAGGCATAGAGGAAATAATCTTGACGCTTACAGATATTTTGTTTTGCCTTCAGGACTTACTGAAGATAAAGTGATCAAAGCCATAGAATTCAGACCTGACAATAAGCAAATTGTCCATCATGCACTCATTTTTGAAGATCAAACAGGTAGAGCTGCTGCCAATGATGCAGCAACCCCAGAGTATGGTTTTGATGGTTTTGGAAGTTTTACTGGAGGATCACAAGATGAGATTTTGGATCAGAAGCAATTTCCTGGTTTTGTGCCAGGTCAAAAACCTATTTTTTACCCAGACGGAACAGGTCAAGTCTTACATGCAGGCGCTGATGTAGTAATCCAAATGCATTATGCCCCGTCTCCAGTGGAAGAATGGGATCAGTCAAAAATCAACATCTTTTTTGCAGATGATACAGAGATAATAGAGAGAGAGGTAGAATCACATATCATGGTGCCTTTTCCGGAAGTAATCAATGAATTCTTTGTGATAGGACCAGAAACGATTAGAGAGTTTCATGGAAGATGGACAGTGCCTAGGGATATAAGTTTCTTAAGCTTGACACCTCATATGCATTTGTTGGGTCAGCATTGGGAGGTGTTTCTAGAAAGACCAAATGGTGAAATTGTCAATCTAGTAAGAATAAACGAGTGGGATTTCAACTGGCAAGGAAGCTATTCTTTCAGAAAGTTTATAAAAGCAGAAAGAGGATCTATTGTCCATGCAATAGCAAGTTATGATAACACATCGAATAATCCATCTAATCCAACTATACCACCTAGAGTTGTAAGTTGGGGAGAAAAGACCAGTGATGAGATGTACTTCCTACCACTCAATTTTGTGGACTACCGTCCAGGAGATGAGGATTTGGTTTTTGATGATGGTATCAGCTCTGTAGATCCTGCGATAATAGTAGGAGGAGATCAGGTGTATCCTCTGTATCCCAATCCTGTTAAGGATTTTGTAGTCGCTGAGTTTAGCTTGTCTCAGGGGAAAGCCGTAAATATCGAAATTCTAGATATAGAAGGTAGGGTAGTACGTCAGTTAAGAACAGGTGAGTTCTTTAATATGGGTCTCAACTCTATCAACTTTGTTACTTCACATTTAAATGCTGGAATTTATTTTCTTAATATCAACGGAGACAGATTGAATATGTCTCAGAAATTTGTGAAGAACTAAAGGAGAATATATTGTCTGACTAGTTTTCCTTTAAGATTTACCATTTATAAAAGACACCAAGACTAAGCGCAGGGGATGCAGCTACAGAGTTGGCTGCGCCTCCGCCACCAAGTGAAGCAAAACCGCCAAACCCTTTGTATAGATCCTTCAAGAAAATTTTTAGGATATAGCCTGTGTATTCTTGAAAGCTGGTATAGAATCCTGTCGAAACATTAGCAGCGCTGTCTACACTTGGATCTCCATTATCTAGGTTGTGGAGTCTGTTTATATTCAGAATAAGAGATAAATTCTTTCCCGCATGAAATCCAGCCTCAACACCAAAATTCAAAAAATCGTGATGAGCATTATTTCGTACACCATAACCAAAGAAGCCATATACGAACGAGGTTTCGGAACTTTTGCCTGCAGAAATTTTAGGTTGGATACTCCATGCATCGACGCCAGTAGAAAGACCAGAATCTTCAGTCCTGCTGCTGGTAGGCAAATCTACTTGAAAGATTAAGGCAACGTTCCATTTCTTATTTGTGAGGTTGTATTTTCCAGTAAGACTGATATTACCCAAGCTCGTCAGATTATCAGCCGGCAATAATGGCTCAGTCATCAATGTTTGATTAGGCGCTCCAGTACTCACAGAAATAACAGGTATAGTCGCCGCAAAGCTCAATTTTTCTGTCAGTCCAACTTCTGAGTACAGAATGTAATCAGTTTCTGATAACTCTCTTTCAGAAGCCCTGGTACTGTTAGAACCATTAAACAAGGCTGTATAGGTAGGAACAGTGTTATATAACAGTTGTGCATAACCATGTCCTTTGCCAGGACTCCATGGTCCTTGTGCCATAAGACAATGCGCAGAAGCTATTAGGAGAACTATAGTTATTGTTCGTAAAAGCTGACTTGAGATATTCATATGTAATAGT
>CAZKXO010000430.1:0-2657 GCA_964556525.1 uncultured Saprospiraceae bacterium
GCCTCTTTCTGAGTCTAGTGATTGCAAGTATAGGAATCACTTATTCACAATCTGAGAGACACAATAAGACAACAATAACCCAGAAGATAATCGATAAAGCAATAAAGCTGTCAGACAAAGATACGACTGAAGCAATTGCATTTATTGACGCTTATTTAGGAGCTGAACCAGATAGTCTTTATTTAGAATTGTACGAACACAAAATAAAACTAGAAGAACGCCATGAAACCCAGGTGGATTCGTTTTATGATGCCCTAGTAAATAAATTTATGAGTAAGGAAAATATTAAACTTGCCGTTGAGACTAGACAGAGACAAGGGAAACGCAAGTATAATAAGAGTTTGTACAGAGAAGCAGATTCCATATACCAGATAGGAATAGATCAAAGCAGTAAGGCAGGGCTATTGCACCCTGAAATTGAATTGAAGATTAATCAATCTGCTTCTATGCTTCGCCAATCCAAATTTTTAGAATCTATTTCACTATTGTCAAATACTATTCTGCAAACTGAACGTATTAAGGATACCACAAACCTCGTTAAGGCATTGAGCAACCTATCTACTGCTCAATCTTATGTTAGTAAACTGGATTCAGCTATCATTAACCAACAACGAGCATTTGACTTTGCAAGTAAGCAAAACGACACCCTCAGTATGGCGAAATTCTTGTTTAAAATAGGCAATCTAAACTTAAGACTTAAAAACGGGACGAACGCCTATAAATATTATAAGGAGTCGATTGGACTTCATTCTCATGTAGAAAACACCGATGGTGTAGTGAAGAATTTGATAATGATCGGAAATGTTTTTGAACAAGAGCAGAAACCAGATTCTTCTTCTTATTACTTCCAAAAAGCATTAGAGAAAGTAAGACCTCTTAATAACAAAAGATTGGAATGTAAGATCATAGGTGCATTAGGAGGTGCATACTATTTTTCGAAGAAGCTGAATGAAGCTGAAAAATTACTCATTGAAGCCCTTACTTGCGAAAAAAGCCCCCATACACGGTCAGCTTTTATGCAACGACTTGGCCTGATAAGACGGGATAAGGGTAATCTTAAAGGCGCAATTCAAATATATGAAGAAGCTCTTGAGATAGGAAGAAGCACAAATGATGTCTCTATTCAAAGAACCTGCATAAAGGCTCTCGCAAAATTGGTGGAAAGTCAGTCTAATTATAAATATGCCTATCAGCTTAGGTCAGAAGAGATTATGCTCAATGATTCTATGTACAATATTGAGAAAACCCGTTTGGCAACGGATTATGATAAAAAATACCAACTCAATAAAAAAGAAACAGAAAACATCATACTGTCCAAAGATTTAGAAGCAGAACAGATAAAAGCAAAAAGTTTCAAAACATATCTATTTCTAGCTTTAGGTATTCTGATAGCTCTAGTGGCTTGGCTAAGAAGCCTGTTCCAAGCTAATAAACTCAAAAAGAAGAACAACGATTTGCTTACTGAAAGAAACAGCTTGCTTGCGGAACTCAACAAAGAACTGGTCTTTGAAAACGAAGAACTAACTCAGCTCAATCAGCAATTAGATGCTCATCTAGCAATGCTAAAGGCTTCTCCAATAAAAGGGGATAAAGTTGAAATCAAAGCGATTGACAGAGTACACCTTGTGCAGAGAGATGATATCCTCTACATCACGGCAGAAGACAATGGCACTCGAATACAACTTAGCAAAAACTCTTTCTGGTCACCACTCAAGTTTAAGGAAGTCCAAGACATCATCGGCAATGATAACTTTCTCCAGATCTTCCGGAGTACCGTCATTAATACTCATAAGCTGGAATGGATTAATCATACAACCTTACGTATGATTAATGGGGACGAACTCAAGATAGGTCGAACGTATAAGAAGCGGCTTCAAGATTTGTTGAGGTAGGGATACCTCTGATTAGAGTGCATTTCACCTATTCTTAGTTGCACTTCACCATAAATTGCGTCTTATTCTACCAAGAATCCCTGATTCTCCTCTAAAATTGCTGTAGAACAAAACTGGGTAGCATTGATTGTGAATCAACTTTCTTCTAGAGAACTCGAAGTTTTACATCAGTTTAGTCAGGGACTAACTTGTCAGCAGATTGCTGAAAAACTTTTTCTTTCTCTAGAAACAATAAGATCTCATAAAAAAAGTATCTATCGGAAGCTTGATATCAACAATGGCATACAGTTGGGGATGTGGATAGAGAGGAATAAGTCATTGGTTAATTTGAAAATAGCATAAGCATGACTAAGCAATTAATTTCTTTAAGTATACTCTTGTTCTATTTATCTGGTGTTATTGGACAGACATATACTTCTAATCCTGCAATAGGAACTTACATTTGTCCCTCTAATAATATAACAGACTCCTGTCCTGTTAATCCTACAACCTATATAGGAAATACAATAGAAATGGCTATAACGTCATTGTCAGGGAACACCGGTAACTTTACTGTAAGAAAATGTGATAATACTAGTTTTTCCACATCTGGGACGATTTATATTAAGGAAAATGGTGTATGTGGAGGAGTTATAACATCTTCTGCTATTACAGTTGGACAGTTTAGTTACTCATTTTCTCTAAACTTTAATCATAGCAGTGGATCCATTGATATTGATGCAATTTTTGTATGTTTTGAAGCTAAAACAGAACGTGAGTTCAAGA
>CAZKXO010000431.1:0-2635 GCA_964556525.1 uncultured Saprospiraceae bacterium
ACCATCAATATCATCTTTGGGCGAGGGAATACCAAGAATAGCAGCCAAAAGTCTTAAGGAAGTATAATTCTTATAATCTCCAAATCTCCATAATACCAAGGTATCCAATAAATGATCAACCTGCCAAGGCTTCTTACCGCCTATATCAAGCATCTTAGGCACCTTCAGTTCATGGATGATCATCCTTCTGCATAAAAAAGGAATATCAAACTCTTTGATATTGTGACCACAGAGGGCTTGTTGTTTGGGCTTATCAAAGTGGGCTTTGAGTAAAACAATGAATTTCTCCAACAGTAGCTTTTCATCATCTCCATAAAAGCTTTTAACTCTTAGATTACCTAATTTCTTGTTGGTCCCTTCAAAGAAACCTACAGAGATGCATACGACTTTTGCAAATTCAGAAAAAATTCCAGCCTTTTTAAGGTACAATTCAGCGGCTTCATTACGGTCAATGTCCTTATTCCTACTTATGCTTCTTGCTTTGATCTGCCATAGTTCTTTAAACTCGTCAGAAAGTTCAGCGTAAGTTGCGGTTTGGGTTACTGTCTCTATGTCTAGAAACAATACGTCGGTTGTTCTTTTTTTGAAAGTGGACATCAGATTTAGGGGTTAACCATTAAATATTAAGATGCTTACTATACTTGAATTCACCTAAATTAAGGCTAAGTACTTTTAAATCTTAATCTAATGATGGATATTTGATTGAAAATCAGTCAAATGAGTAAAAATAATTCAATGTCAATCTTTGGAATCGTCTTGATTCTAGCGCTACTGGGTCTTAATGCTTACCAGTGGATGAACGGCTCCAAGCTCAAATCAGAACTATCATCTCAGAAAACACAGTTCCTAGATTTAGAAAAAGTCAATACTGAGTTAGATCTTAACTACCAGGCTAAGCTGGAGGAGTTAGAGGGACTTAGAGGTGATAATGCAGAGTTGAATACAAGAATAGATGCTCAGAAACTGGAACTGACTAAACAGAAAAAGAGAATCAGTGGACTTATCTGGACAGAGAAAGAACTGGGCAAAGCAAGAAAAGAGCTGCAAGAAATGAATACCCTCGCAGATCAATACATAGCCGAAATTTCTACCCTTAAAGCACAGAACTCAGAACTTACTTCTCACAATCTGAAACTCACTGAAGCCAATACTATACTTACTGACGACCTGAATGTCAATAAAAAGCGAGTGGCAACGCTGGATTCTGTGAAGAATGTACTTGTAAGTAATACAGAGGAACTGTCTTCCAAGAATGAAACCTTGTCAGGCAAGGTTAATATCGCCGAAGCCATAAAAATCAACTATATAGATGTAAAAGGCTATGATGTAAAAGATGATGGAAGTGTATCGGAAAAAAGCAGAGCTAAAAAAGTAGAAATGCTAAGAACTTGTTTTACAACAGAAACCAATCTGATTACTGATGCTGGAGAAAAAGAGTTTTTCATCAGATACACTAATCCTGTAGGTGAAGTACTTTATCTAGAGGATGCAGGATCAGGTTCTATTACAAAGCAATTTAATGGTGAAACGGTAAGATATACCATCTCTGGGACAGCTAACTATGACAACGAGGACATGACAGCATGTATGGATTGGACACCAAACTTTAAGTTAACCAAAGGAGTCTATAAGGTGGACATCTTTAACCATGGTTTCCATGTAGGTAAAGGTGAATTTAAATTGAAATAAATATATACTGCGGTACAACTTTAATAAACCCTAGGTGTTTTCATCTAGGGTTCTTTTATTTTACTTTCATACAACTCGAAAAATGGTAGGATATCGGTTCAGTGCTTATGTGGGTGATGAAAATGTGCATCCTTTCGAACAATTGCTCAAGTTGTTTAAAGAGTTGCTTATTCATACCTCTGGAGATGTCTCTGAATCCTTGTCTTGGTTAACCGAAATAGATAGAGAGCATAAGATTACAACCGTCGATTATGGTATCGCAGATTTCATCAAAGATCTGGAAGACAAAGGCTACATCAGTAAAACAGATGGAGCCCAAGGATTAGGTGGTTCTAATCCTACTAAAAAGATGGAAGCTTCACTGAGGAGTCATGCACTTGATGAAATCTTCGACCAACTCAAAAAATCAAAAAAGGGAAAACATAATACTAAAGCTATAGGGCAAGGAGACGAATTCACCTCCGAACTAAAGCCCTACGAGTTTGGTGACAAACTAGATAAGCTGAATATCTCAGAGTCACTAAAAAATGCTCAGATAAATAACGGACTGGATGAATTCAAACTGACACAAGATGATCTAGAAGTACACGAAACTTTCTTTCAGACTCAAACCAGTACCGTCCTCATGATAGACATCTCCCACTCTATGATACTCTATGGTGAGGATAGAATCACACCTGCCAAAAAGGTGGCTATGGCTCTGTCAGAACTTATAACAACACGTTACCAGAAAGATAGCTTGGACATAATTGTATTCGGTAATGATGCTTGGCAGATAGAAATAAAGGATATCCCCTATCTAGAAGTCGGACCTTATCACACCAATACGGTTGCAGGACTAGAACTGGCAATGAACATCCTCAGAAGAAGAAAAAATCCCAACAAGCAAATCATGATGATAACTGATGGAAAACCAACCTGCATTAAGAAAGGAAAGAAATACTAT
>CAZKXO010000432.1:0-2621 GCA_964556525.1 uncultured Saprospiraceae bacterium
AACCCGTGCTACCAGGATGAAAACCTGGCGTCCTAACCCCTAGACGAACGGGCCATACTTACTTTTTCGCCCTCCTTCAAGAGCGATTGCAAATATATAAATTTTGCTAATTGCTGTAAACAAAAAGCAAATTCTATACCTATTTATTTTTTACAAATTGAGAACTCAGTATTTCGCCATTTTTTCTAACAAACATAAGTATATAACTGTCTGAATCTAAGTCAGATACGTCTATATTCTGCTCATAAGGTGTTTTCCTTATCAGTTTACCATCCTTTGTATATAGCTTAACATGAGTTATATCAGTTATTTCCGTCTCCACATTGATATAATTGGCTGTAGGATTAGGGAAAATCTTAACTCGTTGAATATTAAGCAATTCTGTCTCTGAAGTACTAGAAAATGCAGCATCAAATACTCTAAATGCGTCTAAACCAGCCTCTACCCAGTGGCCATTGTTGCCAGTCTCATCTGTATCTCTGGCAGTAAAGGCTATGATTATATTGGAATTAGTATTAAGACCTAACTCATTTACATCTATTTGTATAGGTTCAGTCCAAGTTTCAGTGCTCTCATGAATTGTCATGAATGAAACCAAATTTGTTCCATCAGATAGGCTGATCATCAGACTATCGTTTTCTGGTCCATTTGTAAATGGTGACATGGGATTGAAAAAACAACAGTTGAAAAAGTAAGCTTGAAACTCAATAATAGGTTGCTCCAGATCAGATAGCATCATGGAAGGAGATCTTAGGATGTTTACATCGTCTACATCATCAGTTCCTGCTTCCTGGCCACCATTACCTGTTATATAGGCTTCCTCACCTAAATCATCTTCCACATCATGGCCTATATTCGCAACTTGGCCACCGCCTATAGTTTCTATTGGCACTTCTCTAACCCAGACTCCAACTTCAGTATCTCCATCTACTACCCATCCTTGATCTACAACAAAATCGTCTTCGTAGCCTCTTCTCATCTCTACATCCATCGGATCTGCTGAAGCCACAAAAGTTCTTTGCTCTTGTAGATAGCCCCAGGCGCCTAGGATAAGATTCTGTTCTTCTGCATTGGCACAGTAGGAAAAGTTACCATCAAAATCCGTCTCTATTTCATAATCATCTATCTCAGTCATAACTCTAACAGCACCATTAGCAATGCC
This sequence comes from uncultured Saprospiraceae bacterium, assembly GCA_964556525.1. Lineage (GTDB taxonomy): Bacteria > Bacteroidota > Bacteroidia > Chitinophagales > Saprospiraceae > RFSX01. Next base: position 1,163 of record CAZKXO010000432.1, read on the forward strand.
TTCGCTTGTTCCTTCTTTTACCAATCTTCCATTTACAACCACTGGCCTTTTTTGCATTTGTACATCATGAATGACCAGTTCTCCATTTATAAGTTCGACCTGTGTTTCTAAGGTGACATACTGGCTATTATATAATCTAAGTGTATATACCCCTCCATTAGAAAACCCAAATTGATAAAGACCATTAGCTCTGGAAATTTCTCCATCTATATTCAAACCTACAACCTCTACCTCAACATTATTAATAGGAGTGCCATCGGCAGCATCTGTTATAGTTCCTTCTAGAAAGGCAGCTCTGACATATTCTGGTCTGAGAACATAAAAACCTGTACCTCTATCATTGGCCAGAATAAGTCCAGAAGGCAACCAAGGATATGCACCCCAGCAACCATTTGTGCCTCCATCTCGGCCAGGATGGGTATCGTAAGAGCCTACTTTTACCATATTATCGGGTCTGGATACATCAGTAATTACAACACCATCTGTGTACCATGAAGTTACGAGATAGTTATTTATAAAATGTGTATTGTGAGGAACAACACCATTTCCAGCAGTTTCTGCTGGCTGGAAAGAATCTAGTCTTCGGATATTTGAAAAATCTGAAATATCGTAAGAATCTACATATGCATTGCCTCTTTCATCTGTGGTAAAAGCATAGTTACCATCATCTGAAATCCAGGTGTTATGTGTGAAATTAAATGAAGTAGCTGCACTGCCCAAGAGAGAGATTTCCTGCTTATTACTCACGTCGAAGATACGCAGCTCTCCAGCGAAAATTTCTGAACTATACATGATATTGTCTCTGACGAAAATATCATGAGAATAACTGTTGTCACTTCCATCTCCATGAGCGGCGATTACAGGTGGATTCCATTTATCTTGGTTTAGATCTAGTATAACAGCTTTATTTGGAGTACCACTACAACCAGGCATGTAGGCAAAACCCAGTTCATCAATAAAGATATTATGACAGGCACCGAGTCTATTCACCTCTCCATTCTGATCCGGAAACTGGGGATTCAAATATTGATATCTTATAGAATCTTCTGTTGTAGCCTGACTCATATCAATGACCAATAAACCATCGCTGGGGCCATCAGTAGATACATACACATGATCTTCCCAACTTTTCATATCTCGCCATGGAGCTGTTGAAGTAGAGTCTATACTAAGATGAGCTCCTGGAATTACTAGAACTTCTCTTGGATTTGCAGGATCACTTAGATTGTATATTCTTGTATTGAGAACAGTACCCACTATCGCGAATTCAGTTCCATCTTCTGCAACGTAACCCCAAACATCGTTTCCGCCCTCTGGGTATTCAACCTGAGCAACGAGTTCAATATTAAAATTATCCTGTGCATTAAGTACTAAGCTCAATGATATTATGAGCAATGAGTAGATATATTTCATTTAAAATTTATTTTATAGATAAATCGGTGTGAGGAGTAGCAGCGGA
>CAZKXO010000433.1:0-2603 GCA_964556525.1 uncultured Saprospiraceae bacterium
GAAAGGCTATGATTTCTTTAGAGATCGTGTCATGTTTCCTATCCATAGTGTATCAGGCAAAGTCATAGGATTTGCAGGTCGTACACTAAGTACGGATAAGAAGCAACCTAAGTATATCAACTCGCCTGAGACGCCAATCTATAACAAGCGCAAGATTCTGTATGGTATGCATCTGGCTAAAAATAGCATACGTAAGAAGGATAACTGTTTGATAGTAGAAGGCTATACTGATGTTATCAGCTTGGTACAGAACGGTGTAGAAAACGTCGTGGCATCCTCTGGTACTTCATTGACTCATGGACAAATAAGACTGGTCAAAAGACATACCGATAATATCACTTTCCTATTTGATGGTGATGCAGCAGGTGTAAAGGCGGCACTAAGAGGGCTGGACTTAGTTTTGGAAAACGATATGAATGTGGCTCTGGTAACTTTGCCAGATGGTGAGGATCCTGACTCTTATATTCAGGCTGTTGGCAATGCAAAGTTTGAAGGATATCTAGAAGAGAACAGTAAAGATTTCATCTTCTTTAAGATGGATCTTCTACTGGATGAGGCAGGCAACAACCCTATCAAGAAAGCAAAACTTATCAAGGAAATAATCTTCAGTGTTGCGAAACTTAGAGACCCAATAAAGAGATCACTCTATGTCCAGCGTTGCAGCCAAGCCTTAGGTATGAGTGAGGCCATACTTGTAAAGGAAGTGAATAAGCAGATCAGAAACGAGATAAAGCAAAAACAACTAGAACAAACAAGACTGGAGCGACGAGAGCAAAGAGCAAGGTCAGAACCTCCACCAATGATTGGGTCTCCTGCCGATATGCCACCCGTAGAAGGAAGGCCTGTTGATGGACCTGCTCCATTTGATAATGAAGCCCCTCTGCCTGCTGAACCATTTTCCGGTTCTGAATTTGAAGATGATGCTGGATATCATGAAATGGACTTTTATCCTGAGGAAAGGATACAGCAGGTTCAGCCCAGTTTTCAAATCCATACACATGAGTATCAGGAAAAGGACTTGGCACGCATAGTTGTTGTCTCTGGAGAAGAGGAGATCGAAATCGAAGAGGAAAAGATGTCAGTTGCTGAATTTGTCTATTCAAATGTGCATGGTCTATTCGATTATTTTGATAATCAATTATATCGGAGAATAATACAGGTGGCCTTTGATTTCACAGAGACTGCAGATACCCATGGTAGCCTTGCTGATTTCTTTATCAATAATCATGACCAGGAATTAGCGACTTTTGCAGTTGATGCTATGACCAGCCCGTATGAATTTGCTAAGTGGAACAGTATCGGCGTCTATCTCAATCAGAAAATGCCCGAAAGTAATTTTGAAGATGATAGTATACAGGCCGTTCTAAGATTCAAGCAAAAGAAAACGACAGTTGTAAAGAATATGATAAAGGAAAGAATTAATGCTGAAGGCGATGAGCAGAAAAGAGAGTTGCTTATTTTGGCATTTATGAAAGTCCAGGAAGAGCTAAAGGAAGTGTCCGAAAAGTTAGGGAATGTAATTTTATAAGAATAAAAGAGGCTGAAAATAATTCCAACCTCTTTGTGATTTCTTAGACTGCTTTATTCATGCAATTTAGATCTTCGAATGCTCTGGTGAGTCTTTTCTTAAATGACAACTCTCCTTCTCTAAGCCATTTTCTAGGATCATAGTTTTTCTTATTGGGCTTATCTTCTCCTTCTGGATTGCCTATCTGAGTTTGCATATACCCCACTCTAGGCTCATAGTAATCTCTTACACCTTCCCAGAATGCCCATTGTAGATCGGTGTCGATATTCATCTTAACTGCACCGTATTCTATAGCTTCTCGGATCTCTGCTTTGGAAGAACCGGATCCTCCATGAAAGACGAATTTTATGGGTTGATCGCTATCCAAGTTGAATTTGTTTTTCACAAATTCCTGAGAGTTTTTCAGGATAACAGGTGTTAGTTCCACGTTACCTGGCTTGTATACACCATGGACATTACCGAAAGCTGCGGCAACAGTGAATCTATCACTGATAGCATTCAATCTTTCATAGGCATAGGCGACTTCCTCTGGTTGTGTATATAATTTAGAACTATCTATGTCTGTATTATCTACACCATCCTCTTCTCCCCCTGTTACTCCAAGTTCCATTTCTAAAGTGATACCGACTTCATGAAATCTTTTCAGATACTCTACGCAGATATCTAGGTTTTCCTCGATAGGCTCTTCTGACAGATCCAGCATATGGGAAGAATACAATGGATGTCCGTGTTTTTCATAATTCTTTTCACTTGCTTCTAAAAGTCCGCTTATCCAGGGTAACAATTTCTTAGCACAATGGTCAGTATGCAGTACTACTGATACTCCATATGCTTCTGCCATTTGATGAACGTGTTGTGCACCTGATATACCTCCTAGAATTGCTGCTCTTTGATTTTCATTGCTGAGTCCTTTACCTGCAAAAAAAGTAGAGCCACCATTTGAAAACTGGATTATTATGGGTGAGTTGACATCTCTTGCTGTTTCTAGACAAGCATTAACTGAGTCAGTACCGACGACATTAACAGCTGGAATAGCATAGTTATTATCATTTGCATGGTCTAGTAAAGCTGTGAC
>CAZKXO010000434.1:0-2597 GCA_964556525.1 uncultured Saprospiraceae bacterium
AATTGGAGATTTATGGCCGGTCTGAAGCAAAATTATACAGCAGCTAGATTCGATTAGGAAAGAATCGCTATACAAGCCATAGAAAGAAATTCTAGTACTACCTCATCTACTCAGTTAAATTTTGTTCCACAGACCGAAAGAACACATAGATTACACAATGGACTAGACTTGCAACTTGGAGTCGGTTTGAACTTGCTGTCTACTGAGAAGCTGAAGTTGTCATTTAATGTAGCTTCGAGTTACAATCTGTCTACTTCTAATTCTGGATACTACTTGGATGATTTCCTACTTACAATAACAAAATTTGAAAGTAGTGAAGCGAATCCATATAAAACTACTAGGGGTTTTGGAGGAGAAGTTAATCTAATGATAGAACGCAGATTTGGCGAGCACGTGGCCCTTATTATACAACCAAGTCTAGGTACTTGGTTCAGTCCTGTAAATCAGAACATTTCACATTATAAATTAAAAAACTCCCAAGTCGGTCTGATGATCGGAATATCTTATAGACCAGTCTGGGAGTAGTTTACAACATTAAACCTAAAATTATGAAAAAAGCATTTACTATGCATGCTATGGTATTCCTATGCCTATTGTTAGTGTCAGGAGCCTATGCGCAGATTGAAATTGATTTTACTTTTCAGTCTGTAGAAACTGATTGCAAGGAGTCAGTTTGTGTACCACTGTTAGTGGAAAACTTCACAAACGTTAATTCATTTAATACAACTATAGAGTGGGATGAGAATGTACTTAACTATAAAGAATTCTTGACCGATCTTCCGAATTTCATACCCGCAGCAAATTTAAATGAAAATGAAACTAGTAATGGTATGCTAGGGTTTTCTTGGATTGACTTAACTGGTATTAGCCCTGAAAGTATTTCAGATGGAGAGGCTGTATTTGAAGTTTGCTTTGATGTTATCCTAAATGAAAATAATACCGTTTCTAATATTTTCATGTCGAATGCCTTAGCTCCCATGAGTGCTTCAGTGCAATCTCCCGATCCAGAAGAACCTTCTATAGACGTATCTATGATTACTGTTCCTGGACAGGTTTTGGTTACAGGCTGTGACCCTCAGATTGCTTACGACCAAGTAAATATAATATTGGATGGCAAAGATGAAGCTGAGATTACACCCGATATGGTGCTTCTGCCTGAATGGAATCCGCAGGATTTTGTTGTTAACCCCACTTCAGTAGATACGAGTGATGTAGGGACTGGTGTTGCCTTTGGCGTTGACGATGGTCAAGGTAATACTGATTTTGGTATTCTGAAAGTTTGTGACACTGGAGGTGAAATTTTAAGTTGTAAAAAAATTATTACGACGTTACAAGTTGGTGGAGTATCTAGTGTATTGTTGGACCAAGCCTGTGCAGACATTGATGATTCTTGTACTAGTTTAGGCTGGATAACATCCTTTAGTAATAACTCTAATGATTTATCCACCCTTAACTTCTCCTGCCGAGATGCGGACAATCCTGGAGGCTTAGTGCCTGGTGGATATACTGTCTACTTATGGACTGGTAATACACTAGTAGACAGTTGTGCTAATTTGATACAAGTATTAGATCCTTTGGCACATTGTGAAAATATCCCTATTCTCGCTTGCAATGATCATGTCAATGTGTCCTTGCCCCCATTTGAATGTGATGTGGAATTGACATGGGATATGCTATTAGATGGTACTGTCACATTTCCAGATCAACTTATTGTCGAGCCAATCAGCATGTCTAGGTGTGATGGTACTTTGCAATATACTGTAACTGACCCAGTAACTGATAACTCATGCTGGGGGACAATAACAGTAGAAGATAAATCACCTCCTGTTGCTGTAGCTAAACTGGATGTTGAAGTTGGAATTACAGCTACGCAAATTACCAACGGAGAAAAAGTAAAGCTATTTGCAGAACAAGTAGATAATGGTTCTCATGATGGTTGTGGACCGGTTGGGTTTGTGCCGGAGTATTGGGAGTTCGATTGTAGTCATCTGGGGACAAATGAAATTACACTAGAAGTGTGGGATGATGCCAATTGTGATGGTATACCAGGCACACCAGGTGATAACATGAATCAAATAACTACTGAGATTTTATTGACCACGTCTGGAACAGTTGAATTGAGTTGTCCAAATTCAATAACCATTAATTGTAATGAAGATATAAAAGACATAAGTCTTACAGGAACTGCATCTACTAATCTGTGTTCAGTTGGACTTTCATTTACAGATTTGGAAGGGTATGATCTGAATGGAGATGGTGATTTTAGAGATGATTATTTAGATGCTGAGGGTAATCTGGTTTCTGAAAGTTTTAATCGTGCCTGCAATTTTGGAACTTTCTCCAGAGTATGGGCGATTGGAAACAATTCCTGTATTCAGCTTATAACAGTAGAATTTGAATCTGATTTTAGCCTTGATGACATAGTTTGGCCAGCAGATTTAGTCACTGATTGCCTTTCTGAGGATGATATACAACCAACATGGGAGAGTGCTGGCTGTGATTTAATTGCATTTACAGTAGAAGAAACAGATCTGTTCAATGACCCAATCTCAGGTAGAACCATACTAACAAGACGTTACAAGATCATAAATTGGTGT
>CAZKXO010000435.1:0-2596 GCA_964556525.1 uncultured Saprospiraceae bacterium
GTTGATATCTATGCTGTTATTTCTTCTTATAGTCATAGGCGCTCTTACATCTAATCTCAATTACTTCATGGATTGCGTTGCAGCAGTCTTTATCTTAGTTCTCTTACATAATACAGGGGCCTTGAGCATTGGTTATCTATCTGGCAGATTATTGGGACTGGACTTTAAGGACAAAAAATCTTTGGCCATAGAGACAGGAATACAAAATTCTGGTTTAGGTTTATTGATTATCTTTTCATTTTTTAATGGATTGGGAGGCATGGCCATTGTTACAGCATGGTGGGGTATCTGGCATATCGTTTCTGGTTTTACTATAGCATACATATGGAGAAAACGATAAAGGGAATAATATACAGGCTGGTTAAGACACTTGCTAATATATCTCTAAGATTTTTCTACAGAGGTATAGATATAGAAGGCAAGGAAAATATTCCGAATGATGGTCCAATTATCTATGCAGTCAATCATCAGAATGCTTTTCTTGATGCGGTCATAGTTGGTGCTCTTTCGCCAATTCCTACCTACTTTATGACTCGATCAGATGTTTTCAAGCCACCTTTTGATTGGTTTCTCGATGCACTAAAAATGATGCCTATCTACAGAATAAGAGATGGATATAAATCCTTATCAAAGAACGATGCTATCTTCGAAACTTGCAGTAAGATTCTTTTTGACAAGCAGGCCCTACTTATTTTTCCTGAAGGCAATCATGGCCTAGAGTACTATCTTAGACCACTTACAAAGGGGATATCTAGAATTTCTTTGCAATCACAAGTAGCCACCGAATTGTCAATCAAAATTATTCCTGTGGGCCTCAATTATTTTGACCACTTCAACTCCGGCCACAAATTAATAATCAAATATGGAGAACCCATCCTTGTAAAAGACAGTCTTCCACTTTATGAAGAGCATAAGCACAGAGGACTAAGACAGTTTACAGAAATAGTTTCTGCAGGAATGCAAAAGACTCTTGTTATATCTCAGGACTCAGAGACCTATCCAGAACAAAAGAAAATCTTTCAACGCAAGCATGAAGGACTCAGTTTCGAAGAGCTGAGACACAATCTTGATAATCATAAATATCATGGGACTGAGAAAAGGTACCCCTTACTAGCAACTATTGGAAAGCTATTTTCGATTCCAAATCTACCGCCCATATTATTGACCCAGTTTATAATAAAGAAAAAGGTATCACAGAAAATCTTTATCGGTTCTATTAAGATAGCCGCATTGATATTACTTTTTCCAATATGGTTTTTGCTTTGCTTTATAATGTGTTGGTTCTTTGGAGGCCTTAAATTTGCAGGGCTGGTATTACTCGTACAACTTGTGACCTTGGTGATCAGAAGAGAATTAGTCAGACTTAACCACTAAATCATGAATACTAACTAGATAGTTCATATGAAATTCGAAGATTACAATATTCATATGAATATAAAGAAAGGCTTAGATAAGCTTGGTTTTAGAAGACCTACTGACATACAGTTTAAGTCCATTCCAAACATTATCAAAGGAGAGGACTTATTAGCTGTTGCTCAGACTGGTACAGGAAAGACCGCTGCCTTTGCTATTCCTATCATAAATAAAGTGTATCAGCAAAAGCTAAGAGCAAGAAGGAAGACTGGCGTCAAATGTTTAGTGCTTGCACCTACTCATGAGCTGGCTGATCAGATCTGTGGAGTATTTACCGAGATAGCAAAATTTACAACTTTAAAGATTACTGCAGTCATAGGTGGGGTAGACCAAGATCCTCAGATTAAAGCTCTAAACAAAGGATCTGATATTGTAATTGCTACACCTGGTAGAATGTTTGACCTCATCAGTCAAGGTTATTTGATTACTCATCAGATAGAAACCTTGGTTCTGGACGAAGCAGATTACATGTTGGATCTTGGATTTATAAAAGACATTAAAGACTTAATAAGAAAGTTACCAAAGAGAAGGCAGACTTTATTCTTCTCTGCTACAATCAACGAAAAGATAAAGAAGATAGCTTATTCCATAGTCAGACAAAACGCCATCAGGATTCAGATATCTCCCAAAGATCCTGTTGCCAATAAGCTGGAACACTTTGTCCTATTTATAGAAATGGATCATAAGCGGTTCTTTTTAGAAAGAGTCAGAAATGAAAATCCAGATGCCAAGATTATAGTATTTGTAAGAACTAAGGTAAGAGCAGAGCGAGTGATGAAGGCAATGGGCAGAGTAGATATAGAAGCTACAACAATACATGGAGACAAAACTCAAGAAGAAAGGACTGCTATTCTGGAAGCATTCAGAGCAGGAGAGACCATGATGCTCATCGCAACAGATATTACTGCACGTGGTATAGATATTCCGGATATCTCTATAGTTATAAATTATGATCTTCCACTGGAATCCGAAAACTATGTACATAGGGTAGGAAGGACAGGAAGAGCAAATCGTAAAGGACATGCCTATTCCTTCTGCGCACCAGAAGAGAAGCAGATACTAGATGAGATACAGGGTTTCTTGAATAAAGAAATAAACGTAATCAAAGTAGACAAACTTGAATATCAGGATACACTAAATATTGCAATCGATAGAAATGAAGATGTCTCTGCCTTACTAATGG
>CAZKXO010000436.1:0-2577 GCA_964556525.1 uncultured Saprospiraceae bacterium
AAGTAAAGGACATTGTGCCTCAGGAGGTTGTAATAAAATGAATACCTACGACTGGTTGACCTTAACGGATATCGTCGATGTAGATAACTATAAATATGTAGAAGTAAGTTTCAAAAATGGGAATCGTAAAGCCTTCTTAAAAAACCCTAGTTCTTCAAGAGCTATTACAGGGGATCCAGTAGTGGTAGAATCTGAAACAGGATATGATGTAGGAAGCATTACGCTTTCAGGAGATCTGGTTAGACTCCAAATGAAGAAAAAGAAAGTAAGAGAATCATCTGTTACCAAATCTGTAATCCGTAAAGCCAACGAGCGAGATCTTGAAAAGCTAATGGTAGCGCGTGACCGAGAAAACAAAACGATGATTCGAGCTAGAGAATTAGCCCGTAATCTCGACCTCAACATGAAGGTGGGCGAAGTAGAATTTCAAGGAGATAATAGGAAAGCAATTTTCTACTATATAGCTGAAGGCAGAGTTGATTTTAGAGAATTGATTAGACACTACGCTAGAGAATTCAAAATAAAAGTAGAAATGCGCCAGATTGGAGCAAGACAAGAATCTGCTCTTATCGGTGGACTTGGATCTTGTGGTAGAGAACTATGCTGCTCTACTTGGCTTACAGACTTTAAGACTGTTTCTACTACTGCCGCTAGATATCAAAACTTAGCAATCAATCAGGCTAAGCTTTCTGGACAATGCGGTAGACTAAAATGCTGCCTTAATTTTGAGCTAGATACCTACATGGAAGCTATTGAAGCCTTTCCAAAGAGAGCGGATAGTATATACACTGAGCGTGGGAAAGCAGTCCTAATCAAAACGGATATTTTTAAAGGCTTGATGTATTACACGTATATAGTAGACGGTAAGAGAGGTAAGTTTTATGCCTTACCTGTTAAAAGAGTGAAGGAAATCATCGCCATGAATAAGAATAAAGAAAAGCCATTGGATTTGATGAGCATGGAAGACTACATGGCGATTGAAGAGGCTAACAAAAATGACTATGAAAGCGTAAATGAAGTAATAGAATTGCCAGCAGAAGAAAGAAAGAAAAAACGCAATAACAGAAGAAAGAAAGGAAGAAACAATAAATCCAGAAGCGGTAATAGCAATAATAGACAAGGAGGAGGAGATAATAAGAAAGGGGGAAGTAATAAGAGTGGTGGAAACAAGCCGAAAGGCAAAGGCTCCAATGCGAATAGTAATAATAAACAAGGTGACAATAAGAATCAAGGTAATCGTCCACCTAAAAAGAAAAGAAACTTTAAGCGCAAGCCAAAATCCGGAGCACCACCAAAAAAGGATTAATAAAAAAAATAGTGAACTCTAATAAATTAAAGATATAGTATGCAATACGATTTGACAGTCATAGGTTCTGGCCCTGGCGGATATGTAGCCGCCATTCGTGCCAGTCAACTAGGATTAAAAACCGCTATAATAGAAAAATATGACACTCTTGGAGGAACATGTCTGAATGTTGGATGTATTCCATCAAAGGCATTATTAGATTCTTCTGAGCATTATCATAATGCAAAAGAATCCTTTTCCACTCATGGAATCGAGCTTAAAAATCTTAGCGTAAATATGAAGCAAATGATTGCGCGCAAGGATGAGGTGGTAAGTACCACTTGTAAGGGAGTCGAATTCTTGATGAAGAAAAACAAGATTGATGTTTTTCACGGTCATGGATCATTTGTGGATAAGAACACCATTTCCATTAAGCCAACAAAAGGTAAAGCTAAAAGTATTACTACAAAGAATACGATTATTGCGACGGGTTCAAAACCAATCACTCCTGCTTCATTCAACTATGATAAGAAAAGAGTTATTACTTCTACAGAGGCACTCAACATAGACAAGGTTCCTAAAAGTATGGTCATCATAGGTGGAGGCGTTATTGGTCTTGAGCTAGGCTCTGTGTACGCCCGTCTAGGTACTCAAATTGAAGTTATAGAATATGCGGATCGTATTATAGCTGGTATGGACAAAGACTGCAGTAAGGAACTTATGAGAGCATTAAAGAAGCTAGGCGTTAAGTTCTACCTGAAGCATATGGTTACAAATGTAAAAGGTACTACTAAAGGAGCTAGCGTTACCTTCAAGAAGCGTGACACGGAAGATGAGCAAAGCATAAAAGCAGACTATTGCTTAATAGCTACAGGACGGAGAGCATACACTGATGGTTTAGGATTAGATAAAGTCGGAATCGCTACTGATGACCGAGGTAAGGTTACCGTTTCAGACAAGCTAGAAACGAATGTACCTGGCATCTTCGCTATAGGTGATGTAGTCGCAGGCGCCATGCTTGCACATAAAGCGGAAGAAGAAGGAACCTTTGTGGCAGAACATATCTCTGGCCAGCATCCACACATCAATTACAATCTCATTCCAGGTGTAGTCTACACTTGGCCGGAAGTAGCCGATGTAGGTCGTACGGAGCAGCAATTAAAGGATGATGGGGTAAACTATAAGGTAGGGAAATTTCCATTTAAAGCACTAGGTCGTGCTCGAGCAAGTATGGACACTGACGGAATGGTAAAGATTTTAGCGGATGCTGAAACGGATGAAATACTTGGAGT
>CAZKXO010000437.1:0-2572 GCA_964556525.1 uncultured Saprospiraceae bacterium
GCCTTTCTGTGAACTAAGTCCTAACTCCTTAAGATATTCTAGTTTGTACTGTTTCTCTTGTGCCAGGCTAGTCAGTGCTTTAGATTCTGCTGTAGCAAATCCCAGCTTAAACTTATTTATAGTGTTTTCTAGAAAGCCTCTTTCCTTGAAGTAACTAAGACCTACAACCTTCCCTTCCTTGGTATGATGAAGATTATTTTGAAAGTATTTCTGAGCAAAGTCATTTATAATATAGTAGCTGTCTTCTAATCGCTTTTTCTCAGCATATTCTTCAGCATCATGTTTATTGTCTTCTTCTAGCTTTATATTGTACTTATCTGCAAGCAGCCTGATGGCTTCGGGAAAGGACAAGGAATCATGTTCCATCAGAAACTGTACGGCGCCTCCTCCTTTACCGCAGCCAAAACACTTGTAGATATTCTTAGAAGGCGATACAGTAAAAGATGGGGTCTTTTCATCATGGAAGGGACATAGGCCCAGCATATTGACACCTCGCTTCTTCAGCGAAACATATTCTTCTATAATATCCTGCACTTGGGCAGTGGATATAACTTCTTGTATACTCTTTTGCGAAATCAAAGTCTCTTAGCTACTAATTATTACTTTTGCATCCAAATTTTCTGATCAGATGAATATTCAAGGCATAGATTTACTAGAATTGGTAGAGCAATATAAAGCTCCACTTTATATCTATGATAGCGAAGGTATAAAAGATAATTACGAAAGATTTGTAAATGCCTTTGACGTTCCTAACATTAAGGTAAATTATGCTTGTAAGGCTCTTAGTAATATATCTATACTGAAACTATTCAATAAATGGGGCTCAGGGCTAGACTGTGTTTCTATTCAAGAAATAAAGCTAGGACTTAAAGCCGGCTTTGCACCAGAAGATATCCTCTTTACGCCTAATAATATCTCAGAAGAGGAGTACGATGATGCAGTGGCCCTAGGAGTAGGAATCAATGTGGATAATCTGGAGATGCTGGAATATTTTGGTGCTACCTACCCAGATGTTCCGGTCTGCGTTAGGATTAATCCCCATATGATGGCAGGCGGCAACAGAAAAATATCCGTCGGACATATCGGCTCTAAGTTTGGGATCTCTATACATCAGGTACCCTTGCTCCAGAGAATCGTCTCTAGTTTCAATATGAATATCAATGGTATTCATGTCCATACAGGTTCCGATATCCTAGACTCTGAAATCTTTATCAAGGCGGCCTCTCTTATTCTAGAAGTTGTAGATAAATTCAATACCGTAAAGTTTGTAGACTTTGGTAGTGGATTCAAGGTAGCCTATAAGGCAGGTGGTCTTTCTACCAATATAGAAGAGTTCGGAGAGGAGTTTTCTACTAACTTCAATAAGTTTTGTAAAGACACCAATAGAGATCTCATGCTAAAATTTGAGCCAGGAAAATATATGGTTAGTAACGCTGGATACTTCTTGGTTAAAACCAATGTCGTTAAGCAAACACCAGCCACAACCTTTGTAGGCGTAGACTCAGGTCTCAATCATCTTATCAGACCGATGTTCTACGACGCCTATCACGAAATAGTCAATCTGTCTAATCCAGATGGTAAGAAGAAAATATATTCTGTAGTAGGGTACATCTGTGAGACGGACACCTTTGGCGCTGACCGACAGCTAAGTCAGGTACGGAAAGATGATATACTCATGTTTAAGAATGCTGGTGCTTATTGTTTTTCGATGGCATCTAATTACAACTCACGATATCGTCCCGCAGAAGTTTTGATTTATGGAGGAAAGGCCCAGCTTATTAGATCTAGAGAAACACAAGAAGATATCACTAAGAATCAGATAGAGATAGAATTGTAGCTGAAAGAAGCTGGATTACCTCGAGATAACAAATTTCTGACTATACTCTTGAGTAGTTGTTTTGTACCTTAGAAAGTATACACCACTTGGTAAACTTGAAACATCTACCTCGGTATCGATAGCATCAAACTTCTTTATCTCTCTACCGTAGACATCAAGCATACATAGTTCAACAATATGCAAGCCATCTAATACTTCTATTCTCAATAAATCTGATGCTGGATTAGGATAGAGCTGTAAAAATGTGACTTATGGTATCCTCATCTGAGATAGAAGTTAAGTCTGACATTTCAAACACTACAATATTTTTTAGCTTATCTCTGGTCAATAATCGTCTTCCACAAGCTGAAAGTCTGGCCTCGGAACCAAAAAAACTATTGCTGTTTTCTTCTCTATGCAGAACATACACAATAGGATTACTTGGAACTTTAGTGAGAACCATGTAAAACGTAGCATTAGTTGAGTCTATGGGACTATTGAAATCATCCACAGTAACTGCTATGTAATTGCGATTATCAGAGATGTCCGCTTCGTAAGCCGATACATTATAAAATGCTAATGGGAACTGATTTGGGAAAAGTTCAGAGGTAAAGGTTCCATTTTCATTTTCCTCACTGAATAAAACAAGCCTGGCGGGGTCATTGAATTCTAAAGTAGATTCTACTCTAACATAATCATCTTGAACACTATCCCACAAGCCAGAAACATTTCCTCTGGATTGCCATAATAGTTCAT
>CAZKXO010000438.1:0-2538 GCA_964556525.1 uncultured Saprospiraceae bacterium
GGAACATTTTTAGTCGGGTTATGCGTAGAAGAATACAGAAATGGTGTCTTCTATTCCATAGTAAGGAGAGATTTTGAAATTAATGTTGTTCCATGTGGGGATCCTATAACTGTAGATTGTGATATAGACCAAGGAAGTCTATGTGACGGCAACACTACCGTATCGTTTACTAATAGTTCTGTTGGTGCAGATTCTTTCACTTGGTATTTTGATTTTCCTAATCAAGATCCAGCTTTTATGAGCACTGACCAGAATCCTACTTTTACCTATCCAGCTTCGGGCACTTATACTGTAAGACTGGCGGCAGAAAGATCAGCTGATGGTTGTATTGTAACCAAAGACATACCTGTAACCATTGGGGGCACTGCTCCTAAAGCAGAATTTGTGGCTATTCCTATAAGTTGTCAAGGTGATCAGGTTACAGTAAGATTTACAGATAGTACTATTTCAGGAGGCACAAATTATACTCAGAACTGGGAAATAAATGGCCAAACCTTTAACAGTAGTCCATTTGTATTGACTCTTAATAGAAATGATATAGTAACAGTTAATTATGCAATCTTAACTGAAGAAGGTTGTGAAAGCAATCAAAATCAAGCCATAAATCTGGAAGACTTAATTAATTCTCCATTCTTTGATCTTGATCTATTGAGCTGTGGGCCTGGTGGAAATTCTATACAATTAACTAATCCAGCTGGATCACCGACAACTTGGACAATTACAGATGCTAATAATGAAGTGACCACATTAGATGGAAGTACTGTTACTGCAATTATAAGTACAGATCAGTTTAGGGTAAGCATGGTTACTGAAAATGGTTGTGATGCCCCCGCCGTTTCTGAATTCTTTGATTTGGATGACTTAAGAGACTCAGCTATAGAAGTAAATCTGGTGTCATGTTCTTCTCAGGGAAATGTTTTCAGTTTCACAAATACTACTAACTCCAATGCCACTTGGACAATATCAGATGGTACTAATACGAATACATTTACTGGTGACTTTTTCACCACTCTGATAGTCTCGGATAACTTCTCTGTTACCACAACATTTGATAATAATTGCTATGGTACAATCGAGAATCAGTTCAACACAAATGATTTCTTACAACCTGACATAGATGTAGAATTGGTGAGTTGTGGTCCTAATGGAACAATATTCAATTTTATTAATCCTACCGGCACCGATGCCAACTGGACAATTGCAGATGGTAATAACACGAGCATGCAGGTAGGGCATACAATTTCAGGTGTTATAACAAGCGAAACTTTTTCCGTCACTATTGATCTTGATAATGGTTGTGCAGGACCTTTTACAGAAACCTTTCGTGTCGATCAGTTTGGTGTAGCTCCAAAAGCAACCTTCAGTGCAGTTCCTATCAGCTGTTCTGGAGATCAGGTTACCTTAAGATTTGACGACTCTACCATTGCTGGCACGTCAGCATACACCCAAAGATGGGATATAAACGGTTCCATTTTTACCAGCAGTCCGATTACACAAACCTTCAATAGAAATGAACTGGTAAGAGTAGAATTAGAAATAACAACAACCAATGGATGTGGCAATAGCATACAAAATCAAACCATAAATCTGGAAGACCTCATCAACTCAGCTTTCTTTGAAGTAGAGTTATTATCATGTGATGCCTCAGGCACTCTTATTTCCATTGTAAATCCAGCAGATACACCGACTACATGGACTATAATGGATGGCAATAATGCACCAGTTACTTTGACTGGTAGTACAGTAAGCACTAGAATTACTAATCCAAATTTCTCTGTCACTATGGTTACAGATAATGGTTGTGAGGCTGGTCCAGTTACAGAAAACTTTACAATCGATGATCTAATAGCTGCCGCAGTAGATGTTCAATTGGTTTCGTGTAGTGCAGCTGGAAATTTATTTAGTTTCACAAATACTACAGCTGCGAATGCCAACTGGGTAATCGTAGATGGAAATAATACGCAAACTTTCAGCGGTGACTTTTTTACTACATTGATTGTTTCGGACAATTTTACGGTCACTACTACCTTTGACAACAGCTGTTTTGGAACAATAGAGAATAGCTTTAATGCAAATGACTTTTTGCAACCAGACTTCGACGTCGACTTGGTTAGTTGTGGGCCCCAAGGCACTGTATTCAATTTCATAAACCTAGCCGGATCAGTTGCCAATTGGACTATAGTAGATGGGAATAACACCACTACCCAAGTTGGTCATACGATATCAGGAATAATAACTGGAGAGGTTTTCACCGTAACTATAGATTTGAACAATGGATGCTCAGGACCATTTTCACAAACATTCCGAGTAGACCAATTTGGAGTTGCTCCTAAAGCAGAGTTTGCTGCAATTCCTATTAGTTGTAGTGGAAATGAAGTAACGATTAGATTTGATGATGAGACAATCGCTTCTACTGGCTTTAACCAAAGCTGGACTATCAATGGAGAAGCATTCTCAAGCAGTCCTATCACACAAACATTTGACAGAAGTGAAACAATTCTTGTAGAATATGAAATATCTACAGCTGATGGTTGTAAT
>CAZKXO010000439.1:0-2519 GCA_964556525.1 uncultured Saprospiraceae bacterium
CTATGAAAAAAATCCTACTCTCTATTTTCGTGTTCTTTCTGACGACGATTATACTTTCAAACTACAGTTCTTTGAGTGCGCAAATATCAGGTGTTATTTATGATGCTGAGAATAATGAGACCCTGATTGGTGCTTCGGTCTCCATCAAAGGCACCACTATTGGTGAAATTACCGATATTGACGGCTCTTTTAGCTTAAATGCTACAGAAGGTCAAACTATTATCGTTTCATATACTGGGTATACCACTCAAGAGATTGAATTAGATTCTCGTACTTCATATGACATTCGATTATCTTCTGGTGTTGAACTTGGAGAAATAACAGTAGTTGGTACTCGAGGTAAACCCAGAACAGATGTTGACCGCCCTGTACCTGTTGACGTCATTGATGCGAAGGAATTAAAAGCTACAGGACAAACTGATCTTGGACAACAAGTTCAATACAGTTCCCCTTCTTTCAATTCTGCAAAGTATGGTGTAAATGGAACCACTAACTATGCGGACCCCGCTTCATTAAAAGGTTTAGGTCCAGATCAATCCTTAGTATTAGTGAATGGAAAAAGAAGGCATCAATTTTCGACTTTACAATTAAACGTTGCTCCAGGCCTAGGTACAGTAGTTACGGATTTAAACAGTATACCTTCCGGTGCCATTAAAAGAATTGAGGTACTTCGTGATGGTGCAGCTGCTCAGTATGGCTCTGATGCTATTGCAGGAATAATCAACCTTGGGTTAAACGATCAAAATGATGGGGGCTCCTTCACGACAACTTTTGGACAACATTATTCTTCTCCTGATGATGCTGCTTCTGCCGGTAGAGAATTCCGAGATGGATTTACAATAAAAAATTCACTTAATTACGGTTTCAGCTTAGGAAAAGAAAACAGTTTTTTCAATTTTACTTTAGAACATTTTGATTTTGCTGGAACAAACAGATCCGACTATTATACTGGTGGCTTATACCCTGAAGCACCTGTAGACAGTAACGGTGTTTTTACAGGGCCCAGCGAAGACTATCCTTATTTCACTGAAGACCCTCGAGCTGAAAGAGCTATTTATCCAGATGATGATTTTGTTGTAGGCAATTATGGTGCAAATGAAAATGAAACAAGGCAGTTTTTTGTAAATGCAGCTTATCCCCTAGGAGATAAAGGGCTTAGTGTTTATGCATTTGGAGGTTTTTCTCAAAAAGATATTACTGCTTTTGGATTTTTCCGTAACCCTTCTAGATTCTCTAGAGCAGTGTTAACCGTGTTTCCTGATGGATATGTACCTATTTCTCCTGGTAGAGGAACAGACTTCTCTTATGTAGCTGGAATCAAAAGGAATTTAGCTGATGGATGGAATTTTGACTTATCCTACTCTAAAGGTAACAATAGACTGTTTTTAGATATTTTCAATACAACAAATCCATCTTTTGGATCTGCGACCCCTACTTCTTTTCACGTAGGAACTTATAACTTCTCTCAAGACATTGTAAGCGCTGATGTTAGTAAAAATCTCGGAGCAGTAGGCGGAATAGCAGGCCTAAATTTGGCATTTGGTGCTCAATTTAGAACAGACAGATACTATCAAACACGTGGAAGTGATGAATCTTTCCAAGCTGGACCATTAGCAGCATTAGGAAAAGATGTCGGTTCAAGTGCTAGGCCTGGCATTGCTGATGATAACGATATTGACAGATCAAATGTTGGTGTTTATGCTGATGTAGAAGCAGATATCTCAGAAGACTTCTTAGTGGCAGCAGCGCTAAGATTCGAAAATTACTCTGATTTCGGCTCTAACATATCTGGTAAACTAGCTGCTCGATATAAGCTAAGCAACCTATTCTCTATACGTGGTTCTTATAACCGTGGATTTAGAGCCCCTTCTTTGTCTCAGTTAGGCACTATCAATAACACATCCACTGTTCAAAACGGTTCAGTAATTATAACGAGACAAGTACCTTCTGCAGATGAAAGGTTAGCACAATTGGGTATTGAAGACCCACAAGCAGAAATTTCTGACAACTTTAACCTAGGACTTACCGCCAAATTATTTAGTGGAGCTTTACTCTTGACAGTAGATGCATACCAAATCACAATTGATGAAAGAATTGTTATTACAGAAAGAATCTCAACTGCTACCTACCCAGCTGTAGCTGCATTATTTCCAGATTCAAGAGAAATAAGATTTTTCACGAACCATGCTGATACAAGAACTCAAGGTATTGATTTTGTTGCTGCATACAAATGGGCTTTTAGCGAAAATCATAAGTTGAATGTAAGTCTAGCAGCTACTTTTAACACTACTGAAGTAACAGGACAACAAGAAACTCCATCAGAAATACTTGAAGGTGCGGCAGATGATGCACAAGGATTACAATTGTTAGGGACTACTGCTACTGAATTAATTGAAGTAGCTGTCCCTAGACAAAAAGTTCTGCTAAGTGCTATTTACACGATTGGCAAAGTTAACTTAACAGGAAAATTCACTAGGTTCGGAGAAGTACAAGCTTTTAGTAGAGGGCTTTCTGGAAAT
>CAZKXO010000440.1:0-2510 GCA_964556525.1 uncultured Saprospiraceae bacterium
TAGAATCTAGAAAAAGGGCCTTTCCTGAAGATTTAGACTTGCTGGCTTTACTGCTGAAGGCACCACATACCAGTTCTATCATCCCATCCAGTCTTGCAGCCATTCTATGTACTTCACCTATAAAAGCACCTTGGCCACCGCCGACCATCCCCATTCTTATTTTTCGTTGCATGCTACTCATTAAGTTGTGTCAATATACACATTTAGAATTGTCAGACTTTATAAAGTAAGATTTGAAGTTTTTTGCCTTTGGATCCATGCAGCCACATAAGTCTAGTACACTAATATTTTTGAAATCAGTAGGATGGCTTTCTGCCTGCACAGAGATCAAACCTTCCTTTAATGGAGTACCTGTAATGAAGGTCGTTGTGTCTAAGTCTGGGCACCAGCCCCCGATAGTAGGATTGCTGTAGCTGATGACGGTATCACCATTCAGAATATGATGTATAATGGAGTCGCCTAATACGACCGCTTCTGCTGTTACCCACTGTTCTCCATGATAGGTAGGACTATCGGCTGAGATACAGTGCTCCTCCACAAATTTACCATCTATGATAACATCACAGCCCGGAGTGCAAAGATTCCCATTTGTTCTTTCATCTTGACCATTACCTCCTAAGAGTTGGAATTCCAATGACATAGGGAATGCTTGTGCATAAGTCATGCTCTCTGGCGACTGACAATGGAGCATCAGTCCATTATTTTTATATGCCCATTCCTCTCCGCCTTCAGGCTGTTTTCCTACAAAACGGTATTGACTCTTTATTTTGTAATAACTGAAAGACTTTTCGTGGAACAGGTGACCAAACTTATTATTAAAGCTGTCCCATTCTGTATAAGAGGCTCTCAAAAGGCCACCCTCTACTCGGAATGTGTTTTTATAGTTGACACCTACTAGCTCATTATTGAAGTTAGCTGTCCATCCTGATAGGTCTTGGCCATTGAATAGTTCTTCCCAGACCTCTAAACTTGGGTCCTCATTTTCTGTACAAGCTGTAAATGTAAAGAGTAAAATGATGGCAAACAGAAGAAGTATTATAGTTGAGAATACAAAGTAAGTTTTCATTTCATTTTTATGAACTCTTAAGGTCTGTTTTTTTTATCAAACCAGATACTTTTCAATCCGAAAATATTAAGCTGTTTTCTTCAGTTTGGCGATCATATCAAGATTGTGGTGGGGGATAGCTCCCTGTTGTGTAGCCACATATGCACCCATTAGCATTGCATGGTCCAAGGCACTCTCTATTTTTTCTCCAGCTAGTAAGCTATGTATAAAGGCAGCAAGAAAGGCATCACCACTGCCAACGGTATCTACAGGTACTATTTTGTAAGTACCTGTTTTATACACAATCCCTTGTTCTAAGACTTCAGCGCCTTTAGAACCCAAAGTAAGAATGACCATATCCAGACCAAACTTATCAGCAATCTTTTCCATCAGCTTTTCATACTTAAGGTTGAATAGCTTTGAAAGGAGTACTGCTTCTTCTTCGTTGATTTTTAGGATATGTGTCCTTGATAATAATTCATGTAACAAATCACGACTGAAATAGGATTGCCTGATATTCAAATCACAGATATTAAGATTTGACAATTTGAGCAGATTAAGCAAAGTCTTTTTGCTGATGGGATTTCTAGCAGCCAGACTGCCATATACAAAAGCAGCCGAGTTGGCAACAGCAGAGTTCAGTTGCTCTTCATTTTCAATATTATCCCAGGCTACCGGTGCTAAAATCTCATAATGAGGTATGCCCTTGTCGGTCAAGGTAACCAAAACTTGTCCCGTCTCTAAGTCCTTAGTTTCTTGCACATAATTGCAATCTACATTTATAGCCTTGGCAAAAGCTAGAAGCTCTGTCCCTAGCTTGTCCTTTCCGACTTTAGTTATAATCGAGGTTTGGTTGCCATGCATAGCTAGATGAGCAGCTACATTTAGTGGTGCTCCTCCGGGCTTTTTTGTGTCTGGATAGCAATCCCAAAGCATTTCACCATAGCAGATGATGTTTCTCTTCTCGTTCATTTGGCGTGAATAAATATACTCTAAGTAGAGAATTTTATTGAATTCAAAGTTTATTAACTTTTCATAGTCCAATAGCTTGTACCTTTGTGTCTATGTCAGGCTCCAAAGTATTATGCAAGATAATAGGTCTAGCTGCCTTGATGACTACTTCTATAGTGGCAAAAGGACAACTCTATTCAGATAGTATATCAGTAAATTTCTTTTTGTTAGACGAATGTAAGATCTCACAGAATATGACAGGTGAGATTAACAGCTTGTATGAAGAATTCAATAGTCCCTCTTGCCAGTTTATAGCTTATTGGCCCAACTTTTCTTCCAAACCCCCTAAAATAGAGGCATTCAAAGAGAAATATAAGCTGCAACTTCCATGTAAGACTGACTACTTCAAAAAGAAGGCAGAGAAGATGAAAGCGACTATTGCACCTGAAGTGGTCGTCTATGATGAGAAGAATAAGAAAATTTTATACAGAGGCAGGATAGATAATTCTTATGC
>CAZKXO010000441.1:0-2493 GCA_964556525.1 uncultured Saprospiraceae bacterium
TTATCCGGAACTGGAGTACCTACCATCCATTCATTCTCAGATGGGTTAAATATCTGCACATCGGGCACATTAGTCACATTACTCCATCCAGTGACTACATAAATCAAGCTATCTCTCCAGACAGCTTGTACATGATCATCGATGGGTACTGGAATTGGCGCTGCATCAGGCAAAAAAGTATCTGTTGCAGGATCATATACGTGTACTAGGTCTACTGAAATCTCTGATTCATCTTCAAACACTTCATAACCACCAATAATGTAAATTCTCCCCTTGACAAAACTAGCCCCAGCAGCTATTCTGCCATTACCACTTGGTAAAGGATCTATCTTTTCCCAAGTATCATTGGCGACATCGTACTTATATCCTTTTTGATGGATACCAGAGTACACGAGTGTAGAATCAATTCCTGAGAAACTGTACACATATCCATTGCCATTCACCTCTGCATAGGTCACAGCCTGATTAGAAACACGCTCGGGCATATCACTAAGTTGTGTGATTGATTGTGCTAGTGTTATTGTGCACAAAAGAACATGCAATAAGATTAGAATTAAAAACTGCTTCATGAATAAAATGTTTGACTTTGTTTTGCCATCTTTCTGAGCAATGGACTACATCTATATCGATCTTCTCGATATAAGTCATACATTTCATCCAATTGAGAAACACAATTAACGATTCCTTTTTCATCCGCCCACTTCAAAAGTCCTTTAGGATAATTCACCCCTTTGGTCATGGCGGTATCTATATCTTCTTTAGAAGCAACATTTAAAAATAGAGCATCTGCTGCTTCATTGATTAGCATGATCACTATACGATCTGCGATTTTATTCCCTAAATTTTCGTCCTTCTTTGGAGTCGGTTTTTCAGCATCTTCAGAATAGTCGTAATAACCTTTTCCAGATTTGCGGCCATGATATCCTGCTTGTGATAACCGTTGCTGTGTAAACGATGGTCTATACCGAGGATCATAATAAAATGCCTTAAACACTGTCTCTGTTACAACATAGTTCACGTCATTACCAATATAGTCCATCAAGGTAAAAGGTCCCATCCTAAAGCCCGCCAATTCTGTCATAGCCCAATCAATAGTAGCCACATCCGCTACTCCTTCCTCTAAAATTCGAAGTGCTTCACCATAAAAAGGTCTTGCCACTCTGTTTACTATGAATCCCGGAGTATCTTTCGCCAAAACAGTTAGCTTGCCCCAGCTGTCAATAATTTCTCTACTCTTTTTTAAAACTACATTGCTAGTTTGGATAGCAGGAATAATTTCTACTAACTTCATCAGTGGCGCTGGATTGAAAAAATGTATACCAACTACCCTAGAAGGATGCTCACATGCTCCTGCAATACTCGCAATAGATAGAGAAGAGGTATTCGAAGCTAAAATGCAATCATTACCCACTACTTCTTCTAAAGATTTAAATACCGATTGCTTAATCTCCAGTTTTTCTATAATGGCTTCAATCACTAAGTCGGTATCTCCAAAGCTCTTAAAATCAGGCATGAAATAAATTCTACCAAAGATCGCCTTAGCAGTTGGGTCATCTATTCTACCTTTCTCTACCAATCGATTTAAAATCTTTAACAGCTTATCTTTTGCCTTACTTAATGCATCAGGGTTGCTATCACAGAGATATACTTCATGTCCAGCTGTTGCTGCTACTTGAGCGATACCTGAGCCCATTGAACCGCTACCTATTACGCCTACTTTCATTTTTAATCACTTTATTAACGGCCCTTAAAAGTAGGCTTTCTTTTTTCTAAAAATGCACGCACCCCCTCACTGTAATCTTCTGACATCCCAGCTTTAGTTTGTAACTCATCTTCCAATGCTAATTGTTGAAGGACGTCATTATTAAAACTTTGATTGATTGCTCTTTTGGTCAAACCTAATCCGAACGTTGGCATCTTTGCCATCTTCAAACAAGTTTTCTTTATCTCATCATCAAACAATTCATCACTTACTACTTTATAAATCATACCCATTCTTTCCGCGTCTTCGGCAGTCACCTTATCCCCTAACATCGCAAGAGCCATAGCTTTGCTTCGCCCTACAATTCTTGGTAAAAAGTAAGTCCCAGCACTATCTGGTATCAGCCCTATCTTAGAAAAAGCTTGAATAAAAGTTGCCGAGAATTTAGCAATTGTAATATCGCAAGCTAAAGCTATATTCGCTCCAGCTCCAGCAGCAACTCCATTGATAGCAGCCACGATTGGCTTTTCAATTTTTACTATTCGTTCTATAATAGGATTGTAATGCTCTTGTAAGATGACAGGTAAGTCTGGTCCATCCTCTGCCACTATTTCCTGTAGATCTTGTCCTGCACTAAAAGCTTTTCCTGTTCCTGTAATGCAGATACACCTTACTTCTTTATCAGCTTCGCTCTGATCTAAAGCATCCTGCACTTCCAAAGCCATAGCCCTATTAAAACTATTATACACTTTAGGCCTATTCAACTGTATTGTTGCTACCCCTTCTTCAAT
>CAZKXO010000442.1:0-2484 GCA_964556525.1 uncultured Saprospiraceae bacterium
TCTTAAGGATTATTTCTACTCTACGATTCTTTGCCCTGCCTTCATCGGTTTCATTGCTGGCTATTGGTTGCTGTTCGCCTAGACCTTTTGTGATAATTTTTATTTCATAATCCAATTGTGGTCTAAGCGCGGCTGCTACACTTTCTGCTCTTCTTTTAGAGAGACCCAGATTATATTTTTCGGTTCCGGAGCTGTCGGTATGTCCTATTATGGTTAGCTGTAATATTTTCTCTTTCTGAATTTTTTCAGCCAGTAATTTAAGTGCCTCTATACCAGCAGAGGTAATTCGATTGGATGCCACATTAAAAAGTACTTCACTCTGAAAATTGATTTTTTCAGTAGCACTTGTCTCTGGCCGCGAACTGGCTTCATCTCTACAGACCGCCGGACGACCAATAATCTTTGCATCCAACTCTATTCCAAATCTATCTGCTAAACCTTGGAAATACCAGACCTTTACATCATATGTGCCTGCGTCATATACAACGGAATCTTTGCGCATCCGCATACCATGTCCACCATCATTATCTACTATCTTCTCCCCATTTATCCATAGGATAGAACCATCATCAGAGTTAAGACTAAACTCATAGCAAGCTCTTGTGGTGATTGTCATCTTGGATTCTAGAATCATAGCATACTGCGTATTTCTATCTACTCCAGGAAACTTGCTATCGTGAATATAGGTTTCGGGAATTTTGAGTTCAGGCAGATCTATTTCTCCAATCTTGGGATAATCATACACATTCTCTCCGTATGCTTCCTGCAAGCCCTTTTTTTTATACCCTTTAGGAGTAATGGTTTCTATTATAGGCATTCTATACAGCTCACCTATAAAGTTGCTAAATTTTGGATGCGGTGCACCAGATTGTGCAGAAAGATATATGCCACATGAGAGCAGCGAAAGAACTATTAAAATGGATTTCATGATTTTGCCTTGTGTTATAACAACGCTGAAATAGAAGTATGAATTATTTTGATGCCCTTTTTTATTCTTGGTACAATTGAGCAAGTGCTTGCACTCGTCTAGCTAGTTTGACTTGCAAAGGTTTCGGGCCAGTGACTTTTAAATTTTCTCCAAAGGACAATAACAAACTTTCTAACTCGAAATTAGGTATCAGTTGGATTTCAAATTTTCCTTCAGAAGTTTCCTTTTGGGTATGGTGTAGTGCTTTGGTCCTTATATAATTAACTGTATTCCCATATACTTCGAACTGAACTTTCTGTGCCTTTTTCTGTGGTTCTAAGGTGATTCCGATAATATCTTGGAAGTATCTGTCGGGCTCAAAATTCTGGGCTTCCACATATTCTTGTAAGGTCGGCTTGAGATATTCTATTCGTTCTAGTCCATAAGTTCTGAGTTGATTTTTGCTGTGATTCCTAGCATAGAGGTACCATCTATTATCATACTCCTTCAGCAGATAGGGGCTGATAACAAACACCTGTGCCTCCTTACCAAAAGGCTTATAGGAAATAGATAGAGCCTTCTCTTCTTTTATTGCATCATATAAGGTGTCCAGATGTTTCTGTCCTGGAATTGCTGCAGGTTGGGCCAGGTGAACAATATTCTTTGTCTTGGCTATAGACTCATAGGCCAGCAATTCTAGCTTTTGAATGATGTTCTCTATTCCTTCCAGATGTTGAAATCCTGTAAACTGTCTCAGCAGCCCTATAGCGCTTTTGAGTTCTTCACTATCAGACTTGTTAAGAGGAGCTTCAGTGATAGAGTAGTTTCTGTCAGAATAGTAGTAGGACTTTTCCGCTCTGTCGTATTCGATAGGAGAGAAATAACCGAGCGCTTCATCATTTCTCATACTTTGAAGATCACCTTTGATGGTCCGCTCAGAAAGGGTAGTGGCTCTGCCAGTCACCTTTTCTATTTCCTGAGCACAAGCAACAGCTAAGGTTTTCCAGTTCCAAGTACGGTCTACTTGCCTGAGACATTTGTCTATTACTCTATAGCGAATGAGGGCATGTTTATTGGTCGACATAGCGGATTTTTTATCGTGCAAATATAATGCATGATTAATTAGATACTTGTATTGTAATCAATAATTAAGTTACTAATAACAAAAAATTCGACGATCATGAATAAAAATTGGAATGTTCACATCAACAAAGACGGCGACCTACTTATCCAAGGTAGAAAAGGAGATACAGGACTTGTAAATCTTTTCGGAACCAAAGAAGTAGAATATGGAATATGCATTTATTCTCATTACCTGAGATCTGTAAGACAAGTATTATCAGCTCTTTTTCCTAACTCAGGTATCAGAAGCTTGGAGGCAATAGAAGCAACTATCAAGCAAGAATTCTGCGAAAGCAGGTCCGTAAATATTTTCAAGAGTATACTAGACAAGGCTGATATACCTTATAGATCATACAGTAATGTAGCCTAAAAACATATTATTATAAATCATCATATGATGATTGATACCTAAGTGCTAAGCGCCTACCTTTGTAGACTAATTTATGAAGCACTTA
>CAZKXO010000443.1:0-2450 GCA_964556525.1 uncultured Saprospiraceae bacterium
GATGTTATTAAGGAGTCTATTTTTAGCATTGCTCTTAAGGATATTTGTAGATCCCATTTTTAGGTTTGACCAAATTTTCAGTAGATCTGCTGAATTGTTAGAAAATACTTTCGAATCTTCAGTCTCAGATTGGAATTCCATCCTAATAGGGATTAAATTTATAATTATACTCCCTTTATTCGAAGAAGTTTTGTTCAGGAGATATCTTTTGAATAACCTAATCAGGGTTCAGCGAAATATTTTGATTTCAATTTTATTGTCCTCTTTGTTTTTTAGTTTGGTTCATTTTGATGTAACGCAATCTATTGTTGCCTTTGTTTTAGGTATTTTTTTCTCTATAATGTATTTGAGGTTTGGGCTAATTTCAAGTGTCCTTACTCATGGACTATATAATCTGATTTGGTTCATGCTTAATCATAATTATCAACAATACTGGAGGTTAATCGATTATTTAAATTATGATTATTTTTATTGGGCTACAATTGTTTTGGCTATGAGCGTTCTGGTATTTACTAGTTTTAAGTACCACGCTATCGTAAGTAGGTAATGTAACAAATTTGGTCATAGCTAAGATAAGAGCTTGATGCACAATAGAAATTGAAGAAATTTGGCATGATTTGAGGTTAAGACTAGTCATAACAAATGATGATTCATGCGATTACAAGGTCTTAAAATCGATTATGCCAGACCTAGTGTAACAGATTTGGTCATGTGTAAAAACTGTAATTGTAGATGTGTCAAAAATGGTTTTACAAGTAATAGGAAGCAACGTTATAAGTGCACTAGTTGTGGGAAGAGGCAGTTGATAGACTACACATACAAAGCATACAGCAGTTGTGTAGATGATTATATAACCTTGCTGCTCAAAGAGGGAGTTGGGATAAGATCAATGTCCAGATTACTCAGAATATCTGCATCTACAGTCATCAGCAGGATTAAGAAAATTGCAGCTGCTTTAACACCACCTTTGTTGTATTCTGGCAATCATTATGAAGTCGACGAGTTATGCACTTTCATACGTGTAAAAACAAAAAGAATATGGATCGTATCTGCTTTTTGTAGACAGACTAATGAGGTTGTCAGAGTATCTGTAGGAGCTCGCACGAATAAGACTATCAGAAGAGTGACTGATACAATAATACTTGCCAAGGCATCAAGAATATATACTGATAAGTTAAAACAATATAGATTTCTAATACCAAAGACACTTCACCTAACTACCAGATATGGGACTAATAGGATAGAGAGAATGCACCTTAATATGAGAACACATCTCAAAAGATTAATAAGAAGAGGATTAGGCTATAGTAAAAGCACAATAATGTTAAAGAGCACAGTAAAGATTTATCTATGGGCATAGAATATCACATATACCCAAGCATGATGAGCTAATTTTGTGTGATTTAGCTAATTTTTATTGGCTAGATATTTCAGAATTTATGGATGATACACTGGCAAGGTAATTGCAAATTATAAGAAGATATTACTTAGTAATATCACCCAAAGTATAATAGGATTTCAGAATGATTACAGCCCCGACCCTTAGGTTTACTATAGGAGTTTTTTGGATGGTTATATCCGCATGCCTGAGCATGACCTATGCTCAGACGCTGTATGTTATGCTAGAAGATGACAATACCCTCTATACATTCGACGATTTTCTATGTACACATACACCCGTTACTACTTTGGATAGAAGTGGTATTGTAGATATGGGATTTCATCCCGATGGTACACTTTACGGTATGGATTCTCTCACCAATCTGTATACTATAGATGTTAGTGATGGTACTACATCACTAGTTGCATCACTTGGATTAACAGAGCATACTTTTGGTGCATTTACCTTCGATCATCAAGGAGCACTGTATTACGGATCTAGAGATCAGAATTTCTACAGATATGATCTAGACACGAGACACTTATTTACGATACCTGGCCGTCATAATGCCAGAGTCACCAATATGACTTACTCTAATGGAAAGATACTCTTGGGTACAGATTGGGGTTTTGTGGGAGAAGCACTATTACACAGTATTCCATTTATATTGAGCAATAATGACATAACACACTTAGAAGGAATAGGGACAGTATCTTCTGTTGTTGCTACTGATTTTAATTGTTTTTTATCTGTGGTCAATGCTTTTCAGTATCCTACCTTTCAGACGCCTCCGAGATTACATCAGATTAATCAGAATCCAATTTCTTCGGAGATAGTATGTGTGCTGGATGTTGTAGTGGAGAGTGCGGCGACACACTTCCCATATGAGAGGATTGTTATCGACTCTGTTGTAACTACCCATATAGGTTGTGGGAGCATAGGATCTGTAGATATATCCACATCACTAGGAGTAGGCGAAGTGACCTATAGCCTGGACAAAGGAGATTTTCAATCCAGCCCATTTTTTGAAAACCTAGAAGAAGGTATCCACTTTATAGATGTAAAAGAT
>CAZKXO010000444.1:0-2442 GCA_964556525.1 uncultured Saprospiraceae bacterium
TAAACGTAGAACACTTATGCCCTCATGAATATGTCCTTCTTGTCCTTCACTGCTGACTTTGTCCTTAACTGGATTTGCAGAGTTTATGTTACATCAATTTACGCCTGTCAAAACCAGGGTTATCCTTGAAGTGGATGTTTACTTCTCAGACTAAGAATTTCAAGTTTTATATACAGGGTGAATTAGAAAAAGTAACTGTTAGCTGTACTCTATTACTGAGACTCTCTAGACTTCAGATAAGTATTGACTTCATGTATTCACAATGGAAATTATGAACACTACCTTCGAAGCAGTTAGCCATGCTTGGTTTTCACTCAGTACCAGCATCATGGATAGTTTTAATGGCTTCAGTAACGAAGAGATTTTTGGAACTTCTCTGTACAAAATCAAGACAAACAAACAATCGACAACGGTATATGTAAACCCAATCAGTTTCTCCAAAGTAGCAACTGAACTTACAGCCCTATATGGTGAACCAACACCTAAAGGCAAAAATGGACAGATTTATAAATGCAATATGAGGAATGACAATGGCGAATCTGCCATAGTTACAATAACAAGTTATAGCAGTACTACCACACTACATGTGCAAGGTAGCCTACATGGTTTGTGGGTTGAATTCACCCTTGATGACATCGAACAAAAGATCTCTGGTCAACAGGATGAAGCAAGTGAACCTAATATGTCAATTTCTTCACTTGATCACCTTAGTCCCCCATCCATGGCTTCTACACCTATGCAGCAGAAATCCTCAGTAACTTACAGCAGTATGACTAGCACCAGTACAACAGCATCACCTTCTGTAACTGAAACAAGTACACAAACCAATCATGTAGTTGATGAAGTGCCCAGACTTAAAGATACTATAACTTCTCTTAAAAAGAAGGTAGAAGATTACAAGCTACAACTGGTACAATTTCAAGAACTGAGGAGCAATTATACTCATCTTTCTAACTCATATAGGGAAATGAGTGATAGGAATGCCAGATTACAAAGCGAGCTGGAAAGCCTTAAATCCCATCAGGCCGAAGACTTCCAAGTACCAAAAACTGTAGCAGGATTGTCACAGAAACAGACTCCTGTGCCGGTAGTTCTAACAAACTCGTTCAACTTACTGAAAGATGAAGTACAATCTACTGAGGACGTAACCCCTACTGTCCCCTCAGCAGCCCCCAGTGTTCCTGATGACTCTCCCCCGGCTGTTCCCTCTGCCCCCAGCATCTCACTGCTCAGCACACCAGACAGGAGAGCGCTGCGACCAACAACAACTCCGGCTACTAAAACCAAGAACTCAACTCAAGTCAAAGATACTACTTCCAAGAAGGACAATAGATCTCCTAAGCAACCTCAAGTTCTGATATTCAGTAACTCGATGTGCAAGCGGATAAATGGGCAAAGATTTTACAGGGGTAGATCCACCCAAGTCTTTGCTAAGTCTGGTGGATCTATCACCGATGTCCAGCGACTTGTTGAAGACTGTTCTTATGATAATCCAAGATATGTGATTCTACAGGCATGGACAAATGATGTCACTCGTGTATCCGCTGAAAAGTGTGAGAGCAGAGCTAGAGATTTAATAAACACAACGCTTGAAAAATTCCCTTCAGCTCATGTTATTATCTCCAGTACTCTACCTAGACTGATCCCTGTCAACAGAAGTAACAATACCAACCAAGTCATCTCCCAACTGAATAGGGCATTTGAGGCCAACTGCAGATCAAGTGTGAGAGTATCTTTCTGTGACAGCATCTCATCATTTGTTACAGAGGAAGGTCTGATCCGCACAGACTTATATTATGACAATGTTCATTTGAACAATCGCGGACTCGGTCGGTTGGTTCTTAACTTCAGGAAAGCAATAGATGCAGTAGAATCGTCACAGTGTTCTTACCCTCATTTGTATCAAAATCAGACTGTAACATAATTAATGAGAACTCACAATCTCTGTATACAGGTACAAGAATTGTTTTTAGTAGTAGCGCTAAATATGTAAATGTTAATGCAAATAATGTACAAACAATAGTATCTGATATGCCTTCTAAAAATCAATATATGAATTGTAAGAGAAATCAAGATTGTGAATGTCAACCAAGTACTAATGTTTCTACTGTAATTGCATGCAATGATACTCTTGTAAATGTTTCTATATGGCAAAATGAAAGTTCTGATGTTAACTGTAATGAGTGTAAAACAACAATTCTAAAGCATGATAACTATGTTGTCTGTCAAAAATGTTCTTTATATTTTCATTGGAATTGTGTAGATATTAGAGTGGACATAAATGATGAAGAGGAAACACTAGTTTGGTTCTGTAAATTTTGCTCTTCTTCTATTAATTCTATTTGTACCAATACAGATTGTGCTTCTACAAATAAGGAGATTGACCCTGATTCTCTTTATTACCATGGTAGTAATGTAGGTCCTCATGAAGCAAGTGATTCT
>CAZKXO010000445.1:0-2426 GCA_964556525.1 uncultured Saprospiraceae bacterium
GCTCCTACACTTAACGTACTAGCTGATGGAACCAATCCTATGGATCCAGCTATCAGAGTAAATGATAACGGCAGAGTCGGTATCGGCACAACTGCTCCTGGCGCTCGACTAATGGTCGTAGGTGTCGATGGTGCTCCTACACTTAACGTACTCAATGACGGATCTAACCCAATGAATCCAGCACTAAGAGTAAATGAGAACGGTAATGTAGGATTTGGTACGACTGCTCCGGCCGCAAGAGTCCAAGTAGCTGATGGAGACGTATATGTTTCTAATTCTGCTAACGGTATAATCCTCACGTCTCCTAACGGAAGCTGCTTTAGAGTAACTGTTGATGATAACGGCCAATTTGTAAATACATCAATCACATGTCCATAACTAATCCTTTGGATTTCATTTTCATAAATAATCTAAAAGGATAAGACATGAAATACATACTTTTTACAATTGCATTTTTGATGACATATCATTTGTCATCACAGATGTATAATGGTGGCTGTGTAATTACAGTTCAAGATGATGCCGTCCTACATGTACAAGGAGAATATATTCACGACAGTGGAACCCTTAATAACTTAGGTATAATCAACATAGGTACAGGGTTCGAAAATAATAGTTCCATGCCGGTGTTTACCACGCCAGCGGGAACACTAAATTTCTTTGGCGGGATGCCTGCTATATCAGGAAACGAAGTGAACTTTTTCAATCTGTCTGTATCTGGAAATCAATTAGTACTTGAAGATCAAAACTTATCCATAGATGGTGTACTTGATCTTGGAGAGGCCATCCTAAGGTTAAATGACAATAGGCTGTTACTTCACGATTCTTCAACAGGAGCAATAGTTGCATCAAGTGGAGGGGTTCTAGCAAACTCTCCTACAACTGTGATCTGGGGTGTCGATGGAGGAACTGGTCCATATGCTATTCCATTTCATAACGGTACTGAGCAACTCAATGCTCAGTTTAGTATTGGCTCTAATAACGGAAGCGATGAAAGCAATATATCAGTAACTACTTATGCTACAGCTGCTGACAATAGTCCTTTACCACCAACAGTTACCGATCTCAATATCGCAGGAAGTACTGATGGCTTAAATGTAGCTGATCGATATTGGCATGTTGTGCCCAATAACTTTGCTAGCCTTCCGGATGGAACTGTGAGCTTTACATATTCTACATCTGATAATGCAGACAATAACTTGGACGATAGTAATCTGAGTATTTACAAATGGGAAGATTCACCACCTTGGATGCAACTCATGAGTAATACGCAAGC
Source organism: uncultured Saprospiraceae bacterium (assembly GCA_964556525.1). Taxonomy (GTDB): domain Bacteria; phylum Bacteroidota; class Bacteroidia; order Chitinophagales; family Saprospiraceae; genus RFSX01. Next base: position 1,277 of record CAZKXO010000445.1, read on the forward strand.
AAATACAGTTATGTCTCAAGAGACATCTGGTCTTGAAGGCTTTTACACTCTCGCTTCAAATACAGTGCAAGGCGATAATCAAATCGGAGCGCTATTACACTATAATTTGGACGAATGCAGTGCCTATCTGAATATAGCTTCGCAAGAAGATTATTCTGAGTTCACTCCTAATATTGTAACCGACCTCATGTGTGGATCTGTGACAGGTACTGTTATACAAAGAAGAAGCCCAGAAGTAAATAGTCACTCTTGCACACCAGGCCTTAATGATACAAGAGCCTTATGCGTAAGCTCAGAATTGTCATGTAATTTTGTAGAAGACTCAGATCTTGCATTTAGATTTGACATCACCGTAGCACCAGACGCAGGAGAAACTTTATCTCTAGGTGGTATAAGATTTTATCAACAAGCGCCTGAAAGTTTTGATTGGATCGATGGAGCGGATGGCATCAATAACTACCCTACTCAGTATGGCTTGAGAGTTTTACGAGATGGCATGGAAGTATTTAGATCAGTAGATAACAGTACTTCCTTATCGTGGCAATTAGATGAATATCTTTTTAATGATCCAGTATTTGAAGTAGCAACAACTTCCATTTTTACATTTGAGCTTCTAGGATATTGTCAAATAGGCAATCCTTCTGCCGTAACCGCTTGGGACTTAGAAGATGTCGTGATCCTTGGTAATTGTGTACAAGAAGAAGAGATGATGACTATAAGTGGCATTATCACAGATCTTGGAGGAGAAGCACAAGCAGCAGTTAGCGTAGGGCTCAGTGACTTTTCTGATGAATTATTAAGAACCACCTCTGATGAAGAGGGAAGGTTTGAGTTTGCTATGGAAAGTTCAACTGAAATTCTAAAGTTGAACTTCCAATATGACGACCCCAACTACTTAGAGGATATTACTATTCTGGATCTTATTGGTGTGCATAGACATGTCTTGGGGTTACTGCCACTTGGCGAATACCAAGCTGCAGCAGCAGATATCAATGATGATAATCTTTTAACCGCACTTGATCTTGTAGAATTCAGAAGAATTATTCTAGGGCGATCAGCTATTCCTTCAGCAGATAAACAATGGATATTCATAGATAAAACTTCTGAAGAAGTAGATAGTCATTTAACTGACCATAAAGGAACAACACTA
>CAZKXO010000446.1:0-2425 GCA_964556525.1 uncultured Saprospiraceae bacterium
ATGAGTCTTTACATACTACAGTTATAGGACCAAATGGGAAATATGTGGAAGTCCAGATCCGGTCTGAAAGAATGGATGATATTGCAGAAAGAGGGTTTGCTGCACACTGGAAATACAAAGGTGTAAAGAGCAATCATAGTGTATATGATAGATGGCTGGATAACATAAGAGCTCTTTTAGATACACAACATAGTGATGCACTAGAATTTCTTAACGACTTTAAGTCTAACTTGTTTTCGAAGGAAGTATTTGTATTTACTCCTGATGGAGATATGAAAATATTGCCTGAAGGAGCTACAGCTCTAGATTTTGCTTTCGATGTGCACTCAGAAGTCGGTTATCATGCTACTGCCATAAAGGTGAACAACAAGCTGGTTCCTATGGGGCATCAGTTACAGAACGGCGATCAAGTAAGTGTAACTACCAATAAAAGTCAAAAACCATCAGAATCTTGGCTGAAACTTACTGTGACAGGTAAAGCACGATCTAAGATTAGATCAGCCATGAAAGAGGAGAAGGGAAAGAAAGGAGAGTTTGTAAAGGAGTCTATGATGCGAAAGATGAAAAATGCCAAAATTCCATTTGATGAAAATATAGATTTCTTTGTTAAGCATTATGGATACAGCAATAGACCAGATCTGTATTATGCTATCTCTGTCGAGGAAATCAAGCTGCCTGATTTCAAAAAATTTGAAATAGAAAATGGTAAAATAAAGGGTCTAAAAGAGATTCATGTAGAGGAGACTAATTCGGGCATACAAGCTCCTGCCGACCTACCTCCTAAAAGACCAAGAAAAGCAGATACACTTAATAAGTCAAGTATTTTTGTAAATGGAGAATCAGCAGACCAATATGAGTTTTCGCTAGCCAAGTGTTGTACTCCTGTACAGGGCGAGGATATTTTCGGATATCTTACTGCTGGAGATGGGCTGAAAATTCACAGAACAAATTGTAAGAATGCTACTCACTTATTAGCAAATTATAGCTATAGAGTATTAAAGGCAGAGTGGTCAAAAAAAATTGGTACAAATTTCACAGTGATGTTGTCAATTATAGGAGTAGACTCCGGTCCAGGGGTAATTACAGCCATAAGCAATGAAATAAGTAATAAGCTAGGTGTGAACATCCGTTCCTTTAGTATACAAGGTGATGAAGGTTATTTTGAAGGAAAGGTTAGTATTTTTGTAAAGAATAAAGATCAACTATCTCAAGTTATGAATTCAATAAAGAAACTAGACGGAATCACTAATGTGACTAGACTAATACTAGAGGATGAGCAATAATGATGAAATAGTAAAGCACAATCAGAAAATCATAGATGAGGTAAAACATATTTTTACAATTCATCTGGAAAATCAGGAGTACCGAAAAACTCCTGAACGTTATGCCATTTTAGAGGAGATCTATAAAAGAACTGATCACTTTGATGCCGAAGCTTTGTATATCCATATGAAGAATCAAAATTATCGTGTATCTAGAGCTACAGTTTACAATACTCTAGATCTCTTAGTTAGTTGCGACCTAGTAAAGAAACATCAGTTTGGGAAAAACCTCACCCAATATGAAAAGTCATATGGTTTCAAACAACACGACCACTTACTTTGTGTAGACTGTGGCAAAGTGTTAGAATTCTGTGATCCCAGAATTCAAAATATAAAGGCAACAATGGGTGAATTATTAAAATTCAACATTACTCATCACTCTTTAAATCTATATGGTAATTGCGATGGAGCTTGTGACAAGAAGCCTCAGTCTGTAGGTACCTAATATTACGATTAACTCTTCTTAGAAGGGATAGGAGAATCATGAGGATCCTTTGTAGGAAAGCCTAATTCCAAATCAATTTCATCCAGCAATTCTTCAGAAAGGAAGTGTTCCAACTGATCTGCCTCATTGTGTATCTGATCAGACGCTAACCCCATCTTTGTTACTTGGTAAGTTTCCCATAACCGATGCGCTCTTACTAATTGCTCCGCTTTATCTATTCCTGCTGAGGTTAATAAGATTTTATCTGATTCATAGGCGAGTAATTTACTTTTAGCCATTATGGAAACATAGTGCTGGATTTTATTTTGACTGAGATTGAGTCGTTTGGATAGTTCCGTTGTAGACATGCCTCTTTCAGGCATTTTTTTGACTACTTGTCGTAATATATCTTCTCTGATAATACGCTTCTTTTCTACATAATTTTGATAGGCTTTGAAAATTATACCTTGCGTCGGAGAAAACAAAACAGCAAGGAAGTAAAACATTGTAGCGCATATCGTCATTGCTGGACCAGGGGTCGTGTCGAAGATTATCGCCAAAACTAATCCGGTTACTGCAGCAATCACACCTATAAAGCCAGAAATAACTAAAACGGTTTTTAGCCTGTCAGATAGAAGTAATGCTGTAGCAGCTGGAGTAATCAACATTGCTACAACCA
>CAZKXO010000447.1:0-2409 GCA_964556525.1 uncultured Saprospiraceae bacterium
CATTAGTAGGCATAAGATGAGGTTAATAAAGAAAATTCTAGTTTATACATCGTTGGTATTATTGCTGGCATATCTTCTATTTATTACTATAGCTCCACCCATAGTCGAAAAAGGCAAGAACAAAACGACACTAGCTAAGCCCTATAAAATATCCAAGCAAGCCCAGCAGCTGATAGCACAGACGGATTTTATTGGTGACCTGCATTGTGATGCTTTATTGTGGGACAGGAATCTCACCAAGAAAAAAGACTATGGACATGTAGATTTTCCGAGAATGAGAGAAGGCAATATGGCCTTGCAAGCCTTCACCATAGTTACAAAATCTCCAAAGGGGCAAAACTTCGATAAGAACAGTGCGGATGCTATGGACATGATAACGCCATTATGCATAGGTCAAGGACAACCACTTTCTACTTGGTTTAGCCTGATAGGTAGAGCTCTTTATCAATGCAAAAAACTGCACAAGTACGCCGACAAAGAAAGAGGCAACTTCATTGTAATCAGAACCAAAAAAGATTTTCAGAATTTACTGACAGCTAGAAAAAGCAACCCCAATGCCATCGGTGGTCTGCTCGGCATAGAAGGGGGACACTGTCTGGAAGGAAAAATCGAAAACCTTCAGAAAGTCTATGATGCTGGTGTCAGGATGCTAGGACCTACACATTTTTTTGACAATGAAATGGGTGGTTCTGCCCATGGTGTAGACAGAGGCGGTCTTACAGAATTTGGGATCAATGTTATCAAAGAGATGGATAAGAAAGGCATGATCATGGATCTTGCGCATTCTTCAGAAATGGTGGTAGATGACATACTGGCTAGATATAAGGGCCCTATTCTCAGCTCACATACTGGTGTAGATGGCACTCATCCTTCATCCAGAAATCTCTCTGACCGACACCTAAAAGCTATAGCTGCAAGAGGAGGAATAGTAGGTATCGCCTTCTTTCCAGGTGCTATCGGAAATGGAGGCATACCTGGTATCGTAAAGGCTATGAAATACACAAGAGATCTGATAGGTATAGAATATATAGCCTTAGGTTCTGACTTTGATGGCAGTGTGACTGTACCTTTTGATGTGACAGGTTTCGGACTATTGGTGGATGAGTTGCTCAAAGAGGGCTTCAGCGAAAAAGACATACAAGCTATCCTAGGTGGAAATTTAAAGCGATTTTTGCTGAAATGGTTATAATTCTGGCAATTCCATGAACTAACAAATAGAACTAAAATAATGAATATCAACAAGATTATTTATTGGGTAGCCACAGCTGTGATGTGTGGTGTATTTGCTTTTTCAGCTACTATGTATTTTACCAAAACCGAAATGGTAAAAGGCTTTTTCGAAGCACTGAATTATCCTAGCTATATTGTCATCCCACTAGCTGTGCTTAAAGTATTGGGCATCCTAGCCGTTCTTATAAAACCAACTAAGTTGCTTACAGAGTGGGCTTATGCTGGATTTTTCCTTGATGCTGTTTTGGCATTTACTGCACATACGATAGCTGGTGATGGAGGCGCGATGTTTTCTATTATAGCTATCATTGCGACTATCGTATCTAGGTTTATGTATGGAAGACTGTTTCTCTAAGAAACTCAATCAATAATAAAAGATCACTCTGCTGGTATAAACTTAGATCTGAGTAGCCAGATACCCAGACCAGAAATAGCAGAAAAGCTTGCAGCTAGATACCAATAGTTGTCATAGCCTACCCGCTCGACTATAGGTAGACCTACCATAGGTGCAAAAGTCAGAGCCATGGCAAACATCATGGTAACGGTACCCATATATTTCCCTTCATTATTAGGTGTTGCTCTGCGCATAGCCAGTGTAGGAATGAGTGGAAAATTAATCACCTCACCTATGGCAACAAGTAAACTATAAAAAATAATGGCCAACAATGGTCCAAAGAAAGCTAAAGACAAATAGCTGGCTCCAATTAACAGTGCCCCCAGCACCATAGGTATGATGTACTTGCCTTTCTTTTCTATAAGATATACCAGCGGCATTTCCAGAAAGAAAACAAGTAAGCCATTTGCCGTAAAGAAAAATCCTATGTATAATTCATTAAGCTGTACGACCTCCTTGAAGTATAAAGGGACCAAAGAAATAATCTGAAAAAAGGCCAGCATATTAATAAGATTAAAAAAGAGGAAGAGGACGAGTAACCCATCCTTGTATGGTGAGGCACCTTTACTAAGGTCTTTCTCTTTGTTTATCAATTTTGTATTACGATGCTTCAGTACTATAAACAAAGTAATGAGTGCCATCATACAAGTTGCACCTTCCAGAAAAAATATCCATTGATACCCAAACTTATAAGCAAGAAAACCGCCCATAGCCGGGCCTACAGAGATTCCTAAGTTGATGGCCATTCTTAAGAGGGAGTAGCCACGTGTCTGGAAATCAGGATG
>CAZKXO010000448.1:0-2407 GCA_964556525.1 uncultured Saprospiraceae bacterium
ATAATGTAACCTAATGTCAAAACCCAATACTTCCTTCTGGACGCTTACAGTTGCTTTGGCTGGTTTTTTATTTGGATTCGATACCGTTGTTATTTCTGGCGCAAACCTACCTATTAAAGCACTTTGGAACACCACCCCTGCCTTTCATGGATGGTTTATTATGTCTATGGCCTTATGGGGGACAGTCATTGGCGCCTTGCTTGGTGGAGTACCGACGGACAAGATTGGACGAAAACGAACTTTGTTTTGGATAGGGATTTTGTATACCGTCTCTGCTTTAGGGTCGGCCTTGGCTGTGAATCCATGTATATTCTCCTTATCTAGATTTATAGGGGGCTTAGGTATAGGGGCATCGAGTGTGGCGGTTCCTATATATTTATCAGAGTTGTCCTCTAAGAAGCAAAGGGGCTCTATCGTCGCCAGATATCAATTTATGATTGTCTTCGGAATCTTCATTGCATTCTTTTCTAATTTCTTCTTGAAAGGCATGGGTGGTGGTAATGATTGGCGCTGGATGCGGCATAGAAGCTGTTCCGGCATTAATGTATTGTATAATGATACTAAGAGTACCTAATAGTCCAAGATGGTTATTACTCTATAGAAATGATGAAGAAGCTGCACGAAAAATTTTAAAGGATATAGATAGCGTGGATGTGTCTCAAGAAATCAGTCAAATTAAAGCTTCTATAAATCAGGATACCAAAGAAAGTAACAGACTATTTACTAAAAGGTATTCTACACCGTTAGGACTCGCTTTTATGTTGGCATTTTTCAATCAATTGTCAGGTATCAATTTTGTACTTTATTATGCACCAGAGATATTAGAGAAAGCAGGCCTGGCAAGTAAGGCGTCACTGGGAAGTTCTATTTCTATAGGTGTAGTGAATTTAGTATTTACCTTACTCGGCATGTACTTGATAGATAGGATCGGCAGAAGAGTGCTTATGCTATATGGTTCAGTGGGATATATAATAAGTTTGGCTATGGTAGGGTATGCATTTTATTCTGGGGCCAGTAGTCAGTTCTTATTGTTTTTTATTTGTTTATTTATTGCTTCTCATGCCATAGGTCAGGGTGCAGTTATTTGGGTTTTTATCTCTGAAATTTTTCCAACCAAAGTACGTGCCATGGGTCAGTCTTTTGGGTCGGGTACTCACTGGGTATTGGCGGCGCTTATAACCGCAGTGACACCTCTCTTCTTAGATGGTGATAAGGGCCTATTCAAGGACAACCCGTTTCCGATATTTTTCTTCTTTGCAGGATTTATGTTGCTGCAATTAATTTGGGTGCTTATCAAGATGCCAGAAACTAAAGGCAAGTCGCTGGAACAATTGCAATCAGAACTTTCAATAGAATGACAGAGTCACTAATTAGCCATAATGGAATTAGTACATCAAGGATTAAATCATTAAATAACCAAGATTAATAATCATCTTAGAATGAAACAACGAAAATTAGTACGGGGATTGAAAAAAATATTCAAGCCTCAATCTCCATTATATTCTTTACTGTTGGGACTGATGAGTTTTGTCGCAGTTTTAGTTTCCTTATTAACACTCAAGGAGATGCAGAAGCAGAGAGAATTGACAATGATACCCATAGTCTATCCACAAAAATTCAATAACCAAATGATGTTCATTGACACCTTATGTTCTGACATATATAGAGAACAAATTTATATAGAGCAGAATGGAAGTCTAGAAAGTAATATTAAAGAATGGCTGAACCTAGGACTGATTAATGTAGGGCAGGGTAGTGCACTTGACGTTGATGTAGAATGGCAAGTGAATTATGATAATTGGATTCAATTGCTAGACACCCTAGCGTTAGATGAATATTTATTCGGTATAAAAAAGTTTGACCAATTTGTTTCCATTAGCTATCAAAAGTGTGGAAATGGCTATGCTACAAGCAGTAATTTGACCACGAATTCAGAGTATTCACACTTATTATCTGTGAACCAAGATACTGATGGGATACAAATACCGATTCCTTCGCAATTAGTAAGATTACCAATAGCAATGTTTAAAGCTAATTGGCATAAATATGGCCAGACTATAAGCAATGTAGATGTTACTCATAATGCAGAGCATCAATTACATATTTCTTATTCAGGGATAAATGGCGAAAAATATAACTCAACTTTTAGTGTGAATATAGATTTGTATTGCCCTAGTGTAAGTTACAAAATAGACAGTGTGATAGCACCTGCAAATAAATTTATGCTCAGGATTAGTGTTGAAAAATGAGGTTACTGGAATGGATTAACTTAATCGAAAAATAACTGAAATGAAGAAGACAAAAATATTGGGCATAATTATTAGTCTCTCTGGACTTTTCATGATGGGGTTCGAGGCTGGCCGTAATGATAAGCATGATACAAATAGTACGGGTTTAACTTTGTCTG
>CAZKXO010000449.1:0-2403 GCA_964556525.1 uncultured Saprospiraceae bacterium
CGGAATCTGTGCTATGGTGAATGGGTCGCCTATGACAGTCTGGTTACCTCTTTCTATTCTAACCTGAACATCAGCAGAGTTCACTACAGGTGTAGAAAATGGTAGACTTTGCACATCAGAAGCTACGGTAGCTAACACATTCCAGGTAGCACCTCCATCCAAGGTCAATGAAACTGTTTGAGGCTGGCCATTATCTATTGTTTCCCAATATATGATTTCACTATCTGCAGCATAGACCTTGTCTCCTGCACTTGGATATACCACAGTGATATCATCAGTTCTATATTCCCAGGTAACAATATATTCATGATCAGTGGAAGGCACTCTATTGCCAATTATATTCAGAGTATAATCTCCTGCTTCTGGGTTTTCAATAAATACTTGCTCCATATTATTGAGGTCATCTATGCCTCTTGTTGCTGGTTGAGCGAGTGCAGTAGGATTTGGAGTAGAATCCAGTATCCAAGGCAGCGTTGTTTCTCCATTAGGTGATACAACAAAGGTGTTAAGATCATTGATCAGTGCAGTAATACTACCTATAGATGCTGCTGGATCTCGCCAGTAGGTCATGATTCTTAGTTCTGATGCATTTTCAGGAAGTGTAATTGTATGCACTAACTCATCTCCTTGTTCTATAATACCACCTAAATGTCTGTCTTCTTCTATCGCTAAGGCAGATCTGAAGGCATTTGCTAAACCCCAACCATAGATAAAGTCTGGGCCTTTGTTTCCTATGTCATCTGCTGTATTGAGCATAATGGCTTTTAGAAGAGCAGCTTCAGCTGTTTCTCCAGCATTGTTTTGTCTGTAGGCATCATGTAGCATTGCCATTACACCTGCTATGTTGGGAGCTGCTGCTGAGGTACCACCAAAGAGCATGTAGTCATGATCATTATCTGTACTAATATGATTTACACCATTGGCAGAGATATCAGGCTTTATACGGCCATCATATGCTGGTCCTCTACTACTACTAAAGGTAATGACACCTCTGTTGGTAGTATTGGCAACAGCTAATACGTTCTTTCCTTGTTTGTGTCCCCCAGTGATATTGCCCCATTCATCTCCTGCACCATATCCGCAGTCTGCTCCATTGCTGTTTCCTGCAGAAAAGACATGCATCAGTGTAGGATTGTCATAACACTGATCATCAACGGTTCTGGTTGTTCCAGTATAGCCACCATTACAGCCATCACTGTAAGAAGAGTTAGTCACTAAGATGTTGTCATTTCCTCTGTGCAGTGCTAAGGTGTTATCTAAAAAAGTAGGCACATAATTAATAACGTGCAAATCTGCACCAGTAGCCATCCCTCTGTTTTTAGGTATTCTGTTTCCTGCTCCTGCCATGATTCCTGAGACACCATCACCATGTGTTCTTGGATCTGGTTCGTCATAATCTTGGAAGAGACGACCATGAAAATCAACATGTTCGAAAACAGCTCCGTCATCTCTGCATAACACAGCTACACCTTCTCCGGTATATTGTCTTCCACCTGGTGCTTTGCTGTCTAGAAGATTGGCTCTGATCAGAGATCTACCTGGCGTATCGTCTGGAACTGAAGGGGGAGTAGTCATCTCTATATTTATGATATAAGGCAACTGTGCAAATTCATACAACTTAGCTATCTCTATTTCAGCTGTAAAACAAGTATTGATACCATTGTATTGTATTGGTTCTATACCATCGAGATTGCACAGTTCGAATACACGTTCTTGCTTGAGGTCAGCAGGGTAAGAGATCAAGACCTTCACTCTTTTGCCACTGGCCTTTGCGTAATCTGGAAGCTCATCTTCCAGCAGGTCAGAGTCTATCTTTCCTAAGTTATCTATGTCGTGTACATATCTTACATCCATAGCCTTCATCTTTAGCGGATCAAAACTCTGTGGAATACTGACCAAATAGGCTTTGTTTGGTATATAGTCCAATACTCTGAGTCCTTGAGCTTTTAGTTGCTCATGTTCAGCTTTAGTCAGAATGTGTTCGAACTGTAAGACTTTGTAGTAACGTCCATAGACCAGATCACTTCTGCTGAGGCTGGCATTGGAAATATACTCGTCGACATTGGGTTCTGTGACTTTGGTAAAGCCCTGAAAGTCTAGTTCGTTTGATAACTGACCAGAACAAAAAGTGGTAATAAGAACTAAGTAAAATAGAATAGATAATCTCATCATGGTTTATTATTGAGAAATTAAAATACCAATTTATTGACTGTTAGTTGGTGATTGGATTTAACTAAATTTGATGTTTACAACATGGCTGACATTTGTCTCTGTATTTTGAGAAATTATCAAGCAAGTATATATAGTGACATAATTACATATAAACGAATCAGCCTTGTTTCCCAATAAAAAAAGCCACATCGACTGATGCGGCTTTAAGGGTTTTCTTTTGTGTTCTAATTA
>CAZKXO010000450.1:0-2376 GCA_964556525.1 uncultured Saprospiraceae bacterium
CTTAGAATAATAATATTCTTGAGGAGCTTTTCTCATATCTTTGTTTTATAAAAAATGAATATATGAGTCGGATTACAGAACTAGATATTAATCAGATTAAGGATTCCGATCTGATGAAGGGCTTCGATTTCAGCAAGTATGATGAAGGAGATAGAGAGAGGTGGAAAGCCCTTTTGGGCGGGGTGCTGGAAGCCCAAGATGGTATTTCTTGCGACTCCTACACTAGAGGCATGGCTGCTCTGGGAGAAAATTTCGCTGAATTACCCAACCTAGAAGAACTCAATTACAAATTAGAAAAACAAACTGGCTGGCGAGTCATGGCTGTCAATGGTCTACTCCCGTGCGAAGATTTTTACAAGTTATTGTCCAGGAAGATCTTCCCATCAGCAACCTTTGTAAGAGACTGGCACTCACAAGCTTTTACAGGTTACCCAGATATATTTCATGATGTGGTCGGACATCTGCCATTGTTTTTCGACAAGAAGTTTTCAGACTTTGTGTCCAAGTCGTCTGCGTTGATATATAATATACTGGTACAGACACCAGCTGGTGCTGAGAAGGAGAAGATGATCCAGAATTTTAGTCGCTACGGCTGGTTTACTTGGGAAGCAGGACTGATTATGGAGCAAGGCTCTGCCAAGGCTTATGGCGGTGCTATCCTATCATCCTCAGGAGAAACAGCCAATCTCAAGGAAAGAGGCTACGACAAATTCGACTTGCAGGAAGTTTTTAATCAGGCTTATACTGACAAGGAATTCAGTGTCAGATATTTTGTTATCGATTCTTATGATGATCTTTTTGCTAGCTTAGAGCAAATAAAGAATCAGTACGGTGTTACAGATTCTATAAACTAAGCCTATGTGGGAAGAAAGAGATAATGCATTGCATGCCACCTTCGAATTCAAAGACTTTGTAGAGGCTTTTGGCTTTATGACAGCAGTCGCGATGATTGCAGAAAAACAGAATCACCATCCAGAATGGTCTAATGTTTATAACAAAGTGCAAATAAAGTTAACCACACATGATGCTGATAATACCGTAACAGAAAGAGATAGAAAGTTGGCGGCAGCAATAACAGAGATGATATCCAACTAGTATGGGAATAATAGAAGATTATAGCAAATTTATCTTCCTGACTATAGGTGTCTTTTGGACCTTGTTGTTTTTGCAATCAGGTTTCGATAAGGTGGTTGATTGGAAAGGGAATATTTCATGGCTAAAGGGGCATTTTGAAAAATCATTTCTAGGAGCTTTTGTCAAACCTCTCGTGGCTATTCTAGCTATTACAGAGCTTGTTGCAGGTTTATTATGTGCTGGCGGAACGATACAGGTTTTATTAACTGGGAAAACTTATTGGTTGATTCAGGGACTTTTTGTGTCAGTCATATCTCTATTGATGCTTTTCTTTGGTCAGCGATTGGCAAAAGATTATGAAGGGGCCAAAACAATTGCTATCTACTTTGGTGTTGCACTTATAAGTTTGTCTCTCATTCTGAATGCATAGAGACCTTTTTCCAATTTTTTTTTAACAATCAATACTAATCTGAATTATCATGAGTAGATCTCAAATAAATATATTCAAAGAAACACTATTGCCGAAAGGGGCTTACAAAGGCGGTAAGAGCAGAGCAGAAGTAGAAGCCCTAGTTGGGAAAAAGAAAATTTATAAGTTATCCTCTAATGAGAATTATCTGGGTTCTTCGCCCAAAGCTAAAAAAGCCATCAGATCAGCTGTCAATGAACTTAATATCTACCCAGAAAGAACCGACAAGTTTCTTAGGGCAGCTTTGTCTAAGTTCTATGGCAACTTACTGACTCCTGATCAGTTTGTAACAGATAACAGTGGCGTAGCTTTATTAGAGATGATAGAAAGAGCTTTTCTTAATGTTGGTGACCAGATTATCATTTGCAATCCAGCATTTAAGCCCTACCACATGTTTGCAAAGAAGTTGGGTGCTGAGGTCATTGATATTCCATTAAAAGGAAAATATTACTTATTGGATATCCCAGCTATTCTCAAGGCTGTAACCAAGAAAACCCGATTACTATTCCTCTGCAGTCCCAATAATCCTACTGGAACACATATACCCAAAAGTCAGTTGGATGAGCTGTTGCCTCAATTGCCTGCTCATGTTGTCACTGTATATGATGAAGTATATTACCAATATGCTGATGCAGAAGACTTTACTACGGCCTTACCTTATGTGGATGCTGGTCACAATGTTATCGGTGTCAATAGTTTTTCTAAAGCCTATGGACTAGCGGGTATGAGAGTAGGTTATGGCTATACTTCTGAGAAGATAGCAAGGTATATCTCACAGGTAAGAAGACCTTTCCATATCAATACCTTGGCAATGGATGCTGCTATGGCCGCAT
>CAZKXO010000451.1:0-2371 GCA_964556525.1 uncultured Saprospiraceae bacterium
TATTTTGATTTTACAGATAATGGTAGAAAGTTATGTAGTGTAAATGGTGGTGATCCTTTACAAAGAGGAGCCCCAGTAACAGAAAGAAATAGAGAAACATGTAACCAAGTGGTGACTAGAGTTACCAAGGAAAGAAGAAGTTCTTGTGTAAGAGGACCTTTTGGGAATTCAAACGCAGCAGTCTGTGTGGGAGGACAAGATACTAATAGATTTGTTGCTAATAATAATGATGCAACAGAATTTGAAATAACCTTCCCTCGTGGAGATGAAGGAGCTCTTACTGAGTTTTGCTTTTATGAAAGAGCATCTGAAACAAATGAGAACTTTGGTAGAAACTATCCACCAAGAAATTTCGGAATTAGAGTTACTAAAGACGGACAAGAAATTCTTTTAAGAGATGGTTTTTCAACTAGTAGTTCATGGAGACAAAGATGTATTCAGTTGAATAACTCTAATTTTGAGTTTAACGGCAATAGTGCCACTACTTATAAAATAGAGCTTTTAGGTTATAATCCTACTGATGACAGAAGTGAAGATGATCAGAACATATGGGAACTTGATGAGTTCAACTTGTTTGGCTGTTGTGGGAATACATCACAGCCTGTAACTTTTATTGAAACTTGTACTCAGACAATAACAATTAATGATACTGAGAGACCTACTATTACAGGAGTTCCTGCTGATATCACTATTACTTGTTCTGATGATATTCCAGCTGTACCTACTAATGTAGTAGCTGATGATAATTGTACGTTTGATACTTCGTTCAGTGAAGAAATCATTTCAGGTACAGAGCCATGTGATTATGTTATAAGAAGAAGATGGGTGGCAGAAGATGCTTGTGGAAATTCTCGTACAGCAAATCAACGAATAACAATTGTAAATGATATTGCAGCATCTATAGATCAAGTAGATGAAATTTGTGATGGTGAGTCAGTTGAATTGACTGTAGATGCTTCTGGTGGTTGTGAAGGGTTCTCTTATAGTTGGAGTAATAATGCCACAACCCGTACAATAACCGTAAATGATGCTCAAGCTGGAACAACAACATACTCTGTTACAGTAACAGATAGTAATGGATGTACAGACGTTGCAAGTGTAGTTGTAGAGGTAAATCCTCTTCCTCAAGTAACTAATGTTGCATCTACAGATGAGACTTGTGAAGAATCAAATGGTACTATAACATTATCATTTGACAATACTCCAGGAAGAACTTTATTAGATTTTAGTTTAGATGGTGGAAATACTTATCCATTTGAAAGTATTCCAGATAATTCAGGAAGCTTTACGATTTCAGATTTAGCTCCTGGAACTTATGAATTGTATGCAAGATGGGGAGATAATTCTTGTCCTACACCTCTACAAAGTGTGACAATAAATCCTGATCCAATACCAACTATTACGAATATTACAAGTACAGATGAGACTTGTGAAGAAGAAAATGGTACCATAACATTATCTATTGAGGATACTCCAGGAAGAACACTTTTAGACTTTAGTCTAGATGGTGGAAATACTTATCCTATTGAAAGTATTTCAGATAATTTAGGAAGCTTTACAATTTCGGACTTAGCTCCAGGTACTTACGAATTATATGTAAGATGGGGGGATTCAGAATGTCCAACTCCATTACAGACAGTAGTGATTAATCCTCAGCCATTGCCTGAAGCATCAATAGAAGCTGAAGGTAACATCTGTGCTGGCCAGAATGTTTCTTTGGTAGCAACAGGTGCAGGATCAGGTGGAAGTTACATGTGGGATAATGGTTTAGGCGCAGGAGCAACACAGAATGTTGCACCTCTTGCAGAAACTACTTATTCAGTGACAATCACAGATGCTAATGGTTGTACAGATACAGAATCAGTAACTGTGGAGGTTATGCCTTGTGGAGCTATCGGTTCTACTATATGGTATGATGATAACAATGATGGTATCAGAGATGCAAACGAAGAATCTTTAGGAACTAAGACTGACGGAAAATCAATAGAAATAGAGTTGTTAGACGCTGCTACAGGTGAATTGTTAGCTGTAACAAATACAGATGCTACCGGTAGTTACATTTTTACAAACTTATTCCCTGGAAATTATATCGTACAGTTTATGCCACCAGCTTCAGCTCCAGTTTCTTCTGGACCTACCAATACTGGAGATAATCAGACTGATGATGACGATAACGGTATACAACAAGATACAAATGGTGATGGACTGACTGATGGTCCTATTACTTCACCTGTTATCAACCTTGGTCCTAACGAAGAGCCGACAGGTGAACCAGGTAAGAATGGTGGAAAAGATTCTGCTATTGACGCGTTCGGAGATATGACTGTTGATTTCGGTCTTGTAAGACTTGTAAGCATAGGATCTACAGTTT
>CAZKXO010000452.1:0-2366 GCA_964556525.1 uncultured Saprospiraceae bacterium
TATTTCCTAGATTAATAACATTTCTAATGGTATCCAGAAATATAAATTTGCATCCTTTGTCAATGAGTTATAGTAAGCAAATTCATAGTCTTTACCTTTTCTCTCTATTTCAAGCAGTGCATCGAGCTTAGACAAAATACCTTTCATAATATCCTTCAATCTAGAAGGAGGCATTTTCTTACTGTTTGTAATATCACCAAGTTTAAAAGTTCTTTCCAAGTCTACATCTAGACCTTCCATAGCTATACCCTGCATTAATTGGTTAATCTTTGCTGTATCATAATCATCTAGTTGTTTATAGTTCAATTGGCTTCCAGTCAGCGATTCTATCATTTCCTTGAAGGCATTAAACAAGTTATCCCTTTGCTCATCATCCACTCCATCATATGCACGCTTGAGGTCCTCTAACCTTTGCGTATACCTCTTTAAATCCTTCTGTGTCATAAACGCAGTATAAGAATAAGTCTTATGTTGTGCTCCTTGGTACTTTTTGACCAAATAAACTGGTGAAAATAGTTGGTACTTCTCAGAGAGAATTTTCTTCAATTCATCAAAGGACATTTTAGATTTTTTGTAGACACGATAAGCTAAATCACCCATATCTGTACTCCATTCTCCAGAACTTACATCTAAACTATTTACCATTCCTTTGCCTTCGACTACTACCTCATTGAAATTATCAAAGGCAGATTTAACTCTCTGATTTATTCTATTAAAACCATCTTCAAGTTTTTTTGTGATTTCCTGTTGTCCTAAGTCCTGTCCTCTACCTGTATACGAAATAGTGGAGACAATAGGTGCATAAGAAAGATGCAAATGGCCTTTGGTTCCAGAGACTTCATCTAACTCAAATTGCTTATACGACATACCTTGACCAATCTTAGCCAAGGTCTCTTCACGTATGAAGTCCATATTTGTAGCCGTAACCTCTACCAAACTTCTCATCTGCCTGCTAAATGCATTAGAAGACATTGTATTATTACCACACTGAATAAACAAAGTATGTAGGTATAATTCAGAAATTTTATCTCTAATATATTCTTGCTTGATATTGTACTTACCACTAGCTGTCATTCTCCTCACTGGGTCATTTCTGAAATCAGAATTATTTCCTATGACAACCATCACATTTGTATGGTTCTCATCAAAACCACCTTTTAGCAACGCCTGTTCAAAAGCGTAATACAAAGAAGTATATGGGTCATTATCATGCCAGCTTTTGAATTCTGCTTGGTCTATTACTCGCATGACATCGTCGACATCGGTAGAAAGTTCTGCGATACTACTAATCACTTTACCGCTAGATTCTTCAGGAGTATCACGATAAACCAAACCACCATACCGTATTCTAGCTTTGGTATTTCCAGGTTTCAGATTAGCACTCGCAATAGCGTCGATAATGCGAGACTTATAAGCTTGCATATCCTGTGTGCCTTCTATTAAAAAGAAAATATTATAGTTCTCATACTTTGTTACATTATAGTTCCCACCCTCTTTAAATTCTTTGAATGTGTTTTCTTCTAGTTTGTCTTCCTCAATTTGAAGATACTTACCAAAAGACTCTGAAGATAATCGCATTATAGCTCCTGATCTGAATACGCCTTCATTATTATTAGATCCAAATTCAAGCATAGGAAATCTTATAACATTACCCTTGTGACGACGACGTCCAAAGCCTTTAGCCAAATTATATTGCTTAACTACTGCAGGATCATTATCCCAGACTAAAGAAGCTTCTTCTGTGCCGCCTTTTGACATCATGTTAGCTACCAACTGACTGCGATATCCTTGTGCCCTGAACTTAGGTTTAGCTTTGCGCTCATTGAAAGCGGCCTCTTCAAAATTGGGTTCTAACGAAACTCGAGTTCTCCATAACTCTAGTCGTCTCGCATCTATCCATCCGATCAGATTTTTTTCGACATTCCCTTCTATTGTAGATAAGTCATTAGCTTTTCCTATTAGATAGCGAACCGGAGTACCACCTTTAAAGTGGACTTTGTATACAAAATAAAACTCGAAGACATTCAGTGTCGGCAACTCTCTACTGCTTTCTGGACCATCATAGATTCTTGCAGCGGATTTAAGGTTATTCTTAGAAATTCTAGCATAATCATCTAACTTATTAAGTATTAGTCCTTTTTGTTCAATCTTTGATTTTTGATCAAGAAGACAATCAGCTGCTAATAGGACATTGGTTTTTGGTATCCAACCTAAGTTTTCTTGTATACTTCGAATCTTTAGATTTGACAATTCGGCTTTCACAACCTTGACCCAATTTTTATCGGAATCTACTACATAAACAATTTCTTTAAAATCTAAAGAAGCAACGATATTATTTTCACTTAGATCCTTACTCTTATATACAG
>CAZKXO010000453.1:0-2365 GCA_964556525.1 uncultured Saprospiraceae bacterium
TGTCATCTCCGTCTATCCAAGCTGTTACAGCTAAAGCAATAGAAGAAGATAAAGAAGATGATGGACTCGAAGAAAAAACAGTATCTGATGATGACTTCAAGGAAATTGTCTTTGTAACTGATGCGGATACAGTAGCCATGAAGGAAGTAAAAACAGGGATTCAAGATGATGAATACATCCAAATTATTTCTGGGCTCAATAAGGGTGACAAAATTATAAAGGGTCCATATACTGCTATATCCAGCAAACTGGAGGAAGGATCTGAAGTCTACGAAATGGATAAAGACAAGGATGATAGTGATGAAAAATAGTAGCTTTGCCCAAAAGCTAGATTATCGAAAATAAAGGCCTTATAATATTTGTCAAGAATCCTGTATTGGGTAAAGTCAAGACGCGATTGGCAAAGACAATCGGCGATGAAAAAGCCCTTCATGTCTATAAAAAACTCATGGTCCATACAAGAAATGTAGCCATTGATACTACGACTGACAGATACCTATTTTACGATTCTGACATTGCACTTAATGACGACTGGCCATCCGAGCACTTTATCAAGGACCTACAAGTAAACGGAAATCTGGGAGATAGAATAGGCGCCGCTTTTCAGACGGTGTTTTCTAAGAAAGAAAAAGTAATCATCATCGGTAGTGATTGCCCTGAGATCAGTACAGAAATTATAGAAGAAGCTTTTGACAAGTTGGACTTAGCAGATGTCGTTATAGGTCCTACTTATGATGGAGGCTATTATCTGATAGGTATGAAAAAATATCATGCCAGCTTATTCGAGGACATCGCATGGAGTACAGAGCAAGTCTTAACACAGACTAAAGCAAAGATTACTCAAGAGGGCTTACTCTTCACCTTACTTAAAACGCTTTCAGATCTGGACTACGAAGAAGACCTCAATAAGTTTCCAGAATTCAGCGCCTAAAGCAAGCAGTCTAGAAGCTCAAATTTATTCCACCACTTATCCATCTTCCTGGCATGTCTACCAGATTGGTTTCTCTATACAACTGGTCAGTTAGATTAGCTGCACGTAGATACACCTTGTGCTCTTTATAACTATAAGTTAGATTAGTATTGATGGTATAGTAGTCTTCTAGAGAGACTCTGTCGTTGTACTTAAAAACAACATTAAGTGCAACAGGACCAATTGCAAACTGCGGATTGATGATGACTTGATGCCTTAGATTTTCTAATTGGTTTCTGGAAAAGGCAAAGTCATTTTCTTCAAAGGTGGCATTCAGGTAAGTGTAGCCCAGAGAAATAAATTCTAAAACAGGCAGATCTGCCAACCTTGCTTTCAGATTAAAATCCAATCCTCTATAGCTGGCACTGCTGAAATTATCAGGCGTCCATCTGTCATCCACGGTCTCACGATGCCAGTCTATCTGGTCACTAGCTTGTCTATCAAAGTAACTGATGCTTGCATTAAAAGCAGGCTGCTGATACTTGAGACCCACTTCATAAGTAAAGGCATTTTCTTCAGTTAGATTAGGGTTACCTATATTACCACTGTCTTCGTAAAATAGATCAGTAAAGGTTGGTATTCTTGTCGTCCATCCCAAATTGAAGAAGGATTTGAAATTATCTGACAATTGATACCCTACATCAAGACCCGGATAAAATGAAACTCCAAAATCAGAAAGATGCAAGGCCATCAAGCCAGGTGTCAGATCTAGCTTACCGTCTGCAAGAATAAACCTGTTTTCCAAGTGTACACCTATCTGATGGCGCAGATGTTCGCCACTCCCTTCTCCGTCTACTAGATTACTGCTGTTCAGAAAGAGGTAATTATAATCTACACCAAAACCAAGTGCTCCTAATCTGTGGAATCGTGAGCCATGTACTTCTGCAGTAACTACATCGGTAGTATGAAAATTCTGAAAAAACTCAGGGTCTTCTCGCAAAAATTGCCAGTTGTCTCTATTTCTTCTATAACTTATCCTAGGTGTAAGCTTCACTTCGCCTAACTGTGATTGCAGTTCAGCAGAAGCAAAAGTTGTTTCTACGGTTTCGTACTGATCTACGAAGGTTTCTCTTCCGTAGAAGGCGTTAGCACCGAATTCTCTATCGATATGACCTGCCTTAAAATTCAGGGAAGAGTTGCCCACATCCACTCTAGACTGGTAGAGCACATTAGCAATTTGGTAATCAGAATTGAATCTATAGCCGTCAGAAGTCCTATAGGCAGCACTTATTTTCTGCTTGTATGCTCCGAAAGGTAATGAGACAGAAGCATTTACATTCTGAAGATTATAAGCACCATACTCTAGACCTATATTGGCACCTAGTTCTTCGGGCATCTTGGTGACGATATTGACCGCTCCAGCAAAAGCATTCTGACCATATACTCTAGCGGCAG
>CAZKXO010000454.1:0-2357 GCA_964556525.1 uncultured Saprospiraceae bacterium
TTTGCATCTGAATTCCCATTTGTATTACTTAATTGATACTAAAAACTTAGTTCCAAATCCAGTTTCTACTAGGATCCGCTCTATCAATCTTGATTGGTAAATTTTCTAAGTACTTCACTCCAATATTTGGATCGTTGAATCTAAGTACTCTAACTTCAGTTCTTCTATTGTACTGGTGCTCTTCTTCTGGACATTCGATAAAGTTAGCACAACGATTTCTAAGCTGTGACTCACCATATCCTTTCGCTACTAATCTAGCTGGAGCAATTCCTTTCTTTATGATGTATTGAATAGCAGCTTCTGCTCTATTCTGAGATAAAGTCTCATTGTACTTAACCGTTCCTCTGGCATCTGTGTGAGATCCTAACTCAATAGAAAGGGTAGGGTACTGATTCATCAAATTGACTACTCTATCTAGGTCGCTGCTTGCATCATTACGAATATAAAACTGATCAAAATCATAATAGATATGTGGCAATTCAATCACCGCACCTTCTACGATTTTACTTCCTTCAAATGTTGGAGCAATTGGTAACGGCTTTGGCGCTGCTGGATCATATGGAGTAAGCTCTAACACTACATCCACCTTTCCACCACCTGCACAATTTAAACCCATTGTACTCGCTGTGTTCGTTCCTTCCAAGAAGAAGTTCTTTTCTCCCTTAAGGTAGTACTCACAATCACAATCTACACATGGAAAATCAAAATCTCCATTAGCATCAGAAGTAACAACTACTTCATCACCTGTACACTTATTAACCATAGTTACTGTAGCATTTGGAATAGAATTCTTAAGTTTTTTGTTCTTAACAATACCCTCTAATACTAGACAGTTAATTGGCTCCATAGGAATACAAAACTCGTAATTTGGAGTCAATAAAGATCTGCTCACATTCATAGACTCAGTAGCTACTTTATACCCTTCCTTTTTAGCAACGAATTCATAATCTGTATTAGGTAATACAGGCATAGTAAATGTTCCTGATTGGTTCGTAAACTTACCTAGCACGTCACCCATATTTGCATTAGAATCATTCTTAAACTTAAGGATGTACTCATCATCATTTGTAGTCTCCACAAGCTTTAACACAGCATCGCCATTACTTGTAGCAGGATCATTTACAGTTACCTCTACATCTGCTATTCGCTTGTCTGTACCTGCTTCATAAGCGCAAATGGTAGCTTCATTAATTACCTCAGAACTTGGTCTCTTCCAGCTGTAGATATCATCCTGACCATGACCCCCGTCTCTTGCAGAAGTCAAGTATCCTTCTGTCTTAGTTTCGTTCATAATCAATCCGAAATCATCCTTAGGAGAATTAAATGGTGTACCAATATTATCAACACCAGTCCAAGAATTATCCGTTCCAACTTTAGCTTCATATAAATCAAGACCACCTAGTCCTTCCCATCCATTTGATGCGAAATAAAGTGTCCCATCATCGTGCACATAAGGGAATACATCATTACCTGCAGTATTAATATTTTCTCCTAAATTAGCTGGTGCAGACCATTCTCCGTCGTTGAATTCTACTACATACAAATCCATACCACCGAATCCACCTTCACGATCAGATGAGAAAAACAAACGTCTTCCATCAGGTGTAAGTGCTGGGTGCGCCTCTTCATATTCTTTCGTATTGAAGTTCATAGAACTTGGCTTAGACCAATCGTCTCCGTCCTTAGTAGAAGTATATACCTGAAGTTTCATAATTCCCTTAGAATTATTCCTTCTATTACCTCTCTTGAAGTCATTTCTCGTAAAGTAAACTCTGTCTCCACTCTTATTAAAGCATAGCGGTCCTTCGTGAAATTTTGTAGTAATATTTTCAGAGAATACTTCCGGCGTTGTTAATGTACCATCTTCATTTCTCTTTGATTTCCAAATCGCCATAAAGTTATCGTCTATCCAAATATCAAGTATTCCAGTCAATAACTTTTTCTCATCTCTTGTAGATACAAAAATCAATTCATCTCCGTAATACGTAGGACTAAAGTCTAACTTCTTCGTATTCAGAATATCTTCGTTTTTGATTTCTACTTGGCTATTTTTGAAACTTGACATTCTATCGATAGAGGAAGCTAAAAGTGCCCCTCTATTGTCATTGCTTGCTTCGCCAATCATATCATCATACTTCAGAAAATATTCTTTCGCTAAGTCAAAATTCTTATTGCTCTGCAATGCTTGCGCATAGTGAAGAAAATCTTCAGCATTATTGCTTTCTTGTACAACATGGCTATACCAGAACTCTGCATTCGGAGTATCGTGATTTAGTCTATAGCTATTCGCAATACGTGTCATGTTTTTTACATCCATGCCTTCAGCTGCCTGAAATTTAGGTATGGATACTTTGTAC
>CAZKXO010000455.1:0-2351 GCA_964556525.1 uncultured Saprospiraceae bacterium
CCCGTAAGACCGACACAGTGATACATCAATTTGGTGATGCCCAAAACTTAATTGGTTTAATAAATCTATTCGAGTAGTATCCTCAATCACATCCTCTAGAAGAAGCTTGAGGCTGTCCATTACAGACTGCTGCGCAATGGCTGACGTTTTACATGCAAATAGCATACAAATACTCAATATTAAAAGCAGACTTACATGTCTTACTTGTGACTTCACCTGATTCCCTTTGTAACCAAAGTTAAAAAATAATAACACCTAAATCAAATTAATAAGAGCACACACCTGTCACTTTGTAATATTTTAAATACTTATAAAGTCTGAAAAAAAATGACCCTAACTACAATCAAGAATGCTGGCTACGGAGATTGCAATTTGTTTTATCAGTTTAATTTCCAAAGTTAAATTCAAAAAAATGACTCTACAGCAGGTAGAAATAATGGCATTACTACAGTTATACTTGCATTTCTTGACGGGAGTAATCTGAGTATACAACTATTTAATAATATATGTTCTAATTATGCTGACATAGTAGTTGTTAGAGTTGTACTGAGATAAGCTTAGAATAAATATTAAAATTTTCAGCCTTAATCATTGACGATATAACAAATACATTGCAGGATTCAATTTTACATGTTAGATTCAATTTTTGTTAGTACTATTAAAATATAGAGCCTTATAAATGATACACTCTTCTTGTTACAAAAAATCATCAGCCACAAAAATGGGGTTGCTGTATTCTAATTCATCATACTTCATTATAGAAACATTTTTTTAAATCTTTCTGGTTCTGTCAGCACTTCTATAAACTTTTCAAGCTTATCTGCTTTGGACACTGCAAGCTTTACTGATTTACTAATCTATGGCCGTTTATCTTTCCAAGATAAATGATTTTGCTCAGAAAATACAAATACAAATGGGATAAGCATCTGGGCTACAAGTCAAGACAAACGTAAAGCCATCACCACTCCTTGTCACTTAGTTAACGTACATCCCCCACCCCAAGCTCTACTTCCCCAAACTCTATCATCGCATTAAACAAACGGATATGCGAAAAGAGATGCAACTCTTCAAGATAAATATCTGCTTTTTCCAAAAGACGATCATCAAGCAATTGTGCCCTTTTAGTCCCCGCTAACAAAGGTTGTGCAGGTGTATACCAACTGCCTTCCTTCTCCAGAGCGATATTGCAATAGTAACTATCGGTTAGGAGATTGTTTTTTACTATAAGTATATCATCGCAGTCTTGTCTTTTTTCGAAAAGTGTTTTTAGCTGATGGCGATTTTCTGACTTGTAGTTGTAGTCGATAGTGTCATCGAAGACTACTTTCAGACTGTTTTTAGGTTTCACTATATAGGGCTGAAAGGTGTAGCTGTAACCTAAAGCATCATAGACAACTCTCAGTTTATACAGACCCTTGCTGACACCTCTTTGTTCGAATTCGAGCTTTTCTATATCGTAAGCAGGTGGATAGTTATAAATTGCTGACAAAGTTGCTGACATCCGCCATTTATGATAGGCAAGATTGTACACCTGACCATCTAGCACTTTTATAGATTCGATGAGTTTCGGTATGGAGGTTTCTTTGTTCAAGCTGTCGGAATATATATTTTATCTATCATTTCTTGATATTCCTGTTCGACTTGGCTCAGGGCTGTGATGCCTCCACCACTTCTGTAATAGAGTTTCTGACCTACTTTATCTATGTACCGTATCATGACGAAAGAATCGAAATCATTCCCATCATAGATGCCACATACGCCGGTGTAATACCCACGCTTCTCTGATTCCGCTGCTTGGATAATAGCTACAGTCTTGGCCTTCGGAGCCCCTGAGATACTACCAGCAGGCAGCATAGAAAAAACTATATCCCCTAATTGCTCATGATAGTTAACGGATAACTGGCCAGTAATTTCTGAACTCATCTGGTAGAGATCTTTGTTATTGCTCTGTATGAGGTCAAGGAATCTTAGTTTTTCTACTCTTACTTCATCACTGTAGATACTAAGGTCATTTCTGATGAGATCTATTATGGTATAATGTTCTGCTGTTTCTTTATCGTTATCGAGCAAGAGTTGTTTTGCATTCTTTAAGTTGGCATCTATGGTGCCTTTCATAGGATAAGAACTCACCTTTCCCCCTTTTATGGTTACAAAAGTTTCAGGAGAAAATACGACCAGTCTGTCTTTGATCAGTAACTTATATTTTGCTCGGGCGGCACGAAATATATCAGTTAGACTTGCGGAAGTTTGTATTTCATGTTTAGCTGTGAGATTTATAAGGAAAGTATTGCCTGCAGGTAACTCATCCATTACTTGGTCAAATGCTTTGTAATACTGATCAAAAGGAAATG
>CAZKXO010000456.1:0-2345 GCA_964556525.1 uncultured Saprospiraceae bacterium
AGCAAGTCGCCTGGGGAGCTGCCTATTGGCAATACTATGAGGAATTGGATAAGATAGAAAGTACAACTGATACACCATTGTCTATACGAAAGGAGATATATAAAGTAGCTGTCAATACTACTGGTGAAGTGCTGGATGAAATCAATGACGCAAATCCTATTATTCCCGGTGATAGACTAAGAATCAGAATCGAGATAAATGTAGACAGACCGATGGAATATGTTGAGTTAAAAGATATTCGCAGTAGTGGCTTAGAACCAGTTAATGTACTGAGCAGCTACAAATGGCAAGATGGCCTGTCTTACTATGAGAGCACTAAGGATGTGGCTAGTTACTTTTATTTTGATTTCTTGCCGAAGGGTAACTGGGTTTTTGAGTATGATGTCAAGGCTGCTCATGTAGGAGAATTCAGCAATGGCCTTGCTCAGATACAGTCTGTATATGCACCAGAGTTTTCAAGTCACAACAATGGACAAAGATTAGGCATAACTAAATCCTAATTTTGTAAGTTAGCGATTCTACTCGACTGATTTATATGCATAATTGGATCATTGCTCTTCGTCTTAGAACTTTACCACTTGCTTTTTCAAGCATAGGGATGGGCGCCTTTTTGGCGGCATTTCACTCAGGGTTTAAGCTCAATGTTTTTACTCTGGCATTGCTCACGACTCTTTGTTTGCAGATATTATCCAATCTAGCCAATGACTATGGAGATTCGGTACACGGTGCAGATAATGCAGATAGAGTAGGACCATCCAGAGCTGTGCAAACTGGTAGCATTTCTCAGAAGAAGATGAAGTTGGCTATAGGTATTACTGCCCTGCTGTCATTGATCTCTGGATTATCATTGATAGCGATTGCTGCGGTGTCATTTCACACATTTCTTGTTTTTGCTGGCCTCGGCATACTATCCATTTTTGCTGCTATTCTATATACCAATGGACGGGTACCTTACGGCTATGTAGGACTTGGAGATATCTCTGTATATATGTTTTTTGGGTTACTCAGTGTGATAGGGACCTATTTCTTGATGCTAGGATCATTCAGTTGTGATTTATTCTTACCAGCAAGCGCTTGTGGTTTCTTGACAGTAGGTGTACTTAATGTCAATAACATAAGAGATATAGAATCGGACCTTGTAGCAGGGAAGAAATCTATTCCCGGAAGATTGGGGCGCTCAAAAGCTATATACTACCACTGGATACTCTTGTCCTTAGGTATTCTTTGTCCGATTATTTTCGTTTTGCTAAATTATCAGAGTCCCAAGCAGTTTCTTTTTCTTCTTGTACTTCCTCTACTGATTAAGAACGCATTTTCTGTAAAGAACCAAGAGCCAGAAAATCTAGATCCATGGCTGAAGCAATTGGCCATCACAACCTTGATCTTTGTCTTATTATTCGGAATCGGTCTTATGCTGTAGGCATTTACTACCTTTGTAGAGTGGTGTTCCTTTTGCATAGTATCTTTTGGCTGAGCCTTGCAGCTCTGTTTCATACCTATGTTTTTTATAATGTTTTAATGAAAATTCTGGCTCATGGGAAAGACCTCAATCCAATAAGATATGCCAAGAATGATGATTTTCCACCTGTTTCAATATTAATGGCAGCATACAATGAGGAAGTTGTATTAGAAAGAAAACTGACTTCATTGATTGAATTGGAATATCCGTCAGACAAGATTCAGATTTATATTGGATCTGATAATTCTACAGACAAGACGAATGATATTCTAGATCAATTTTCAAAAAAGTATAAGCTTATTCATCCAGTCTATTTTAAGTCTAGACAAGGAAAACCCAGCATAATAAATCAGCTAGTTGCATCACTAGAAAATGATTCAGAAAATCATGTTTTGTTGATGACAGATGCAAGTGTGATTTTGGATAAGGCTTGCCTACTCCTGTTGGTTAGACATTTCAAAAATGATAAAGTCGGCCTTGTGGATGCTCATATGACTTACACTGGTATGCAGGCAGAAGGCATCTCTACTTCAGAAAACACCTATCTGACCACTGAAGTCAGTCTCAAGCAATATGAATCCAAACGATGGGGGCAGATGATAGGGCCTTTCGGAGGCTGCTTTGCTATACGAGCTAAACTCTTCAGCCCAGTACCTGGTAATTTTTTGGTAGATGATTTCTACCTAGCTATGAAGGTTTTGGAACAAGGATATTTAACTATCAATGACATGGAAGCAGTGTGCTATGAGCCTGTTTCTCTTACATCTTTTGATGAGTTTCGTAGGAAAAAACGAATCTCCACAGGCAATTTCCAAAACTTAATGACCTTCAAACATTTACTCAATCCATTTAGCTCATTGGGTTTTGCCTTTATATCTCATAAGGT
>CAZKXO010000457.1:0-701 GCA_964556525.1 uncultured Saprospiraceae bacterium
TATTATAGTCATTGCTATAACCTGGTGTCGTTATATATTCCTGCTCAAACACCACTGGATATCATCGAGAAAGTGGATCAAGGTGTTATTTATATTTATACCGATACCTATTTTCTTTTTCCTGATAGGTGCTTTTTATGATTTCCAGGCATTCAGTGATGAAAAGGGCATCTTCTCTATAATGGATAATATTACTGTCACGGAGCAACGGAAATTGGCTAAGTATATAAGGTCAGAGATGTTGTTATTTTGGGCAACAGCCTTTTTAGCTAATGCTTATATGCCTATCAGAATGATCATTTCATTGTACCGAGAAATAAAAAGTGGCAATCACTAATTATATACACATCAAAACAAGTATAAATGAGTAAAGTCGAAGAGTTCAATGCGTACCGAATAAAGATGAACGAACGCATAATGTCAGAAGATAACAAAGTCCTGAAGAGATTTTTTAGTTTGGATAATCAAGCCTATTCGGATGGAGCTCTGGATTTGAAAACCAAAGAACTGCTAGGACTGGTGGCCAGCATGGTTTTGCGGTGTGACGATTGCATCAGCTATCACCTAGGCACTGCTCATAAATTAGGCGTGACGACAGCAGAAGTCTTCGAAGTTTTCTCTATTGCAAACCTAATAGGTGGTAGCATCTGCATTCCTCACACCAGAAGAGCCGTAGAATTCTGGGATGAGCTAAACGATTC
>CAZKXO010000457.1:801-2342 GCA_964556525.1 uncultured Saprospiraceae bacterium
TGATGCAAAGCATCAGAAAAAAACTGAGTAAACCTCAGTTTTTAGTTTAGTGAACCGAGCCATCAGGCGAGGCGTAGACCACCTTTCTTTCGAAGCTTGAATTCTTCAATAATATTCTAGTGGCACCAAGGTTCCATCTCATGCAGCAATCAAATGAAAAATTTAAGACAAACACAGTTCTTTTAGAAAAAAGAAGCTTTACACAGATTCTGATGCAAAGCATCAGAAAAAAACTGAGTAAACCTCAGTTTTTAGTTTAGTGAACTGTGAAAGAACGGTGCAGCCTTAGGCTGAATTAATGGTCCTATACGGACCTTTAAAGTGAAAGAACCGAGCCATCAGGCGAGGCGTAATCGTCTATTTATCTTACGGAGCATGAAATTCTTTAATAATAATCTAGTGTCATCAAGGTTCCCTCCTAAGGAACAAACAAATGAAAAACATAAGACGAATACATTTCTTTACCAAAAACTTTCAACCAAATCCATATCCCTAATTTGCATTCTAACTTTTCTACTGATGGACGAATTTGAATGTATTTACACCAAAGAATCTCGCAGCCAATTCCCATTCATTTACGTTATATATCGGTATCCCATTTTTAACAATTCACCTCAATAGTTGTATTAAAAACACTGAAAGTCAATAATATTTATATTAGAAAAACTTATTATTTGATTTATTAATACCTTTGAACATTAATCAAAAAGATTCAATGAAAAACTCATTATTATTCAGTTTATTTTTAGGTCTGGCAATCTTTGCTATGGCACAACAGCCAGCACTTAGAGTGAATCTCAGTCACAATTTAGATGAAAACTCAGGAGATGTTTTCGATGTAGACGTAAGACTGTCTGAGTTCCAAGACCTTTTTGCATTCCAACTTTTTATGAAATGGGATTCTAGTGTTTACAGGA
This sequence comes from uncultured Saprospiraceae bacterium, assembly GCA_964556525.1. Classification (GTDB taxonomy): domain Bacteria; phylum Bacteroidota; class Bacteroidia; order Chitinophagales; family Saprospiraceae; genus RFSX01. The sequence continues at coordinate 1,719 of CAZKXO010000457.1, forward strand.
TAGAAAGTGTTCCTTTTTTCAATGCGGATATACCGGGTATGACAGCCCAAAATATTATCCTTCCAGAATCAGATCTCAATAAGCCTGCGAAGGGAAAAGTGAGAATTGTCTGGACCAATGCAATTCCCCATTCTGAAGCTGACGAAACATTAATAGCGACACTTAGATTCAGTGTCATAGGTGCACCATGTGATGAAAGTGATTTCTTCTTTGACGATATTGGAGATCAGGAAAGTGAGATATTGTCAGCTTTCGATGCCATCTTTAATGATATAGGAGTAGACTTCGAAGCCCTTGCTATACAGATACCAGGTGGAGCAGCTTGTATTTCTTCCACTGATAATCTTATAACCGATGAGGACATATCCATCTTTCCAAACCCAATAAGAGAGCAGGTCAATTTTGACTTTAAGGTTGATATGAATCCCGGTTCTATAATATCTATCTATTCTCTACAAGGTCAAAAAATGCAAACTTTACCAGTTTCTGGAAGGAATAACAATTATGATATAACTGACTTAGCAGAAGGAACATATCTCTATGAAATCACTAATGCAGCAGATATCCTACATAGAGGTAAACTGATGAAAATTCAGTAATTAGAACACAAAAGAAAACCCTTAA
>CAZKXO010000458.1:0-2338 GCA_964556525.1 uncultured Saprospiraceae bacterium
CTTTGGCATGGCGACAGCCGACGCCAAACGATACGTTGTAAGATTTGAAAACGGAATTTTCAATTGTTTTTGCGGCGTAGGCGGCTGGACATTTGGCTTGGTTACAGCTGGCTTGGTTACAGCCGACGACGAACCTGTTCGAAGTTAGTTCTGAAAAAAGTATTTTGAATTAATTTAGTAATTAATTACATATTGTGGTTTACTGTGACTGTATGCGCCTATCACTTAGATTTTCCGAAGATGAACACTAAATATTTTAGCTTATTTGTACTTGTAGCCCTAATAGCAAGCTACTCTTGTAATCCTGCATATAAATTTAGAGACTTGAGCTACCCTACTCCTGTAGCTACCTATGACCAGCCTATAAACTTACAAGAGAAAAAACTCTACGAAATAGATGGCATCCAACTGAGCAACCAATTTGATGGTGCCAGAGCCAATGACTTTACAAAAATAAATGACAGTACTTATCGAGTAACCGTACTTCCTGAAAACGAACCTATCAATGAAAGTCCGCATTATGCTTTCTGGTTATCCTCATCAGAAGAGAGAGATATCGACTTGGAAATATATACCGGCAATTACAAACATCGATACTGGCCGAAACTTAGTCTAAGTAAAAAATCTTACGTTCCGATAGACAGTTCAAAATTTGATACTTTGAAGGCTGGCAACATCGCTACTCTCAAACTAAATTTAGACGGCAAGAAATTATATGTTGCCGCACAGGAGCTTAGACCTTCTGGCTATACAAAGACATGGATACAACAGCTGAAATCCAAACATCCATTTATAAAGACCTCTACTATCGGGCAATCAAAACTCGGAAGAGACATAGCTTACCTAGACTTAGGAGAAGGCAATACACAAAAGAAACCAGCAATACTGATTTTTAGCCGTACCCATCCACCAGAAATAACGGGTTATATGGCTATGGAACATTATGTAACAGAAATCTTAGCCGATACGCCACTGTCTAATAGCTTCAGAAAAAAATATAGAATCATGGTCTACCCACTCATAAATCCTGACGGTGTAGATCTCGGACACTGGAGACACAATGCAGGAGGTGTAGACCTGAATAGAGACTGGAGCACCTTTCAGCAAGAAGAAACCAGAGCCGTCGCCCAACATGCTATTGCCTCTGTAAAAGAAAACAAAAACGAAGTCGTACTAGGAATGGATTTTCACTCTACACAAGAAGATGTCATCTATACACATACTGACAATCGTCAGTCCAGTATCTATCCCTACAAAGACCTGTGGATACAAGCACTAGAAGATGATGCCATCGGCCTGCATCCCAATGAGGAAGCCTACGACCTCGGCAAGCCGATGACCAAAGGCTGGTTCTACTTGCAGTTCGGTGCAGAAGGTATCATCTATGAAGTCGGTGATGACACAGACAGAGATTTTCTAAAATACAAAGCGGAAGTCGCTGCCAGAGAGATGATGAAATTATTAGTTTTTAGAGCAGATAGCAATTAAAAAATATTCTGAAGGCAAAAAGCATATCCTTATGTCTAAAGCAAAATTCAAAACTTCCATCGGACAGCTCCAAAACAACGTCTATTACGAGCATATAATTGTAAGCCCAAAAATTCATGACAAAGTCACTACCAAAGAAAGCAAACGTGTCATCTGTTCTGTAAACGGTCATGAAGCCTTTCATGCAGGACTCATGCCTAAGGGAGACGGTAACTACTTTATCATCATGAAGAAAGCCAGAATGAAAAAATTTGGATTGACACCTGGAGATGAGATAGAAGTCGTCCTTGAAAGAGACACTAGCAAGTATGGGATGAAAATGCCAGAAGAGTTTGGAGAAGTGCTCGCCTCGGATCCTCAAGGAGAAGCATGGTTTGAAAAACTAACTGATGGTAAGAAGAGGAATCTTATTCATATTGTTGCTACCGTAAAAAACCCAGATCTAAAAATTACAAAAGCCCTGATAATACTAGATCATCTGAAAGCCAATAGTGGAAAGATAGATTTTAAGCTGCTGAATGAAGCGATGAAGGTGAAGAATAGGAAGTATTGAAAGGGTTTTTTGGTTTTTGAGTTCTTGATTTAAAATGTAAAAATTGAATGGATAAAGGTGGAGTTGAGAATTTGGAACTGGAGAATGATTAGTGGGATTTGAGGGTGGAGAGGTGGGTATTGACTCTTGATAGTGCCCCAGAAAGGAGTCGAACCTTCACGCCCTTACGGACACATGGCCCTCAACCATGCCTGTCTACCAATTCCAGCACTGGGGCAAAACAGGTATCAAAGGTCGCAAATAATGTTTCATTAGCAAATATGAAAGCACAAATGATTTTGAACGTACGACTAAAGC
>CAZKXO010000459.1:0-2331 GCA_964556525.1 uncultured Saprospiraceae bacterium
AGGCAAGAATGAGTATTTCACTTTTCGTTTTTTTGTAATAATACGCTACAAGTTCAGAAATCATCTTACTCGTTTTCCCTGTACCTGGGGGTCCCCACAGCAAAAAATAGTCTTCAGCAGATATAGCCTTACGCATGAGCCCTTGTTGCTCTTCAGTCAGTGTACTATTATTGAAAGGAATAGACTCTGAAGGTTTAGCAGGGGGATCTAGATTAAGAATTCTTCTTTTGTAGGCACTGTCCGCAACCATAAAATCAAAGAGGCCATGATACTGTTTTGTAAAGCCACTGTCCAGTGTATCTGATTCTAGATTCCAAAATCGAAACTTGCGGAATATATCAAAGTTTTTCTGTCTTGCTCTCAGTCGTAATTTTACCTGGTCGGCATCTAATTCCAATATCGTACACTTAAAAAGCTGATTGGACAAGACAGACTTAGCGGGATCATCGTAAGGATATAATATGACGATATCACCTACTCTAAATTTAGACAACCTATTAGACTCAGCGCTAAAGCCAAGAGTAAGAGTCGGTACTTCTTGATCACTATAGTTTTCAAGCACTTCTAATAAGGAAAGAATGGTAAACATGTCCGCCTTTTCTACCATTGGATCCAGCCACAAACTTGCCAATCCATTGGATGTATAGATACCATGTCGGCCTATCTTAGACAACTGAAATTCTCTAGTGATAAAAGCTACAAAAACTTTATAGTAGCTCTGCTCCAGCTCTGTAAGTCTACCATAAGCATCCCAAAATTTCTTTGCATCACGCCTTAGAAAAGTATAGGCTTCGGGTATAGATTCTGGATCTAACCTACTGAGTATATCTACTGTATCCCTCTTATCTAATTTCGTCAGAATTTCTTCTATAAGAATAATTGTATTTCGAAGACGCAGTGCATCCAATTGTTTGTTCCTAACCTTTGGCGCAAAACGCAAGCGCTTGGAATCATTGGCAGAATAGAGTATATAATTAGTGGATTTTACTTTGGCGTCATAAACGGATTCTAATATTAGATCGTAAAGTAAGGTTTGTACATAATGATTCTGATTGAGGCCATACTTATGCGCTTGATAGAGTTTACCACTTTTTAGTTCGACGATGTCTGACTTTGCTGTTTGCTCGTTGTGATGATAAAGGTCCAATCTACCGAGCAAGCCGAATTCATTGGAATAAAAACTAGGCTCTAAATATGATCTTTCTTTGGTAATGCCAGCATCAGACAACTCGGTCGTTACTACATTCTTTAGGTTCTCAAAATGCACTCTCACCTTAGATATACAATCTTTCACTTCGTCATCTGACATGACCGAAAATCTTACTGGGGCAATCTGAAAGGTATCAGAAAGCATCTCCTTGAATTCTAAACTTGGATTATGGATGAGTTCATCCAAATAGTGGTTTACAACATTCCCTATCAGCATATGGACAGAGCTATCTGATGGTATCAGTTTCCGTCCGAAATACTTTAAGGAAGTAGCACCAGTGGAAGAAAAGCATTCTGAGACTGAGGTTACTCCAAGTAGAAAATCAGGTCTGAGTACAAAAGCCTTAGCTAAGGGATCTTCATCGGTATACCAATTAACATCTACAAGGTTTATAATTACAGGCAAGGAAAGGTGCTTTTTAATTTGCTTTAGCTGTGAAACAAAGGCCTCATCAATCCTTACTCTCATTTTTGTATCTGGACTATCATCTAAAATAACTTCTACTGAGTTGTCAGAAATTTCGAAGAGTATAGCTCTTTGAATACGCTTATAACTTAATTTGCTTTCTCTGTCAGCATCCAAATTCTTTTCTGGCTTTTCGAAAGTGCACTCATAAGGATACTTGTACACTTTATTAATGTTGGCCTGAATCAGATGAAGTCCCAATGCAGAAAGGTCAGGTATCAGATCCTTACTATAAGTACCACTTTCCAAAGTTTTTCTAAAAAACTGAGTCTCATAGACAAGAGACTTGGGCAATTGATGCTGAATGCCGAAATAAGCAATTCTAGAAAAAAGGGTTGTAAATCCTATAGCCTCCTTATCAGTAGCACGTTCGAAAAACAATGAGAATAGAAGGAAAATTTGTTCTAAAGCCGCTTTATCAAGTTGTTCCACATTCTTAAAGGCTTCCATATGCCTAGCAATCTGCTGGATGAAATGAAGCTTTTTGTTCATGAAATGGAGATTGTTGGTTTAATTTTTGGACTAAAGGAACTTATCAGGTAAGATAGTAATTATGGTATTGTAAAATGCTGGAGAGAAAGCTTAACTTTGTTTCTCCTTACATCCTATCCCAAGTATAAGAATTACAAGCCCGAAAATCGTTTTCTAATTAAGAA
>CAZKXO010000460.1:0-2326 GCA_964556525.1 uncultured Saprospiraceae bacterium
CGCAGAAAGGTTATGGATAGAACCATCTCACTGTCTGATAGGGTTTACCTCAATCACCTCATCAACTACAATCGGAGTTTAAAACAACGCAATGCCTTCTTAAAAGAAGCTCAGAAGAAAGGAATTAGAGATACCATACTCATAGATAGTCTTAACGAAAGCATGGTTAAACCCACAGATTATATTACCAATCAAAGGAAAATCTATCTGAAAACCATATCTAAAGATGTAAGCAACTACTATAAGCAGCTGAGCAATGATGCTGAAGTCGTAACTTTGGAATACAAATCAAATATTGTAGGAAAGAAGTTGCTCAAGGTATTCGATGAGAACCTTAGAAAAGATATGGTCCTTGGTAAGACGTCCATAGGACTGCATAAAGATGACATCAGCATTTTTATTAATGGAAACCCTATTAAAAAATATGCTTCTCAAGGACAACTTAAATCAGCTGTTGTCGCACTAAAACTGGCTCAGATAGAATGGATAAAGGAAAAGACAAATAAGAAACCTATCTTGCTCTTAGATGATATCTTTGATAAGTTAGACAAGACCAGAGTCAGACGATTATTGGAGTTGTCCAAATCAGAATTGGCTTCTCAGATCTTTATTACTGATACTGACAAAAAGCGGGTAGTGACTGAGTTAAAGGAACTAGAGGTCGACTATAACACTTATAATATAGCAGATGGAAAATTGTTAATGTGAGCGACAAGGATAACATAAAAAATATCATAACAAACATATTCTCTGACAGAGGAAAATTGTCTAGAGGCTACAATCAGTATACAGTAGAACAGGTATGGAGGGAAACTTTCGGCGAAGTAATTTCAAATTATACGAGTGGCACAAAATATTACAATGGTAAACTTACTGTCTATATCACCTCTGCCTCTCTCAAAAATGAGTTGGCCATGACCAAGGATAAGGTGATAGAAAAGATGAATAACAATCTGAAATACAAGAAAATTACTGAGCTTATTATACGATAAGTTATATCAATAAGTTCACTAGAAAGAAAACTACCAAGTATATCCATAACCCATCTAAAAAATGCCAATAGATAGTTAGCATTTTAAGTTTCCTTTTCTTATCAGGGTCTGAAAAATATACCAGAACGCTTACTGGTTCTACCATCTTCATTTTCGCATTGTAATAGAAGACAACCAAAAAAGGTATACCTACAATGACATGGCCGAAGTGTACGGCTGAAATCAGGTAGAGATAAGAAGCCATATTACTATGATTGATAAAGATGCCCTGGCTATACAGCTGTTTCCAAGCAAGAAATTGGCTTACTAGGAACAGAATCGTTAAGAACAAAGTCAATCCTAATGACCGCTTATAAGCTTCTGTTCTATCGGCTTTGTAATGACTCATAGAGCGAACCAGAGTATAGCTGGAGGCAAGTAAAATAAAGGTGTTTAGAATAAATAAGGGTGGAAGGGCTAGAGGTGGTAGACCAGATTGTACACGAGAATAGAGATATGAAAAACTAAAGCCTATGAATAAAGCACTTACTCCCATTAGTAGTATGAACAAGGCTATAAGTTGTGGATGGATAAGGTAGTTTTTCCTCTCGTCTATCATGCAATCAAATTAATACAATACTCTAATAATGATTGAAAGAAATAGAAATAAAAAAAGCCGGCATTAGATGCCAGCTTTCTATATTTTTCCCGATATAGTAAAGAACTATAGTACTGCCTTCACTTGATCAGCGGCTTCTTTAAGAAGGATTGCTGACTTTACTGACAGACCACTTTTATCTATTATTTCTTTTGCTATATCTGCATTTGTTCCTTGTAATCTTACAATGATAGGTACATTAATATCTCCCATGTTGGTATAAGCATCCACGACACCTTGAGCAACTCTATCACATCTTACAATACCTCCAAAGATATTGATAAGTATTGCTTTTACGTTCGGATCTCGTAGAATGATTCTAAAAGCTGCTTCTACACGTGCAGCATCTGCAGTACCACCTACATCTAAGAAGTTAGCCGGAGATCCTCCTGACAACTGAATAATGTCCATGGTAGCCATAGCGAGTCCAGCACCATTTACCATACATCCTACATTGCCATCCAGTTTTACATAGTTGAGACCTACTTTCTTTGCTTCCACTTCCGTCGGGTCTTCTTCAGACTCATCTCTTAATTCAGCTAGATCTTTATGTCTGTACAAGGCATTATCATCTAGGCTGATCTTTGTATCGACAGCAATAATTTTGTCATCACCTGTTTTAAGTGTAGGATTAATTTCTATCAGAGAAGCATCTGCTCCCAAGAAAGAAGCATAAAGCTTAGAGATGAACTTGCTC
>CAZKXO010000461.1:0-2325 GCA_964556525.1 uncultured Saprospiraceae bacterium
AAAAGAGGCTGTCTCGCAAGGGATAGCCTTTTTTTTCATTTTTGCTGTAATGCCTCATCATGTATGTCATAATAGAAAATTAAGATTACCAACTGTGATCTTTGGTGACTGCTGAGGATTCGGATTATAAGATTTAGGTCTAGTTTTTAGCCATTTTAGCCAGATTATGTGCTAATGCCACTAATCCTGCTTCTATGAGGACATTGTCTTTTCCTCTCAAATTGAATCGAGTAAATTTTTTGTTCTGCTTTATGTTTCCGAATACCGCTTCAACATCTACAGGTCTTTGAGAGCGGTGAGCAACCCCTTGTTGCGAAAGGAGTTTTTCTCTAGCTTTGTCCTTGAGTCTTTTCAAGTTCCAATTGAATTGGACTTTTCTGTTGTTTTTACTTCTATGGCAAACACCTCTGAGTGGACAGTTTGTGCAATTCTTGGCCTCATAGACGCTGTACTTTTGTTGGAATCCTGATTTTGTTTTAGTTTTTGTCTCATACTTTTTGCTCATCTTTTGGCCCATAGGGCAAACAAAATAATCCCCTTTCTCATCGTAGTATAAGTGCTGTGGTCTGAAGGCATCTTTTGGTTTTATTTTTCCTTTGGCCTTCTGTTCCTTATGGAAGTAATTGAACTTGACGAAAGCTTCTATGTTTTCAGATTCCAAGTACTCATAATTTTCTTCACTGCCATAGCCTGCATCAGCAACTGCCACTTCGGGACTGTCACCATATAGTTCCTTGTACTGATTGAGATGATGTGGCAGTGTTAGAGTGTCTGTGGGATTGTGATAGATGTCATAGTTGACAATGTATTGATCTGAGGTACTAATCTGCCAGTTGTACCCAGCCTTGAGCTGCCCATTTCGCATGTGGTCGTCTTTCATGCGCATGAAAGTTGCATCGGGATCTGTTTTGGAATAGGAGTTACGGTCTCCCAAGATCTTTTCCTGCTCGTTATATTTGGCCATGTTCTGCGGCCAATTACGCTTAGCATAGTTGAGCTTTTGTCTTACTTTTTTATCAATCGGTTTATCCTTCAAGGCTTCGTTTATATTGGCTATTGTCTTGCTGACTTGTTCTGCATCTAGTTCTGGATAGGTCGTAGGGTCGTTGTCCATCAACTCTTCCTTGGCTATGGACTCCGCATACTTCCATAACGCTTCCAACTGAGTCTTCATCCCATCCTTGTATCTCTTTATACTCTTGCCCCATACAAAGGTATACTTGTTTGCATTGGCTTCCAGCTTAGTACCATCAACATAAATGGTCTTGATATTAACTAGGCCTTGACCCACCATCAAAGTCACCACTTGTGCAAACACTTCCTTTAGTACGCCTTTCAGCTTTTCCGACCTAAAGCGGTTGATGGTATTATGATCAGGTGTCTCCATCCCTGCAAGCCACATATAATGTATATTGCTCTGTACAGCCTGCTCGATTTTGCGTGAGGAATAGGTATTGCTCAAATAACCATACACTAGAATCTTTAACATCATCTTTGGATGATAAGAACTGGCGCCTCCTCCTTTGTACTTCTTTAGTATCTCATCTATATTCAGCTGATCAATCACAGATCTAACAACTCGTACAACGTGATTTTGAGGAATCAACTCCTCTAAACTTGGTGGCAACAAACTTAATTGGTCTGGATTGTAAGGCTTAAAGATAGCTTTACTTCTACGTTTGCTCATATAACAAAATACGAATATATAAGCAGATATAAAAAAAGAGGCCGCCTACTTATGAGACAGCCTCTTTTCTTATTGGAGGTCGTGCTATCCGTGACTCCGCGTTCGCTACGGCCCTGCGCACCTACTGTCTAGAGCTTGCAAGCTCTAGACAGTAGGTGCTGCGGTCTGCTCCTAGGGGTCGCCTCACTACTATCACTTACGCAAAATAAATCGCAACAAATAAATCACTAATTCTTATATTTAGCTATTCATTTCTAAAAAAAAAACTATAGATGAAAAGATTTGCATTATTATTGGTTTTAAATTTATTAGGCATGTCAGCTTATGCTCAGACTACACGACCTAGCACACAGCCAACAACCCAAGCTACTAGCCAGCCCACCACTCAAGTAGTGGATTCCAAGATGACTAGTAATGGTTTAGTCCACACAGTCTACTTTTGGTATGCTGATATTGTGAATGCTGAAGAAATTGCAGAATTTGAAAAAGGATTAATACATCTAAGTTCAGTTTCCTCTATTGACAAATTCTATTACGGAGGACCAGCAGCAACTCCTGCTAGAGGTGCGGTGGACAATTCGTTTGATATGTGTGTCAATATCTTTTTCAAAGATGTTGCAGCTCATGATGCTTATCAG
>CAZKXO010000462.1:0-2316 GCA_964556525.1 uncultured Saprospiraceae bacterium
TAAACCTAGCAATTACATGACTAATAGGACTTTCGCTAAGATTATTTTTTTCTCTTTTACCCTGCTTACATTCGGGAATCTCTTTGGACAAGAAGAACAGGAACCTGGCTACCAGAGATTGTTTTTCAGTAATTTTTCAGAGATAATTAGTACTTCTAGCACACCAACAAGTTCAGGCGGCTACTATTTGGTAAGCATATTAAATGGGCCTACTGTAGGACAGCCAGATAGCATAAGCATTCTGGTTTCTAAGCACAATGTCAAGGGAGGTGTGGAGTTTGCCACTGAGTACATCATAGAGGACGCTAGTTATTCCTTGTCTAATAAGACTATCGAATGCGAAAGACTCGAAGGTGATACTCTAGTTGTTGTAGCCATCGATGAAACGACAAACCTAGATGAGGATAATAAGTTCATAATGAAATTGGATGGGTCAGGAGAGTTGTTGTGGTCTTCTGTCATCAGTGATTCAGCATCAGATCCTAATGATAGTGGCTATACTTCTTATGCCAGGATTGTTTCAGGTCTCAGAAACGAGTTTAGCTACTTTGGAGCACATGATAATGATACTATTATCGGAGTACATATGGAACGTTTTGATGCACAAAACAATAGCATACTCAGTACAACTTACTACGGAGCGACTGTGGATACTATAGCATCGACAAATATAGATTTAGCACTGAGGGATGTCATCATGCAAAGGGATTCTTCTATGGTGATGACAATGACTACCCCAGGCAATGAGTCTAGAGCAGCCATGATGAGGCTGGATAGTCTGGGTAATCCTATCCAAGGACAGACTTATCAAATTGTCGATAGTACACGATTCAATATAGAGTTTACATCAGTTACGGAAACGGACGACCGAGGTTTTGTAGTAGTAGGATCTTGTTTTCATAATAGTGTATCAAATGGAATTGCTGTAAAACTTGATTCTGCTATGAATGTGCAGTGGGCCAAAAGAATTCAACTTGAAGATGGTGGAATAAACCAAGCACAAGATGTCGTTGTTTCTCAAACTGGTGATATCGTTGTTGCTGGTAGCTTTGTGTCTTCCAACCTTACCTCGGGCAATTACGCCATCTTCCTTGACATGTTAGGAGAAACGAGCAAAGAACCAATAAGATATCAATCAGAAAATTCCCTTACAACTGAGTTGTCTAGCGGGTATAGATCAAATGTCAATATATCCAATGTGCTGAATGACATGACGATGATCATTTCTACTACTGGAGCAAGTAATCCACCTTCTGGGCTAGCACCATTATTGATCAAATTAGATCAAGAAGGGGCAGCTATGTGTAATGATACTTTGACTTTGGAAGGATTGGATGATATAGAGTTTGTGATGGACACTATGGCTGTAGAGCAAAATTTATTGGCTCAAGTAGATACCCTAGAGCTTAGAACCAAAGGTTTTAGGTTCGATATCCCTGTCCTTAATCTAGGTCAAGAATCTTTTTGTCCAAGATCAGATACCATCCATACTTTTGATGCTACTACTCAGGATGCAATTTCGTATATGTGGAGTACAGGAGATACCACTGAGACTTTAGACATAGATGTAGGAATGTTGGAAGCTGGCGAAACAATGGAATTTGCGGTTACTGTCACTTTAGCTGATAGGATTTGTTATACACTTTGTGATACTGGAGCTGTCATGAAAACAGAGTTCCCTACAGCAACTATAGATTTAGACCCAACAGATTTCTGTGAGCTTAATACGCTAGATCTTATAGCTAGTGGATCTAATGGTGCAGCAGGAGGAATTATCTGGTCCAATATGGAAACTACAAATGTTATTACTGTACCAGCTGTTGCAGGTACAGAATATTCCGTTACAATAACAGATAGCTGTGACGATGATGCTGTAGCCAGTTTTACCCTACCAGATCTTACTCCGCCCGGTAATGTTGAGATTGATGTAGATAACAGTGCTCTCTGCTCTGACGGTGTGCTCTTTGCCACTGCCAGTTGGCCAGACAATCCTTTTGCTCAAAGGGGACTGACTTTCGCTTGGAGTACTGGAGCAGATACCCCTCAGATAACAATAGATCAGCCTGGTACCTATATGGTCACAATAACAGATAACTGTATACAACAACATCAGGCGATAGGTACCTTAGAAATTACTGATCAATTAATCATCCCACCACCTATTATCACAATAAATAGAAGTGAACTTCAGAGTTTTGGTAATGGCGTCTGCGGGATCAGACTTAACACCGTAGCCGAACTGGACCCTGGAGCTGTAGGCATTCCTGGTGTAGAATTGGTTGTCAGTGGAGATGTTAATCCCACACTAGATGTTAC
>CAZKXO010000463.1:0-2303 GCA_964556525.1 uncultured Saprospiraceae bacterium
CTATAAAAGTGGTGTTAGTTCTGGTGTAAATCGATTGTGGGCCTGCTGCTACTTCCACATATGGTTCTATACTTTTATAAAAGAAAGGCAGATAATAGCGATATAAAAAATGGAAAGTATAATAGACAGTCTCAGTATCATCATTAAAGCTAAAGCCATTATCATTCACTAGACCAGATCTGCCTCCTAGACCATATCTAGATAATTGTAGACCCCAAAAGGAATAGGCTGATGATTCTAACTGTTTCAGATAAGACATTGAAAAACCAGGAAGATTTTTACCAACATTAGTCTTAAAAGAACCATTTGGTATCAAATAGTCAAAATTGACTTCGAAGAAACTAACATCACCGATAACTTTTTCAGTTTCTATTGTATCCTGCGCTAAACTATAGCTTGTATTCAAAACCAAAAACAAGAAGAAGACGAAAAATGACTTATTAATCATGTACTATTTTCTCTTTTATGTCACAAAGGTAATATTTTGCCTCCATAGAAACTGAGAAGATATAAACTATCGAAATGAGCAAATACAAGAAATATTCTATAGATACTATTTGTGTCAAAGATGAAGAAGTTACTCAAAGTGGCCAATCTCATGTATTACCTATACATGCAAGTTCTTCATTCTCCTATAAGACAATCGATGATTCGATAGACATCTTCCAGAAGAAAAAAGCAGGCTATGTCTACTCTAGGTATGGAAATCCCACAGTTAGTGCTGTAGAAAACAAGTTGGCGGCAATGGAAGGGATAGGATTAGCTGATCCTGTAGGCTGTATTATGACTAGTTCAGGACTATCAGCTATTTCTACTTTTGCTATTTCTACCCTTTCTAAGACTGATGAGGTAATTACACAAAAAGACTTGTATGGAGGAACAACAGAATTATTCAAAAAGGTAATCACCAAACTAGATGTCAAAATCCATGAAGTAGATCTAAATGACGTAGAGCAGTTGGAAGCACTCCTTAAAAGCAATCCCAAGGTGAAGCTAATCTACTTGGAAACACCTTCTAATCCGACGCTTAATTGCCTAGACATAGCTGCCATTACTCGTCTGGCACACAACTATGAAACTTACTCCGCTATAGATAACACCTTTTGTACTTGCTATATTCAAAAGCCATTTTTACTTGGTGTCGACTTCGTGCTCTACTCTACTACAAAATTCCTTAATGGACATGGCAATTCTATAGCCGGTGCCATACTCTGTAAAGATCAAGATTGCAGAGAAAAACTCTGGAACACAATGAAACTGGTAGGAACTAATTGTAATGCTTGGGATGCATGGCTATTGCATAATGGACTAAAAACACTGGCCGTAAGAATGGACAAACACTGCACAAATGCTCTATCTATTGCCCAATTTCTCGAACAACATAACCGCGTAAGAAGGGTCAACTATCCAGGTCTAGTTTCTCATCCCACACATAAGCATGCTGTAAAACAAATGTCTCAGTATGGAGGTATGATCTCCTTTGAGATAGATGGAAATTTGCAAGATGGCAAGTCCTTTATGGACAATACACAGTTATGTACAATAGCAGCAACACTTGGAAATGTAGATACCTTGCTTTTACATCCTGCTACTTCTTCTCATCTCAATATTCCAAAGGCTACAAGAGAATCTTGTGGAATTACTGATGGACTAATTAGAATTTCGGTAGGGATAGAAAACGTAGAAGATCTGATTGCAGACATCGATCAGGCTTTGCAACTTATTTCTTAAGTCCAGGTGCTTCTCCCTTTAGTCCAAATTCTACAAGCTGGACATTGCTGATACTACCTTTGTTACAATCGAATAACAGCATTGTTCTGAATTGGTGAAAACCAGCAATACCACAAGCACCAGGATTCATGTGAATCAAGTCCAATCTTTTATCTTTTATAATCTTACAGATGTGAGAATGACCGCAGATATATAGATCAGGTTTATCTTCTTGAAGTATAGTTTTAACTCTTTTGGTATAGCGCCCTGGATAGCCGCCAATATGTGTCATAAAGACTTTGACACCTTCGCAATCGAAGGTAAGATTGAGTGGCAAGCGATTTCTAATACTCTGATCATCTATATTGCCATAAACACCACGGACAGGTTTGATCTCTTCTAGGCGATCCAAAACATCTGGATCACCCACGTCACCACCATGCCAGATCTCATCTACATTCTGCAAGTGCTCTAGAACATCTGTATCTAACCAACTATGTGTATCAGAAATGAGGGCAATCTTTTTCATCCAAGTTCTTTAATTGCAATATATAAAAAAGAAATGCCGACTATAAATTATAGTCGGCATTCTG
>CAZKXO010000464.1:0-2283 GCA_964556525.1 uncultured Saprospiraceae bacterium
TATAGAGGCTTATCTTAAAATATATACTCATGTTCTTAATATTGGTGAAATAGAGAATTTCTTCTTGTCAAAAGAAAATAGCAAAGAATTCCCTTTACTCAAGAGCATCGCCGAAAGAATAGAACTCGATCCCGAGATACTTAAGCGGTTTCAAAAAATCTTTGACGACGAAGGAAAAATCAAACCTACTGCCTCACCAGATTTGGCCAAAATCTTTAGCTCTATCGGATCTAAAGAACGAGAACTGGATAGAGTCTTCAAATCGATCGCGATAAAGTACAAGAACGATGGTTACCTGACTGATAACGTAGAAAGTTACAAAAACAGTAGACGGGTACTTAGTGCTAATTCTGAAAACAAGAGAAAAATAAAAGGCATCATCCATGACGAGTCTGCCACAGGAAGAACTGTCTTTATAGAGCCTGCAGAAGTTATAGAAATCAATAATGATCTCTTTGAATTAGAGGCCAGGAAGCGTCATGAGATTTATAGGATTTTAAAAGAGTTAGGGAATTTTTTAAGACCTTATTTGGATAATTTTCTCAACATGCAACGCATCTTGGTAAAGTACGACCTAATCAGATCCAAGGCTAGATTTAGTCTCTCCTATGATGGAGTACGACCAAATATTTCAGACCAGCCTTCTTTCCAGCTTAAGCAAGCTTACCATCCATTATTATTGCTGCTCAATAATGAGGTAAAGAAACAGACAATTTCATTTGATCTTAGCTTAGACGAAAAACAACGTATACTGGTGATCAGTGGACCTAATGCCGGTGGTAAGTCGGTCACCCTAAAGTCAGTAGGTCTGTTACAACTGATGTTGCAATCAGGCATGTTGGTTCCCGTAGAGGATGATTCTACCTTTACCTTATTTACTAAGATGATGATAGATATAGGTGATCAGCAATCTCTTGAAGGAGACCTCAGTACTTATAGCTCCAGATTGGTTCATATGAAACATTTTATGGAGTCAGCAAATAAGAAGACTTTGGTTTTGATGGATGAGTTCGGTAGTGGTTCTGATCCCAAGATGGGAGGTGCTATAGCCGAAGCTGTGCTGGATAAATTGGTAAGACAAAAGTGTTTTGGACTCATCACGACACATTATTCCAATATTAAAAATTATGCCTATAAAGCTGAAAGCATTTTGAATGGTGCTATGTTATTCAATAAAGAAGAATTGAGTCCAACATACAAATTGAAAGTCGGTCAGCCAGGATCTTCTTTTGCTTTTGAGATCGCTGATAAAATCGGTCTAGATAAGGCTATCCTAAAATATGCCAGACATAAAGCTGGTAAGGATTCGAAAACGGTAGATAAGCTTCTTATAGACCTACAGCACGAAAAGCAAGTTTTGGAAGAACAGCTACTCGAAGCTTTTGATGAGAGACATAGACTAGAAAAGCTCATCAAGAATTATGAGACGATGAAGGACAGTCTAGAGATAAAGAAGAAGCGACTGAAGCTAGAAAAGAAAGAACAAGTCCATCTCAATATTTCCAACTACGAAAGAGAACTACAAGATCTGATAAAAGGTCTCAAAAAGGAGAAGAATCTCGAAAAAGCACAAATAGCGGCGGCGGAACTAAAAGCTAAGAAACAAGCAGAACGAGAGCAAATACAAACTATTTCTGATGAAGTATTTAAAGTAGAGTTAGAGAAAGTCAAGGACCTGCAGATAGGTCAGTTTGTGAAATTCAGAAAGGGTAGTGCGCCTGGTAAGGTCATTGCGATGGATGAAAAAAAGGTCAGGTTGGAAATAGGAATCATGCAGTTTGAGGTACCTAGAAACGAGTTGGTCTTGGCTAACGAACCCTTAGTACCTAAGAAACGCAGTATCAATATGGATACCTTTACCAGAGCGGATAAGTCAGACACAGAATTAGATATAAGAGGATATACCAAGGCTGAAGCTTTAGAAGCTATAGAAGAGTTTTTGGACAATGCCCTTATGAGTAACAGTATTACCAATCTGAAGGTACTGCATGGCAAAGGTACTGGAGTGCTCAAGAGAACACTGTGGCAAAAAGCGAAAGAATATAAAGATATCAGCAGACTCTGGCACCCAGAAGAAGAATATGGTGGCTCAGGTGTTACGTATGTGGAATTCTAAACTTGTACGATTAACTATAAAGGACCCTAGTTTCAAAAGGAGTTAATAATTTGAGGGTCATTCTACCATCTGATCTGGAATTCAATGATAACAGAGAGGAAAAGATTTCGATCATTGGAGCAGAAATACATGCATCAGGCTTGGTACTTGTCCAAATTGAAATCATT
>CAZKXO010000465.1:0-2250 GCA_964556525.1 uncultured Saprospiraceae bacterium
TTAATTCGAATAAAACACTTTTTAACTAACAAATTTTTACAATGAGACATTTACTATTATTCTTAACTATGTTTCTGACAGTCGGCTTTGTACAAGCACAGACCATGGATGAATTAAAGTCTATGAAAGCAGAAAAAATGGCTGCTGCTGATGCTCTTATGGCTGAAGCTGGTGCTCTACAAGGACAAATCGATGGGTTCCCAGGATGGACTCATACTCTAGTAGGAAATATCGGAGGTAACTTCTCTGGATTTGACAATTGGTTTTCAAATGAAAACATTAACTCTACGCAGAACTCTATCGTATTAGACATACTAGGTTCATTGAGGTACAATGATGACAAGCAATTTCTTTATAACGATGCCATCGTAGGGCTAGGAAGATTATCAAGTGACTTGAACACTTTGGCACCAGGCAATCAAGCGCCATCTATTGCTCCTAACAAGCTGAACATCTCTTCACTTTACGGATACAAGATCATCAAGAACTTGGCTTTGTCTGCTAATGCAACATACAACACAGCTATACTAGGAAATAACGCTGATGGTAATTCACTACTCAACAATCCTGGTGATCTAGATTTAGGTGTAGGTGTAACTTGGACGCCAATTCCTGCTTTCTACCTTATGGTGCACCCACTTAATTACCACTGGAAGTTTGGTGACAACCCTGATTTCGTAAGTGGTGCTGGTGCAAAAATCAAAGCTGGTTATAACAGAGAATTATTTCCAGGTCTAGCTTGGATCTCTGCTTTAGAGGCATTCTTTCCATACCAAGACTCTGGTCTTAGAACAGATGGTAGCGAAATACCTTCTGCTGCCTTCTATGAGTGGACGAACTCTTTTGCATTCAACCTTTTCAAAGGTATCGGTGTAGGTGTTACTTATGGTATCAGACAAGCTGACTCTGAAAGTTCTGACGTACAAATGAGATACAACGTAGGTCTTACTTACTCTCTGTAAGCACAAAAGACTAAAACTAACTTATACAGGCTGCGACTATAAAAGTCGTGGCCTTTTTTATTACCCTAATCGGAACACCTCAAGTTCGTCCTCCTATGTTCCTCCAATTTTGTAAAAAATAATTCCTATTGCAGCTAGTAGCCTTACATCCTAGGGTTTTATGTCTTTCATAACAAGGCTATCAGGTTCTAATTGCTAAAGACTTGCTATCTTGCTTTTTTCTCAGAGTACCACAACATAAATGATATGAAAAAAGTAATCTTCCTATTCCTATTGACTGGTTTTATCACCACCTCTTTTGCACAAGACATGAAAAACCTAGAGGAATTAAGGACTATGCAACAGGCCAAAATCTCTAAGATGGCTGATCTGCAAGCGCAGATAAATGCACTCCAAGGAGAAGTAGATGCTTTTCAGTCAGATATAGATGATCTTTCCGGCTGGAGAAAGGGACTAAATGGTCTCTTAGGCTTTAATTTCAATAGATCTTTTGGCTGGGTAGCCAATCCTAACCCTAGATCCTCAGCTACAGCCCTAAACATAGGCCTTACAGCTTTTGCCAACTATGACAAAGACAAGTTCTTCTGGCATAACAAAGGGGTCATCACAGAGTCTTGGCAAGACATAGACCTAAGTGACGCGGAAATAGAAATAGATGGAGACGGGCTTTTCGACAATGGCCTCGTGGACATATTGAACATCTCTTCTTTAGCTGGATACAAACTGACCGACAATTTCGGTTTATCTGGACAAGCAGAATTCAATTCTTCTATCAACAACTTCATCAGTCCTGGGACCTTTGACATAGGCATAGGGGCGACATGGTTGCCATTATCTAATCTTACTGTACTTATCCACCCACTTAACTACCATTTTGCCTTTTCGGGACTGGATGGGCTGAGTAGTCGAGGTGCCCTTGGTGCAAAAGTAAGAGCAGATTACTACAATGATTTTAGAGTCTATGGTAAGAAGCTTACTTGGAATTCTACCCTCACTTTATTTGTACCCTATGGATCTGGCAATGTACAGCAAGTATTACTTGACCCTAGTGATATCACCGCAGGCTCATTCGAAGCAGGACTCTTCGAGTACACTTGGCTTAATACACTGGCCTTCGAAGTTTGGAATGGTGTCGGTGTAGGTATAGGATGGGGCCTCAGAAAATCGGACTTTGAAGGAGAAAAAAGATCCGCTTCCGATCTTCTTACCTGCCCTGGTTGTCTGGAATCCGGCCCAAGAACTCAGAGCTATCTGAATTTTGGTTTGACTTACGGATTTTAATTAGCAG
>CAZKXO010000466.1:0-2240 GCA_964556525.1 uncultured Saprospiraceae bacterium
CAGTTCCTAGCCATAAATTGGTGCCATCTTCATGAAAAGAAATTATAGTTATCTCATTTTCCTGACAATAAGTTTCTAAGTTCTTTTCGAATTTTGCATTTAAATTACCGTAGTATTTAAAGACACCATTATTGGTAGATATCCAGAGTATACCATTGTTGTCCTCATAGATATCGTTGCCATTGGGCAGTACGATGTCGAAGTCATTCATTTTGTCAAAGTTGTTTCTGACTGCATTTACTTTGTGGTTTTCTAATTGATTTTCATCTATATATACCAGCCCATTATTCGTATTCAGATACAGACCTTTGGCATCTACATGTAGACTAGAATAAATGTTGCTGTTATAAGTGCTTGCATCTTTTAGGAAGAGTGGTGCTTTTAAATAGCTGAATTCCTCTGCAGTGCAATCTGTCATTTCTTTTTCCGCAGGGTAATCTATCTGGAATAAATGGCCATTAAATTGCTGAGCCCACATTCTGTCATTGCCGTCTTCAAAAATATTGGCAAAAGAATTATTTGACAGATAGTGCTTTTCGTAATTAAGACTTCTTGCAGATTTTGACATCTCTTGTATATCGTCCAAGTCGAGGTCTAGTATTGTGAGTCCTTTGTTCCAGCAACTTATCCATAGCTGGTGATGTCTGTCTTCGTACAGTGCCAGGATAGATACTTTTTCCTTTTCTCCTTTTTTGTCAGTTGATAGAACGACCTCATGGAATGTATTGGTTTCAGGATTGTAGAAATTCAATCCATTTTCTGTGCCTACCCATATCCTTCCTTTATGGTCTTGGGTTATGGTTTCTATTCTGTTGTTAGATATAGAGTTGGACTTGTCTTCGTCATGTAGAAATGAGATGAAGGTGTCTGAATTTGTTTTGAGATTCAGTCCATTGCTAGTACCTACCCATAACTGGTCTTTATTATCTACTAATAGGCAAGTGGCTTTGTTGTGGCTGAGGCTCTTGTTATTGCCAGCTTCGTGCTTATAACTTTTAAAATTCTTTCCGTCAAATCTGTCTAGACCATTGGATGTCGCAAAGTAGATATAGCCATTGTTGTCTCTTATAGTTTGGTTTACCGAGTTGGAGGATAAACCATCATAGGTAGTTATCCTGGAGTACATAGCATCTAGAGCAGATTGTGCTTGCAGTTTTGTGCAACAAATACTGGAAAGTAGTGCATATACCAGTATAGATACAATTGGGTTTTTCATGATCAGTCTAATCATTAGTTGTTAATTGGTCCGACTTAGTCCTTTATGGAGCTTGTGCGGACCATTATATAAATTGGTCGAAGGGTGGGGTAATAAATGTGGGTACTTAGCTACCTTCCTATTTTATGCCACCAGAGTTAAAATGTCGTCTAGTTGTCAAATAGAAAGATAGATTTATATATAAAAGGACTAGTCTGGTTGATAAAACGGTATTAATTTTTTGTTGACGGAGGTTTTTCTTCTCTACAGACGATCATTTTACTTTTCCACATCCCTTGCATTTCTCCACACTATATCTCATATTTGACTGATATATCGGCAATATTATGTCGAAAATATCAACATAGCTTTATTCTAAGCTAAAATCAAAACTTTTCGAGCACACTAAATCGATTCCTCTGAGGACTTTTTGGCGACCGAAAAGCTTTTGTTGGCTGTACACAACAAGTAAAAAATGAGAAAACAGAAGAACCTTAATGGCGTAGCCATCTCTCCACATAAATTATCCAAGTTATAACCGACACAGCTATCCATTTAAATGCCCACACATACTATTCCTTTAAGTACGGGACCCTCTCGCCAAAGGCACTCGTAGACGCTGCTGCCGCGCAGGGTATTCAGGCCTTGGTTCTCACGGATATCAATAATACTTCCTGTGCTTACCAGTTTCTCCATGCTTGTCACGCCGAGGGTATCAAACCACTGCTCGGGATAGAATTTAGGACCGCTCAGCGCAATACCACCGAGGACAACCCCGTCACCGTCTTTAGTATCAAGGACTCTAAGTTTGCCTATGTCGGTATCGCCAAGAACAAGGAGGGCTGGAAAGAACTGAATGACTGGCTGACCCAGCATTCCATCGCCAATGTGCCGATACCGGCCGAGGCTCCGGCTTTTGAGCATGCCTATGTCATCTATCGGAAATTACCGAAGCCTATCGCCGAGCTCCGTCAGAACGAGTATATCGGCGTCAGACCTGGCGAGGTCAATCATCTTTTTACCTCCTACCTAAAAGATCATCAAG
>CAZKXO010000467.1:0-2228 GCA_964556525.1 uncultured Saprospiraceae bacterium
GGGGAAAGCTTCAATAAAATAATCAGATCGTTCTAAGCAATAAAGAAAGTATACAATTCAAACTTGTACTGTAATGCCTTCAATGTAAATCTTAGTAGAACTTACTTCAGTTCTTATTAAATACCTTGTCAACCATTTTGGCTCTGTAGTCAAAGATTTCTTTTAGTCGGGCACTGACATATATGTTATGAGCAAGTGAACCTAGTATACCAAAGGGTAGAGCATATTCCACTCTGTCATACATTTCAATATGTCCCTCTCTTTGGACAAAAGTATGTTTATGCCTCCATAATGCATAAGGTCCTTTCATCTGTTCATCTACAAAGTATTCTTTAGGCTTTACCTCTGATATTTTGGTTTTCCAGTATAGAGGAATATTCAATACTGGTTTTACTTTGTACTCTATTTCCTGATTTTCATACATTTTAGGAATGGGTCTCTGGGTGAGAATACGGAAACCCATGTTTGTTGGTGTCAGTTCATCGAGGTTCTCAGGGCTAGAAAAGTAATCCCAAACCTCATTTATATCTGATTCTACAACTTGCTTTCTCTCTAATGTATAAGTTTTCATACATGGAGAAACATCTTAGCTAAAAAATAGTTGAAAAAAAAAATTGCAACAAATTATAAAAAATAAATATATATAAAGTTGATAATAAGATCGTTGCGAGTCTACCGAGAATTGGTTGCTAAAAGCATGTCAGATTTTTTTTATATGACGTAGGGGTGACACAATGATTTACTGTCTTATTATCAAAGGGTGTTATAAAAAATAGGTTGCCTTTAAAGAAAGGCAGCCTATTTTAATTTATACCAATTCTGGTCTTAGAACCAGATAAATTTAGATCTTTCTCCACAACGAGCTTGTCCTACTCCTCCTATTCCCCAATTCAATTCAAAAACGATACCTGCAAATATTGGATTTGTCGGTCCTTCTTCACCTCCATAATTTACTGGCTGACGTGTACCGAAGTCATCTGAAACTCTACCCGCATCATTCACAATGTCTTGGAATCCATATTCTAGTCTGAATCCTAATATACCACTAAATCTTCCATCTTCAGGTCCAAGAATATAAGTACCAAAACCTAAAACAGCAGCTAAGTTTCCTGATTCATAGAAATCATCTAGAACAGTTCTTTCCGCAGTAACTGGGTCAGTCCCTCTGACGTCATTAATAATAGAATATTTAGGACCTATCTCAAAGTAACCTTTGTGCTTTGCATTTCTAAAAAGTAAATAGATATCAGTGACACTGAGCTCTATCTCATCTTCTCTATCTAGATTCCCACCTGCAAGATCTACAAATTGATATTTGCCTCGCATTTTGCCAGTCAAGATATCAAGAGATACTCCTGTATAATTGAAGTTCATTCCAAGTTTTATTCCATACTTTGTACCGGTAGCTAAGGCAAAATCCCATTGGTCATTTGTCACAGTATTCGTTGTAGTAGCATTGGCATTATAAAGTGCTGTAAATCCTGTTTGGATCTTAAGACCTGCATCCAACCAAAAGTCCATTTTTTGTGCTTGCATGGTAGACATAAGTCCACAACTACAAAGAATGGCTAGCAATAGATTTTTCATAAGAAATTCTGATTTTCGATTAATTAATTTTCACTAGAAGTCCAGGCAGTATAGCCGCCTTTCATATTATAAGTTTTTATAAACCCATTTTTTTTCATAATCCCTTGTGCTTTAGCACTCCTTCCACCACTTCTACAATATACAACATACTCTTTGTCCTTCTCTAAGCCTTCGATCTTCTCTTTGAAGTCATCTGCTCTGTAGTCAATTTCTAAGGCTCCCATTATTTTGCCTTCAGCGATTTCTTCTGGAGTCCTAACATCTAGGAATACAACTCGGGGTTTACCCTGTTTATTTCTAGCTTCAGTCACAGTTATATTTGCATGCTGAGGATCTGAGGAGACCTGCTGTTTGCAACTGAAAATAGGTAAAAACAACAGGCAGCTTAATAGGTAAATGCAGACGTTTATTTTCATAGTTAAGCTAAGGTCTTAAAAAAATCGAATTTAACAAGTTATATATTAAACTTTATGCTAATACTTGTTGCTACACAAGGATTAGTCACTTACTTTTGGAAACCTAAAAGAAAACATGTCAGCTAGTTTACATTTGAAATAATTAACATTTTGAAGCCAACCTTTTGGCACTTGTTTTCGTCTATTATAATACAAGCAAATTATAACCCATGTACAAATTTTTAT
>CAZKXO010000468.1:0-2225 GCA_964556525.1 uncultured Saprospiraceae bacterium
AATACACATTGGGTAATAGATAATCTAGAAGTGCCAGTACTGCTCTTACCTACACAGCTAGAATTAGATAAATCTGCGCCACCATCTATCACTTGTTTTATAGACGAAAAACCCACTTTCGAAGATCTTCAAAGATCAGAGCTTTTACAAGCTGCCAATGCTGATAACAAGAAATTCATCCATTACGGCAGACATAAAATTTGTGAAGGTGTAACCACCATTAATAGTGACAATATAAATCAGTCTCTCAAAGAACTGACAGGTAATAAAAAATCTAATCAGATCTACGTCCTTGTACACAAAAACAAAGGGGATTTTCTAAATTTCCTCAATAAGAGTTTTACCAAGACAGTAATCAGCAATCTGGAAAACCCGTTACTGATTTTTTAATAATTAGCTAGAACTATATCATGAACAACGAACTACTGCTAGACTACTCTGAAAATATTGTTAGCTATAAAGAAGCAAGCAAAGGAAAGAGATTTGCTAATTATATAGTGGATAGAATAATGGTCTTCCTTTTAATGATGTTAGGATTTGGTTTTTTTCTAAGTGACCAGATGCTTTTGCAAGTAGAAGAAATGAATTTTTTCGTGGAATATCTAGTAGGTGCCGTTGGTACTATTATATACTACACAATATGTGAAGGCTTTCTAAAAGGCAAGACCATTGGAAAGTTTATTACAGGGACACGGGCTGTAAGCGAGGATAATCAAGGTCTAGATTTTTCAATGGCTTTTATAAGATCTATCAGTCGTGTTGTACCCTTTGAGCCATTTTCTTTTTTAGGAGATGACAATGGTGGGTGGCATGACAACTGGTCTGATACCAAAGTAATAGATGAAAGAAATCCCTTAAATAACTAATCTAAACTCAGCTTAGTTTTACATCTTTCTACGACTGTGCTTTTAGGCCAGGTTGTGAAAGATACTACTCACATCATCGTCCTGTTCCATAAGATCTATTAGAGCCAGAACTTCATCCACTTGTTCTTCGTTGAGTTCTTTGGTAATAGTAGGGATACGTTCGAGTTCTGATTTTTCTGCTTTGATTTGGGCAGCTTCGAGAGCTTGCTGCATTTTTCCAAAATCTTCAAAAGCTACATAAATCTTGTACATCTCCTTTTCCTCTACAGTATCTTTTTCTATAGACTCCAGTCCATGATCTATCATTTCTAGCTCTATCTCTTCTGGGTCGGCGATCTGATCTACAGGGACATAGAAGACGCCTTTCCTATTGAATAAGAAGTCATGCATGCCTTTGGTGCCTAGAGATCCGCCTTTCTTATTGAAGTAAGATCTGACATTGGCGACAGTACGCTGGTTATTATCTGTAGCAGTTTCTACGACCATAGCGATACCATGTGGCGCCATCCCTTCTAGGACGACTTCTTCGTAGTTGCTGGTATCCTTATCGGATGCTTTTTTGATGGCCGCCTGGATTCTGTCCTTTGGCATCTGGACAGCTTTGGCATTCTGTATGGCTCTACGTAAAGCGACATTTGTATCAGGGTCAGGACCTGAGGCTTTGACGGCAATAGTAATATGCTTCCCAGCTTTGGAAAAGGCCTTCGCCATTTTGTCCCATCTGGCAAATTTTGTAGCTTTTCTATATTCAAATGCTCTTCCCATGATAATTTATGACTTGTTTCGTGGTGCGAATTTAAAATTTCGCAGTATACATATCAATATTTAGGCGCATTTTGGGCACTATGTCAGCAGTTAAGCATCATATCAGAGGCATTGAATTCCATCTTTTGCCAGAAAAAGCCATTTATTGGCCTGACAAAGCGGCTTTATTGGTTGCTGATCTGCATTTAGGGAAGGTGACACATTTCAGAAAGGCTGGTATCGGTTTGCCTCAGGATATAGAAGCAGAAAATCTGGAACGTCTATCCCAATTGATACTCGATCACAAGGTGCAAAAGGTATATATCCTTGGAGACCTCTTCCATAGTCACATGAATACCCAATGGGCAAAATTCAAATCCTTTATGGCCAGTTTTCCTTCTATCCAGTTTGTCCTTATAAGAGGCAATCATGATATCTTAGATCAGGAAAACTATCAAGCAAAAAATCTAGAATACTATCCAGAAACACTGATACTAGAGCCCTTTATTCTGACACATATACCTCTAGAATCAGCTTCCGAGTATTACAATATTTGTGGCCATATACATCCTGGAGTGAGACTCAGGGGTAAAGGTCTGCAAGCAATAAAGTTAC
>CAZKXO010000469.1:0-2223 GCA_964556525.1 uncultured Saprospiraceae bacterium
AATGGCAGAACATAATATTTATGTCAATGTAATTGGTAACGGTCCTCATCTTCAGTTCAAAGAAGGCAGCAACTTAGCTGATGGAGCCCACTTTCTTTCTGATGTACAAAACGGAGACACAGTTGTATGGAGGAAGGCAGCTAATTCTGGGATTTATTCTTTCGAAGGCATATCCCTTTACAACAATGTAGCTGACAATGTGAATCTACTTACCAATATAGTTGCTACCAAAGATACTATTACCGCAAAGGTAGTCGATCCTCAGGCTGGCACAAAACACGGTGATCTCGTGGAGACCTTCTTTGTGCATTATAAAGCTACTGAGAATGGAGACGTTATTAAAGAGGACCCAAAATTGAGAGTAAGAGGTTAATATATCTTGAAGGTTTTTCTTAAAATAGCAATTGTATGGATTCTTATACTAAGTGTAAGAATCCATACCTTTTCTCAGCAACAAAAAATTGCTGATAGTGTTTTGGTTTTATTGAAGGGCCATTCAGAAGTAGATTCACTTTACTTGGATAGAATGATATCCGTTTGTTTCAATGAACAGAATCCAATTAAGGCTGAACTATATGCTGATTCATTAATAGCAAAATCATCAAGGAGCACAGCCACTTACTCTCAGTTTTTTTTGGCAAATGGCTACATGCAAAAAGGAACAGCATTGCGATTGCAAGGAAAACTGACTGAGGCACAATCTTTTTTCTTTAAAAGTCTAAAGTTGGCAAATGCTCGTAGCGATTTACGGGTATCCGCAATAAATTATATCACAATAGCTGATGTATATTCTGAAAGTGGAAACTCCGAAAATGCAATTCTGTATTACGATAAAGCTATTGCAGCTCTTGCTCAAACACCTGACACAATATCGCTGGCTACAGCAATACTAAATGCTGGTGATGAATTTCTTAATCAAGGAAACTATTCCAAAGCCCTAATTTATTTTAAGGAAGCAGAACCGCTATTCAAGGCAACAAATTATAAAGCTGGCTTAGCATACAACTTAGGAAATCAAGGAATCGCCTATGCTGGACTGGGAGATGTGCTGTTGGCAGAAGAAAGATTGAATTCAGGGATAGAAATCCTAGAAGAGCTAGGTGACTACTATTCTATTTCAGTTTATCTAACTTATCTATCAGAACTCTACCTAGAAAAGGCCGATAAAGCAAATGCTATAAAGTATGCCAAACGCAGTCTCGAGTTAGCAAATTCTTACAGTCTTAAAGAGCAGATAAGCGAAGCTAGTCTACAGCTTTCTGATATCTATGAAAACATTGGAGATGATACCAAGGCCTTAGAATTATATAAAAACCATATTGCCTATCGAGATAGTTTTAATAATGTGGAGACTGTACAGGAATTAGCCAATATGCGTACCGATTATGAGGTTTCTCAGAAACAACTTCAAGTAAATTTACTTGAGGAACAGAAAAAAAACCAAAACTTAGTCATCGTAGGATCACTTGTAGGATTGGCAACTATGATGCTTTTTGCCTTTGGGCTTTTTAGACAGATTCGATATGTCAAAAAAACAAATCAAATTATTGAGAACGAAAAAGAGAAGTCTGATAATCTGCTCCTAAATATACTTCCTGCGGAAACAGCAGAAGAACTGAAGCACAATGGGAAGGTGCTTGCTAAAAGGCATGATGCAGTTTCTGTTTTATTTACTGACTTTGTCGGTTTTACAAAGTTCTCTGAAAGTCTTTCGCCAACGGAAGTAGTAGAACAGTTAGATCATTATTTCTCTCATTTCGATGCCATAATAGCCAAGTATGGCTTGGAGAAAATAAAAACTATCGGAGATGCTTATATGTGTACAAGTGGTCTAAATAACTACGACCCACAACATGCTCTGACCCTAATCAAAGCAGCTAAGGAAATCTTACAGTTTGTCAAAAAACAAAAAGAAGAGGTGAGTAATGAGATGACCTTCGAAATTAGAATCGGTATTAACTCTGGTCCTGTTGTAGCAGGTGTCGTAGGTACTCACAAGTTTGCTTACGATATATGGGGGGACACAGTCAATATAGCTTCACGTATGGAATCAAATTCTGTACCTGGAAAAATAACTATCTCTGAATACACCTATCAGCTGGTCAAAGAAGAAATGGACTGCAATTACAGCAGGACTTATCAAAGTAAACATGGAAGAAGAGTAGGTATGTACTTTGTAGACGTTTCATCGATAAAAAGTTAAGTGAATATACTTGCAAAACC
>CAZKXO010000470.1:0-2222 GCA_964556525.1 uncultured Saprospiraceae bacterium
AATGAAAATTTTCTTTTTGATCATGACAATATGGATTGATTAGCAAATATAGCTAATGATAATTTCAACTTGGCTTTTGAACGTACTTTGGTAAGACTGACTTAAATCTTGCAACTATATCTTCCAATTTAGCATAGGCTGCTCCTCCCGAAGCATTCTTATGTCCTCCACCATTAAAGTGATTTCTACAGATTTCCTGAACGGAGATATCTCCTTTCGACCGCATGGAGAGCTTTACAATAGTAGGCTGCTCTCTAATAAAGGCTGCTATCTTAATGCCCTTAAGCATGAGTAGATAATTCACAATACCTTCAGTGTCTCCTCTCTGAATATCGAATTCATGGTAATCAGCCTTAGTTAATGCAATAATTCCGGCGGAATACTCGGGAATCAATTCCATACGGTTACAGAGGCAGTGACCTAGTAGGCGCATCTGCTTTTCAGTTACAGTATTGAAAATCTTATCCTGCAAGCTGTAGTCATCTACACCTAGTTGCTTCAGTTTAGCAGCAGTCTCATAGGTTTGATCTCTAGTAGCATGCTTAAACGAGCCAGTATCAGTAATCAAGCCTGTAAATAAAGCTTCTCCTATAGGTACATCCAACCTCTGCTCTTCTCCTAAGTCCAAAATGAACTTGTGTATTAACTCACATGTACTAGAAGCATAGATATCACTGTATATATAATCTGCAAAAGGTTCTGGATCTAAATGATGATCAATGAGAATCTTCTTTGCTTTTGATTCTATAACATAAGGTCCCAGCTTGTCTATCCTATCTAGAGAGTTAAAGTCCAGGCATACTATTATATCCGCCTTTGTTATTACTTCTATTGCCCTTTTTCTATCGCTATCGAAAATAATACTTTGATCGATCCCATCAAGAAAATCAAAGGTAAGAGGATAATCACTTGGTAAAACCACCTTAGCAGTGTGGCCAAATTTTTCCAGAAATAATCGCAGGCCCAGACTAGAACCTATAGCGTCCCCATCTGGGTTTCTATGGCTTATAATAACTATACCCTTAGGGTACTCAAACAACTGCTTAATCTCAGCAATTTCACTTGTGGTAAATTCCATTTGGCGCAAAAATGGTTAATTTAAATAACACATTCAAAATATAGTAAGTGTGATAAGCACGGTTAATGTCATTTTCATACTTTTGCGCTCTAAACAATAATAAAGAGACTTATGGCAGGTAATTTAACATTCACCATGATCAAGCCGACAGCAGTTAGAAATGGACACATCGGCGCTATATTGAGTAAGATTAACGAAGGCGGTTTTAAGATTGTAGCTATGAAGTATGTGCATCTAAGTGCAGATATGGCTGGACAATTCTATGCCGTGCATAAAGAGAGACCTTTCTATGGAGAACTAGTAGAATTTATGTCCTCCGGTCCTATAGTCGCTGCAGTTTTGCAAAAAGACAATGCAGTGGAAGACTTCAGAACATTAATCGGTGCTACTAATCCTGCTGATGCTGCTGAAGGTACCATTAGAGCCTTATACGCTACAAACATAGGAGAAAATGCTGTACATGGATCTGATAGTGATGAAAATGCACTAATAGAAGCCAACTTCCATTTCTCCGGTACTGAAATGTACTCTTAATCATCTAAGCTATGACACAATGAAACTCTCTAAATTATTACTCTTATCGGTTTGTGTATTTATGGTTTCATGTGGAGATGACCCTCTGGAAGAAGTTATAGTAGGAACTTGGCAAGTAGATGCAGTAAGAATCGACAATTGCTCTAATTCTCAGCTTAATCTACCTTGGACTAACACGACACGAGGAGAATGTCTAAATACAGACACAGTAGAATTTTCGGGCTGCGTCGTTTCTGTTACATTCAATATGGATGGAACTAGTGAATTGAGTTTCATTATCAATGGAAATAGTGAGCTAGAAAGGGGATTCTATTCTGTAGTCGGTGAGCAGGTATTTATTTGTCTGAATGAAGGGGACGACCTAAGTAATTGTGAAATGGCTATCATCGAAGATGACCAGCTTATCTATTCAGTTTCTTCTCTAAGAGGAAGCGAATGTCCGGAGCAGTATAGGATGACTAAGAGCTAGAAAATTTCACCAAAAAATAAAGAATATGCTCAATCTTTATAGAGCAATTTTCTTTCAGTCCCATTTCTCGTATAATGCGAAGAATATTGATTTCAATTTGGACAAGTACCAAGCCTGATGCATGTATTTCTGCTCCAATGA
>CAZKXO010000471.1:0-2220 GCA_964556525.1 uncultured Saprospiraceae bacterium
AAGCTATCAGCTTATTAGATATGTACAAGTTTCTCTGGTGTCTGTGTTTTCTTTGCCTCACGTCTGTTCTTTGTGGACAACGCGGCGGCATAGAAACTATAAAAGGGACAGGGGTAGAAGACCTAGTTAGAGAAGTTTTTATAAAGGGGAATTGTAGGAATGTCAGTAATATCAGAGCTATAGGGAATGACTCTATAAGTATCGGCGAGTTTGACAAGGCCGAGAATATTTTTGGTTTTCAGGACGGTATTATTATTACTACTGGAGATATAGAGCTCTCTCATGGACCAAATACGACGAATGAAGCGAGTAGATCATTTGGTGAAGAGACCAGCGACTTGGACTTACAGGAACTGGCTACTAGTACCTTATTTGATGTGACAGGTATAGAGTTTGACTTTGTGCCTATCAGCGACAGAGTCAGCTTTCGCTATGTATTTGCTTCGGAGGAATATTGCGAATTTGTTGGAACTTCATTTAATGATGTATTCGGGTTTTTTGTAAGTGGACCGGGTATCAATGGACCTTTCGATAATAATGCGATCAATGTGGCCTCTCTCGTACTTTCAAACGAGAATGTAAGCATCAATACTGTCAATCATTTGAGTAACGTTGAATTCTATGTCAGCAATGTCACCAATATTGATGCTGAAAATTGCAACGTCGGTTTTAACCCTATGCATCAGGAGCTTATAGAGTACGATGGCTTTACTGTCCCACTGGTAGCTTCTTTTCAGGTGGTGCCTTGTGAGACTTATCGAATACGTCTGGTTTTAGGTGATGTAGGAGATCCCAATCTTGATTCTGCGGTTTTTCTGGAAAGCAAGAGTTTTGATCTAGGCGAAAAGATAAATATACGTGCAGAAGTACCTGGCAGAGAATACCCCGTTGCATATGAGGGTTGCGTTGATGGTCAGCTGGTATTTACTCGAAGTGATTTAATCAATCTAAGTGAAGAATGTACGATCATGTACAACCTCAGCCCAACAAGTACAGCGGTCAGTGGCGAAGACTTCGAAGAGATTCCCCTAGAAGTAACTATACCGCAAGGACAGACGCAGGTCATAGTGCCGATTAATATAATAGAGGATACAGTGTCAGAAAACCCAGAAGATATCAAGCTGGAGTTGCAGTACGCCTGTGATTGTGTGGACCCTAGTTTTAGTTTGCTGACTATAAAAGATAATTCTGAAATAGAAGTGAGATTAGAGGAGGCAACGGTTTGTGCAGGCCAGAACTTCATTCTTAGTCCAGACATCACAGAAGGTGTCAGCCCCTTTGAGTTTATATGGAGTAATGGAGACCGTTCGGACAGCTTGGTCGACAATGTTTTAGCATCTACAGATTATCAACTCACAGTTACTGATTTCTGTGGTAACACGGGTATGGTGAGCACAGTAGTCAATATCCAAGATGTTCCTTCTGCAAACATATCAGGGAGTTATGACTTTTGTGAGGTCAGATCAGCTGGTATTCCTGTAATCTTACAGGGCAATCCTCCCTGGTCTCTCGAGTACAGCATAGATGGTGAAGTCCAAGCTCCAATAACTAACATCCTTGATACGCCTTATTTGCTTCAGCCAAGAAAGGAAGGCAGGTATGCATTTACTTCCTTTAGGGATGCTTTTTGTGAAGGCATAGTAGGTGGATCTGCAGAGGTCGGCTTTACAACATTTGATGTGGAAGTAGAACTCACACCACCTTCTTGTCCTTTCCGAAATGATGGCAAATTAGAATTGACACAGCTTGACGCTATAGCCCCTTTTACTATAGAGTGGAGTAACGGGATAGAAGAGGCGCTCACTATCGATCAGCTATGGGCCGATAGTTATACAGTCAAGATTACAGATGGAAATGGATGTGTCTATGAAAAGAGTTTTGTCCTGGAACCCCTGACAACAGAGACGACAGACTGTATTCCGGTCTATATTCCCAACACTTTTTCACCCGACAGCGACGGGATGAACGATATCTTTTCTGTCTACGCTAATCTAGATAGTGGCATAGAAAACATCAGTTCATTCCGCGTATATAGTAGATGGGGTGAACTCATGTACGAGCAAAACAATTTTGTTCCAGATAATGGTGCTACTGGATGGCGGGGAGCATATAGAGACCGACCTGTGCTACCCGGTGTATATACCTACCAGGTGGTGGTAGACCTTGGTGAGGGTAATCAATTGTATGTAACTGGAGCTGTGACAGTCTTGAGATAGTTTT
>CAZKXO010000472.1:0-2217 GCA_964556525.1 uncultured Saprospiraceae bacterium
AAACCATTGCTGTTAGATTACAAATTTAAACTAATTGCGGGCAAATTCTGTCTAGAAAGGACGCTAAATTTTCAAGAATAGAGTGAATTGATACCTATGTCAGCCAGGTCCTATGGCTCAGCAACATATAGTTGTGATGTACCTCTAATTTGATGGCCTCTGGAAAGACTTTTTTGAATACTTTTTCAAAATAAGCATTGGAATTCAGCTGATTAGCTTCAGTCAGGGCTAAAGTATTAAGAATGAGAAGGCCCTCATTTTCGAGGCATTTAGAGAGGTTTTCTAGATATTCAACAGTATAAAAGGCCTTTGGAATTTCATTATCTAGAAAAATATCGCTGCAAATGAGCTGGTATTTTTGCTGACAAGTAGCAGCATATATTTGAGCATCTGCACAGATCAATTGAAGAGAACTTTCTAAAGATTCTGCGATGTACTTATCATATAAATACAAGACGTTTTCATCTAGCTCGACACCTGTATAGAGTGCTTTAATTTTAAATGATTGTTCTAAAATAATTGGGATACTGCCTAAACCAAATCCCAAAATTAAGACCTCTTTATTCTTGATTTGGTTTAGGTCTAACTGTGCAAAAGTCTTAGCAAAGTTGTGGTAATGTTGACCGTAAGAATAGATAGCATTTTCAGTACAGAGTTGGAATACTCCTTTTTGCATGCTGACATAAAGGTGAGGATTGATATCGCTAGGTGCACTCTCGATATGCATCTCAGTTAGATAGCTCAAATACTTTTTCCATATAGGAACCATGACTATTTAGCTACTGCGTTGTCGTTCCCAGCCTCTGTGTTCTGAAGACTCATTGAATACATGCTTCATGATATTTATGTCTTCTTCTTCTAGAGTAATGCCTCTGCGTTGCATAACTAACTGAGCTGTTTCGATGACTTTATCTACCCGGTGGGTTTTGTAGCTGCTATCTGGGCCACCCCAAGAGAAGGAGGGAATAAAGTTTTTATGATAACCCGCACCAAATAGATTACACGCCATGCCTACGACAGTGCCTGTATTGAACATAGAGTTGATTCCCGCCTTAGAATGATCTCCCATGATAAGGCCACAGAATTGTAAGCCGGTTTTAGCAAAGCTTCTGCTACTATAATCCCATAGCTTTACTTCACCGTAGTTATTTTTCAGATTACTATTGTTGGTCGCTGCGCCAAGATTGCACCATTCTCCAATGACTGCGTTACCGAGGTAGCCATCATGGCCTTTGTTAGAATATCCTTGCATAACGACGTTGCTGACTTCACCGCCCACTTTGCAGTGGGGTCCAATGGTAGTGCCTCCATATATCTTAGCCCCCATCTTGAGTACAGAGTTGTCTCCTAAGACAAAAGGTCCTTTGATTAAACAGCCTTCAAGAATTTTTGCATTTTTGCCAATGTATACTGGTCCATCTGTAGCATTAATACTGCAAAGTGATATTTCTGCTCCCTCTTCTACAAATATATTTTCTCTTCCTGTTACCCTCGCAAAAGATGGGATAGGCATTGTTTCTCTCTTCTTTGTGAGTAGTTCGTAGTCGTTCTCAATAGCCTTAGCATTTAGGCTAAAAATGTCAGATAATTGTGTAATACGAAGTAGGGGAGTTTCTCCAATCTCAAACCCAGCCAGCTCGTTGATATCCTCATTATGAATGAGATTGTCAAATTGTTTCCTATTTAATAAGGCAGCGATAAGGTCACCATCTTTTAGCAAGGCTTCATTTTCCTGAAGTTGCTCTATCAATTTACAAATATGAAAAGAAGGGAGTGTGCTAGAGTTGATAACGTAGTTCTTATCTTCAATCTGGATAGGAAATTTGTCAGATAAGTAATCTTGAGTGATAAAGGATACATTTGCAGAAAAGAATTTTTCCCATTTTTCCTTAATGGTCAAAACACCAAGACGAAGCATTCCGACCGGCTTGGTATAAGTCAGGGGGAGTAGCTTTTCACGCGTGTCATCATCAAACAAAATAATATTCATGCTGGCCATTTAAGTGTGACGATAGTATTGTAGGTTCTAGTGGTGTAACCACGATGTTATATACGGTTTTTTATTAATATTAGCCGATTTTAAATAAAAAATCTCAAATTTCAGTGAAGAAAGATGAGATTTTTATTCTTGTATTATTTTGATGGAATCTACTCGCTTGCAGCTTCCTCTGTATTCTCAGCTGAATCTTCTTTTTTCTTAGCAAATTTCGTCTTAGC
>CAZKXO010000473.1:0-2213 GCA_964556525.1 uncultured Saprospiraceae bacterium
TAAGAATTTCATTATTGTTACTTCTCGCCTGAAAAAGGTACATACCGGAATCATAGGCACTTACGTCTATACTGCTCTCATAGGGACCAGCATACATCAGATGACCTAGTAGGTTATAGACCTTTATTTTTGCTATACTAATATTTCCTGCATCGATGAATAGCTCAGCTGTCGTAGGATTAGGATAGAGACTTAGGGCTGAAATAGAAGTTTCATCAGTAGAACTGTTTACATCATCCAATCCATCACAATTCTCATCTATCCCATTATTCGGAATCTCTGTAGCTGCTGGGTTGATGCTAGAATTCATATCGTCACAATCATCTACAAGAAGGAAACCATCTTCATCTAGATCATCATCTAATGTAAACTCAAAGCAATCGTCATCTAAGCCATTATATGGTATTTCCACTTGAAAGAAATTCACTTCAGCATTCATATCATCACAGTCCAAAGACAAGGGAAACCCATCTCCATCCAAATCATCATCTGGAGTATCTATATTACAATCGTCATCTACCCCATTATAAGGTTCTTCTTCTTGGTCAGGGTTAACCTCGGGATCATTATCGTTACAGTCTCCTTCATTAGGTGTAAAACCATCTTCATCTAAGTCAAGATCAGGCGTATCGGAACAGACAAAACTTGTTGGCCATAAAGAATTACCAGGCGTAAGGTCTCTACCCTCAAACGCGGGGTAATCTACAGAATATCTCTCGGCTCTAAATAGTCTGTCAGTATTGTACCTCCATAGTAGCTCCCCATCCATGGTATACTCCATGATGGTAGCCTCGGAATTAGGCGCTATAAGAAGATTCCCATTAGGAAGAATCTGTGTACCTGACTCATATCCTGAATAGAAGTCTGCCCCCATGGTTACGCTACTGAATTCGATATCGCTCTCTGTAGGCAGGAAAGGATTCTCATCATCGATGAGATAGTTCCCATCAGTATCCGTAACCGGCTCAAAGATTTCTACACTTGAATATCGAGAATTGAAACTGGTACCAGGTCTGGTAAGACCATTGTTGTAGACTATTATCTTGCCCTTATGCGGACCATGTTGGATCCAATTTGGATTATGCTGAAAATACAATATGCGATCGTCATCAGTGCCTCTGTCATAGTTTTGTGGGTTACCAAATCTGTATATTATATCGCCTCCTTTTCCTGAGTTACCACCAGTGCTCCCACTTGCTTCGTCTGTTGTGGTAGAATGATCTATAAGAGCGACTTCGCTCATCTTACGGACACTAAGTGCTACCTGATCCAACTCTGGATTATAGTCCATACCATTGATCATAAATGTCTCGCTAAATTCCCAATCAAAAGTCGCAATAGAGCCCATATTGAGTAATTGCGGGTTCTCACTTAGGACACCAAAATTATTTAAGTTCGGATCTCTGTCCTGAATAACATGATCACAAATATTCCACTCCCAAACTATCTCGCCTGAATCCTTGTCTATCTCAAGAACTACGTCACAATATTCAGGACTTCCCAAATTAAAATCGTATCCTAGATTAATGAAAAATGAGATATCATAGATCCGTCTGCCCAGAGATAGATAATTGCCATTGGGGAGTTTTATCACTTCATAATTCAAAAACATATCAGCATCTGAGACGAAGAGGTCATTAACAATATTACCATCCCAGTCCATTTCTATGATTCGGTTGTTACGTGCTATCCAGTTAAGATTGCCATTAGGTAAGAGTTTATAATGAAATCTAGCTGGAGGTAGGTCCAACCATTTGTTGATAATATGACCACAATTATCTATAAGATGAACGTCCTCAGAGCCAAAACTTATATCACTAGTAAACAAGGTATAAGCTTCTAAGGCATCCTCAGAAACAAGCTGTAATCCTTGCTGAGAAAAGAGAAAAAATGGAGGTAAAACTAAGAGAAGGACAAGTATAATTCTCATGAATAAAAGTTTAGAAAGCTATTCTGAAATAATTACATCTAAGATAATAAAAACTCAAAGTGCTAGAAATTAATCTTAATTAAGCCACAAGGCTCGTCTCCCATGAGACTTACTCTTCTTTTGTATAGTTACTAAATTCCGGTTTTGGACACCATTTTAAGCTGCTTAGGACAGTCTATTCTCTTCAATTTAAGATATACTTGGGCTGTCGTAAACACATCTTTTTCACAATAATGATAGATACGCATATGATCTTTATTTTTCCAATACACTTCATGAATCT
>CAZKXO010000474.1:0-2208 GCA_964556525.1 uncultured Saprospiraceae bacterium
GAGTATAGATACGTTCTATTTTCAGTAGATCATCCTCGAAACCAAAACCTTCAATCTCTATCAGGTATTTTCTTGGTGGACTGTTATCTACAGGAGTTTTTGATCTTGGATCTGGTGGCTGTTGTAAGTACTCAAAACCATGAGTAGTCACTTTCTCGATACCATTCCTTTCCAAAACCTCTATTTCAGGATCTTCAGGAATAACACCATCTTTATCTACATCACCGTAAGCATTACGGACATCAGCATTAGGTGGGCACTCTCTTGGAGGCAATACAGTGGTGTCTGTTTTAGGATTGAAGTGCATATCTTCTAAACACAAATCACTAATATATTTATTATCGATGTAATACACATTTCGTTCTGGATGGAGCATTACATAGATCTCGTTTTCTTTTAGTCTGAACTTTTTGTACAGATCCATTAAACCAAGATTGATATGGCCTATTACTTTGGCTTTATTCTCTTCGGTCATTTTCCCGGTGTTAGTATCACCTAGAGAAACTTGAGCCAGTTCACCATGAGTAAGCTGGTCGTATATATCTTGTAAATTCATAATTAATTCTTCAGTTAGTATACGTATGAATCATAAGGTGATTCTTCTGATGTATCTTCATCGAAATCCCACATACCACTAACAGTTGAAGGTTGACTTACTGCAGTCATACTGGGCAACCAAATATTGAGGTTAATTAGCATTGATATAGTATCTAGGAAATCATCATGTTTAGATTTCATACCCCCAGGTGAAACCAAACGTAATTCATCTATGGCTTCTACCATTTCAGGCGTGTGTTTTTTATCGAGTGGGAGGTAAACTTTACCGGCTTTAATTAATGGAACCACTAAATTAAAGCGTTGCATTTTGTTGGTAGTAGGTCTAATACCAGGTTCACCATTGTTTCTATCTGATGCCATAGCAAAGTAAATATTTCTACGGATCATTTCTTCTTGAATCCAATGGATAAATCCACCTTGTTGACCTGATACCTCTATACCAACTTCTTGAGGCCCATACATTTGAGAGAGCCTAAACAAATCATTAATGTTTTTTTCCATAGTCTGACGTTTACAAATACCATCTACCCAATACCAGTCACCTCTATTGTTTAGTGCCCATACAGAGATAACAGAATAATCACTGTGTTCTTTCTCACTGGTAGCAAAGTCAGTGGTGATATAGAAATTAAAATTAGATCTAAATTCCAGTAACTGTCTGGAGTCATACCATCGAATATCTGAGTCAGCAATCAACCTGTCTTCATCAGACATAATACGTAGCATCATTTCTTGGTTGAAGGTATCGATCTTTCCTATTTTCAATGCTGTTTCATATTGCTCAAGCACATACTCATATGGAAATCGATCTTCCCAGCTACCTCTGAATTCTTCAGGAGGACATGGGAATTGCTCACATACTGGAAATACGTTTACTGTCCATGCTCCAGACTCTACTGCTTTGTACAATGGATCTCTTGCATTAAATGGAGTACCAGACCAGATGATCATATTCTTACGAGGGTGCAGTGCATAGGTTACTGCTTTATATACTGTGTCCTCTACTGCTGAGATGATAGTCGCTGATCGAGCATCTTCATCAGATATCAAATCATCCAGTACAGCTAGCTGTGGACGTTTACCTAGTTCCTTAGCTCCACGTACACCTGTCTTAGCACCGTAACCTTTTACGATGAAATTCTGACCATCTACGTTTATGAACTCCCAGCGTATGTCTGTGAGCTTTACAGTAGGTATGTATTTCATTAAGAACTCAGAATTCTCTCTACGAAATTCCAGGTTCTTACGCATGTTTTTGACACCATTCTCAATACTGTCTGAAACATACAGAGCTAAATCAATTTTACCAAATTCAGGAAGCTCACCAAAGATAGCTAAGTAAAGAAATAAGTACTCTCCCATTAGTGTTGTCTTCGCAACACCCCGATGACAAAGATTAGCAATTCTCTTCTTACCTGTAACCAATGTATCTAGCATATGGTTATGAATATCAGGTGTGAGATTCTCTTCACCTTCTTCTCCATTAACTAACTTAATAAAGGAAACAAAATGTAAAGCGAATTTTGTAGGTATGTAATGTACTGAACCAACGTAATTAACACTGTTGAGGTGTTCCTCAACAGTTTTAACTCTTTCCATTGCTTCTTCTTTTGAACCAATATCATTAGGTTCATAGCCTAGATAATCTAG
>CAZKXO010000475.1:0-2202 GCA_964556525.1 uncultured Saprospiraceae bacterium
TTACTACTTACAAACTAGTAAAATATTTATTAACTAATTATTCTTGTCTTTAAAGTTTAGGAGATGAGAAACATAAACAAGAGGTCGGCTCAGCAGAGTCGACCTCTTGTTGTTTTTGGCAAATGTGTATATCTTACGCAAATGAAACTACCAGTACAAATTGGTAGACAGGGTTTCTTGGGAAGAAGAACAACAAGGAGAACTGAAGGAAGTATATTGGGATGGCAAATTATTAATGGACCAAAGTTTGTCGGAGATAAGAGCAAGGGTGCAATCGTAGAATCTGCTTTTTTTGTATAAATGGTTACTGAGCTAATAAAAATTGAAATCTTTCTTTCCTGCCAATCTTGTAGTGCATCTCCGCACTCCAAAGCAGAAAGATTGTTATACTATGCTGGTCCATTTCCCCAATTCTTTATAACTTAGGTAAAATTTTAAAACTATGAAATCAATGAAACTTCTGATCTTAGCTCTTGCGGGACTGATGATAATAGGCTGTGCAGAAAACAGCATGGACACTATTGCTGACTCTCAGGAGTACGCCAACATGAAAGCAGAAATGCAGCAAATCATAGATTGGGCACAGACGGTGGACAATCAAGAAGGTGCGGCAAATCTGGAAATAGTTGTCTTCCAAGTGGTCAATGGCTGTGATCCGACAGGTGGGGCAGATGACCCCAATTCTCATATAGATCCACCTGCCTACAGAGAGTTTGTACAAGGACTGAACTTCAGAACAACGACGGAATTGCACAATTACTACGTTGCTTATGGA
This sequence comes from uncultured Saprospiraceae bacterium, assembly GCA_964556525.1. Taxonomy (GTDB): domain Bacteria; phylum Bacteroidota; class Bacteroidia; order Chitinophagales; family Saprospiraceae; genus RFSX01. Next base: position 776 of record CAZKXO010000475.1, read on the forward strand.
AGAAACATCTTTGACCTTAAAATAGAGCACAGACTTGATAACATAGAACAATTCACCAATGAGATATCAGATATGATGATTGCAGACATGAACATCTCTGATTGCAAAGCTCAGCATGTCAGAAGACTAAATTACAGTGCTTACAAGAAAGCCTTTACGCATGGTATTACCTTGGTAGGTGCTGATGCAACTGTACCATGTACTGGCGACTGTCTGTACGGCAATGATTCATCTATCGCTCAGGTAGTTAGATACATAAAGGCGCATAACGATTGCAGTATCTAAGGCTCAATTAGCTAAAAAAAATAAAATCAGGGTTGTGACATAAGTTGCAGCCCTTTTTTTTATAATCTTAGTACACTTAAAAATTCAACCGACTACACATGTACAATTTTGGCTATGATTTGAGGTCCTCCTCTATAAAGGTGCAATCATAGAACAACAGACTGGCCAAATGGTCAAGATACTCACACATCCTGATACCGAGATGCCTATTTATGCCCACAGGGAGGATGGGTAGAATATCCTAAGTAACGGAATCTCTTATCAAATGATCAAGTAGGCACCTTTTGACCTCGCACTTTCAAGATGTCGATGCAAGGTTACAGACCAGTGACTTCATTTCTAAAAAATGGACAGAGAAAGAAAATTTCGGAAGAACGCTATAAGACACATTAGTCAATTTGACTATCTTACATAAACTCTAATTATGAAAACACCATTGTTTATCCTATACTTACTCATCAGCCTTCTAGCTTGCCAAGCTCCTGATAGAGCAGCCTTGCCCAAAGTTTCACTGAGTAATATTGACTTCGATGCAAAATTGGACTCACTCGGCATCAGCCTACCCTCGGTCGCCAAACCCGTCGCGAATTATGTCAATATCAGACAGGCGGGTAAGACACTTTACTTAGCAGGCAAAGGACCAAAGACAAAAGATGGCACCTACATAAAAGGAAAAGTCGGTCAGGACTTGACTGTAGAAGAAGGTTACGCCGCAGCTAGACTTGTCGGAGAAGCCCAACTGGCAGTACTCAAAGACTACCTAGGAGACCTCAATAAAGTAAAACAGATCCTCAAAGTGACTGGCATGGTCAATGCAACTCCCGATTTCGGCAACCAACCAGAAGTAGTCAATGGCTTTTCCGATATGATGGTCGAAGTCTTTGGCGAGAAAGGCAAGCATGCGAGAGCCGCAATAGGCATGGGCTCCTTGCCTAGGAATATTGCCGTGGAAATAGACATGATGGTTGAGGTGTATTAATTTGTGTCGCTCCTTTAAGCATACTATTCATGAAAGAAGTAATAGAATTAATGGGGGCAAATATCCCGTGAATTCTTTTCTTTTATCATTGGAAAACGTGAACAACAAGAAGCCACCAATAATAACAAAAACTATATTTAGAGTTGAGAGTTGAGCACCTATG
>CAZKXO010000476.1:0-2193 GCA_964556525.1 uncultured Saprospiraceae bacterium
TTAACTCACGCAATTTGTTTCGTTGAAGAACTCTAGAATTCAGAACTTCTTTGTAGTCTCTTTGGACGTAGATGACCTTGTACTTATAGTTTCCGGGAAGGTGGGGTATCTGCTTACCATATAATTTGAATGCAGCTGCTGATCTGCTAGCCAAATCACTAAAGTTTAAGTTGTAAATAAAATCAGAGTATTCGTATTTATGGTGGCTAGGGCTTTCACCTTGTTCATCAGTAAAGATTTTAAGGCCAGCATTTTCCAGCATTTTCATAATCACTGAAATACCCGCTCTTTTGAGTCCACATACTACTATGAAGTCATAATCGTATCCCATTTCTATTCTTGGTTTTGCTTGTCGAACATTGTTTTGTACAGCCCATCTATGCTCATGAGATAATCATGACTTCCTTGCTCTACCAATTTTCCTTTGTCTAAAACTAAAATCTTGTCTGCTCTTCGTAGATTATAAATTCGATGTGTTATTAAGAAAACTATTTTATCTATCGCGAAAGATTTGATGTTTTGAAAAATTTCATCTTCCGATAGTGGGTCAATGGCACTGGTAGGTTCGTCTAGAATCATGATGTCTGCATTTCTATAGATAGCTCTAGCCATGGCCATTTTTTGCCATTGCCCTTTGCTCAATTCTTGCCCATCCTTGAATGCTCTACCCATCTGAGTATCAAATTGATGAGGTAACTCATTAATATACTTGTCAGAAGTAGACAGACGAGCAGCTTTTATCACACCATTAGGGTCCTCAGAAACTGATTGATCTGATAGCATTATGTTTTCCTTCACCGTTAGTGCATAGGAAGCGAACTGCTGAAACAAAATGGTCACTTTACTTCTAAGCTGAGAAACCGAGACATCTTTTATGTCGATGCCATTATACCTTATAGCACCCTTTGTGGTATCATATAACCGAGCGAGCAGTTTGACCAAAGTTGTCTTTCCTGAACCGTTCTCTCCTACTATAGCAACAAGTTCACCCTTGTCAGCAGTAAAACTGATATTATTGATAACTTGAGACTTCGTTTGGGGATAGGTGAACGATACATCTTCAAGGGTAATCTGACTTACTTTGTTTGTTAAAGGAACAGGTGATTGTGGTTCTATGACTTTCTTTTCGAGATTCAAAAACTCAAAGAGATAGGATAAGGTCAATCTTTGATTATATAAGCTAGTGGTCGTTCCCATAAGTGCTTTGAAGCGGCTTTGGCCCATCTGAAAAATAAGATAGTACATAGTAATATCACCTACACTAAATTTTCCGTTAATCGCCCTATACACGATATAGCCTAATGCAGAAAGGACAACAATTGTTTGTGCTATTTGTGCGAGACTGAGCCAGGTCATTTGCTTAAGGTAAAGGTCTCTTTTTTCCTTACGCAATAAAGCTGTGAGTCGGAGAAATTTATCTCTTAGATAGGAACCATAATTAAATATTCTAACTTCTTTTGCCGTACCTGGACCAGTGAGAACAGACTTGTAGTAGCCAGAGATCCTGCCCTGATGAGTTTGCTCTTTTTGCAATTCTATAATTTTTCTAGAGTAAAATAGTTTTAGGTATGAAGCAGGTATTGTAATGACTATCAATACAACAATAACAGACCAGTGCAATGTAAATAAGACACCTATCGCAATCAAAAGTGTAACTGCACTTTGTAATAGAGAAGTAAATCCTGTTAAGACAGCAATGGGCTTGGTGCCTCCTTGTGACATGGCTCTGCTAAACTGGTCGAAATATGTATCAGAATCATAGAATTCAAGATCTACATCTAATGACTTGTCTATCATGATCCTTGACATATAATCAATGACCAAGTCACTCTGAATAGAATTGTTGTATGCCGAAATATTACCGACCAAAATAGACAGTATAGAAAAAATGCCGATGGCAATTATTAGCCACTTTATCAAATGCGTATCGATCCCAGTAGGACTTGTAAAAGCATCTAAAAAAAGTTTGAACAAATAAATGGGAATAAGTGGTAGAATAGCACCAATAAGTGTAAGAATTATCCTAATAATGAAATGCTTTCGACTTGCTTGCCATACAATCTTTATGGATTCTACGAGTACCTCTTCATTCTTAATTTTTAAGGGATTGTAAGTCATGCCCTAAAATAGAGTTATTCTACAAAGCATGATTTACTTCTGGGGTTCTAAAATAAAACTAGATGTATATGAGGC
>CAZKXO010000477.1:0-2189 GCA_964556525.1 uncultured Saprospiraceae bacterium
ATGCCTTTTTATATAAAGCGCCTTGGCTAATAGAAATCTCTACCCTTCTATCTGTCTCCCGTACAATATCCGTAGACCATTCATCGGAATAATTGATTCTATGAATTCTTGAACCTTTTATGCCTCTTCGTATCAGTTCATTATATACAGACTCGTTTCTGTTGGCGCCTAGCCTTTTATTATCATTTCCATTAATGTCTGTAAAAGCTTTAAGCACGATTAAATCTTTATCATGAACCAGATTTTTAGAAAGAGAATCTAGCATAGAATAAAAATTAGGGTCTATATCTGAGGAACCTACATCAAAATAGACTGAGTAATTTTGATTTATTTTTCTTTGTGCTGCATCGTCAAAACCATCACAGAAATAGACAAAATCAGAATCAAGTTTTGTGGACTTTTCGATACTTAGCTCATGTAATTCAAAATCATATTCACAAAAGTTGCATGCTTGAGTATCCATTTCGTGTCCTTGAAAAACACCTAATACAATATATTTGGACTCACATAAGGGTCTGAATTCTATTTCCATTTTTACTTGTTTACCCGTCTCACTAATTTTTATTGGATGCATAGAGTGGCGCCATAGCCCCCAATATGGGCATCTTCTAGCTTGGTCACGATCCAAATTCCATTTATTACAAAATAGTGATGATGTGAGCGCTATTCCAAAGTGCTGTTGGAAATATGCTTGGTCCTGATACGCCTCATCCATCTTAATGGTGAATTGTAGATTATACTGGATGCCAGGCTGCAACTTCTTATTCGTAGGTATGTATATATAGTTGCATGCTCCTACACCAGGATCAATGCCTAATACAGTATTAACATAATATGTTGGGGCATAGGTCCCAGTAGCTGGATAAGTTGCTTGTATTTTGTCCTTTTGTTTGGGTGTATAAAACAGATATTCATTGTAGTGTATGTTTGCTATTTGGTTTGATTCATTGTATACTATTAAAGACTTTTGACTTGCTGCGTGTGCACAGACTAATATGAAAAACAGAAGGATGGAATTTTTCATAACATAGAAATATTTTATTCATTATCAAAAGTCAAAGTATCAACTAAGATAGCAGTTTCATAGGTCTCATCCATAGTAATTTCCGTTAGTTGAGACACTGGCAGTTCATATTGAGAGTATATTTCAGCTTTCTTAATCATACAAACTTCTCATATGAAAATCCATGCAATACTTATGCTCCTGAGCATAGCAGCAGTTTTTGTCTCTTGTTCTGAAGATGAGTACAGTGACATTGACTATCCTCTTATAATTCTAGAACCACTGTTTCTAGAGCAAGAAACTATTGAATTCTTAGACTTCTATGACCAAAAAGACAAAATTGTTCTTCGTAAGTTGACCGAGCAAACGTATCACCAGTCACATCATGTCTCTGACGGTGAACCATCAGAAGGACAATCAGCTGATGCCCTGTGGGTCTTCGAAAAGGTAAAACCCTTAACAACAACCTTCACTAAAATGACGAATAAATTTCGAGGCAATTTTGAAGGTGAAATAGAAAGCAAAGAAATCATCTATAAGGATAATCGAAATAACTCATTCTCTGTAGAAGCATCTACTTCAGCTTATATAAGAGGTTGCGGAAGTGATAGTCATAGATCTTGGGGAGTTAGAGATCAAAGCTTTATCATTTCATATGATGAACTATGTGACACCGATTATATCAATCATAGGATCATAAATAACAGGAAAGGCTTTTACTGGCAAAAAACCATTATCGAGGATGAGATGGAAATAGGATCTAAAACATACTATAATGTCATGAAGTTAGAACTGCCTTCAAAATTTGCTCATTATATCTTCTTTGCTACAAAGAATGAAGGTATTATCATGATAGAGGATGTACATAAAGAAGAAACATGGGTTGTGGCTGAATAATAGATAGGTCTCATAATAAGTTATGGTACTCTAACTGTACTGCATGATATGATAAGAAAGAAAGTATTAGTCCAGTTAGTTAGTTCAAGACGGAATCTTGAATTTTATTTATATAAGACGTAGGCTTCTTTTCTTTAGGGCTCGGCGACAGCCTACGCTTAACGTGGTGTTGTTAAAAAATTACTGAATAGACGATTTAGGCTACACTATTTTTATTGACGGGTAAGTTGATTTGACGGCCTTTAGCCATTTTAGCTAAGGAGGTTTTAAATGGCGTTAAAAACAATGG
>CAZKXO010000478.1:0-2167 GCA_964556525.1 uncultured Saprospiraceae bacterium
CAGTAATTTATATGGGCTTCCTTCAGGAAGTATTATTGTAAGTATAACAAATGTGAATGTGGCGGCAGCTGGTGCTTTCTTTGTCAATGCAGGTCAGACACCAGAATTTACAATATCAGGTTCGGTGCCTGTTTGTATAAGAGCCGTTCACGGTCAATCTATAACAGGAAACGGGTCCTTTGATGGTATTACTAGTTTAGATGGAGTTCCTTATAATTTGACAACACCATTAAACAATTTCACAGCAGGCGGAACACCGCCAAATTATAGAGTATTTAGAGTTGGAGGCCCCACTGATGGCAACGGTCCTTTTATCTGGGAGTCAGCAGGAGCTGCTACTGCCATACAATTTAATAACAGTGGATCTGGAAATGCAGGTTACTTTATTGAGTTAAAACCAATAGACTGCCCAGATGAAACTGTGACGGTCAATACCAATGTGGCTATCACACATAATTATACTGGACAATTACCAGCTGATTGTAACGGAAGTATTGCAGTAACTTTCACAGCAACAGATGACTGTGGAAATACAAGCACTTGTGTCGCAGATATTAATGTTACTGATACCACGCCTCCCGTTTTCAGTAATTGTCCACTGGATATAGTCGTGAATGTTGATGTCGATCTTTGTGAAACCAATGTAGTATATAGCCAGCCTATTGCCTTAGATGATTGTGGTGGGAATGCGGATGTAGCGTTAAGCGGTGGTTTGCCGTCAGGTACGGCTTTTCCTATAGGGACTACCACAGTTTTATTTACAGCAACAGATGAGTGTGGTAATATGACCACTTGCGAATTCGATATCACAGTAGTAGATAGTGATGTCCCTTCTATTTCTTGTCCGAGTAATGATGTCTTTGTTTGCACAGATGATGGGACTTGTACTTGGGAGGCGACAGACGAGAGCAGTGCCATCTTTACCGATAACTGTACAGATGAAAACTTTATAGTTGCATATACAGTCGTAGGAGCTACAACTGCGATCTCTCCATTTACTGGTATAAATGATATCGATGAAGACAATATCGTTTTCAATCTTGGAGAAAGCAGCGTTTGCTATACGATTTCAGATGAAGCAGGCAATTCTGCTCAATGTTGTTTTGATATTATAGTCGAGGATTGCGAAGCGCCTAGCCTGACTTGTTCTGACGAGCTCAATGTGGCTTGCGGCGAAGAAGATTTATCAACATGGTTTGATGGAATTGCGGCAACCATGATGGACAATTGTGATGGGGAGTTGATCCTAGATACACTATTGCTTACGGATCTCAGCAGCTGTGGTTCTACTTTCGAACGCGTATATTTTTTTACGGCTACAGATGAAGCAGGTAATACGAGCACTTGCTTAGCCACCTACGAGACAGATGATAATATTGCGCCAGTGATTACTGACGCAGAAAACTTAACGCTAGAATGTAGCGATGGTAATCAAAGTACAGCGCTCTTGGCTTGGCTGAATAATAATGGAGGCGCAAGCTTTGCTAGTGACAATTGTAGTGCTGATGTTTCTTGGACAAATGATTTCACTACAGACTTAGTTTCTAGTTGTGGCCCTAACGGCGCTGCTCTGGTAACTTTTACCGCAACAGATGATTGTGGGAATACTACGACAACGACAGCTACCTTTACGATAGAAGATAATATACCTCCGGTATTAGATTGCCCAGTGGACATTACCTTGGAATGCAATGCTGGTATCAATGATGTAGTGATTGCAAATTGGTTAGGAAATGTAACAAGTGAAGATGCCTGTCAAGGTACCTTAGAAATTACAGAAAATTTTGAGGAGGTGTTTGCAGTGACCTGCGGAGAGGCAGGTGTACATACAGTAACTTTCAGTTCGATAGATGACTGTGATAATTTATCTAGTTGCAGTAGAACAATAACTATAGAAGATACCACACCACCTACAATAGAATTAGCACCTCAGGATTTAATACTGGAATGCAGTGGAGCAAATAATGCAGCCTTGATAACTGCTTGGGAGAGTAATAATGGTAATGCAGTTGCATCAGATGCCTGTTCAGATTTAGATCTTGTTTGGATAATAATCAATGAAGTAGAATTAGGGTTCTGTGGTTCTACAGGCAGTACAAGCTACACTTTCCAAGTTTCAGATAATTGTGGCAATACTGCGACAACACAGGCGTCAGTGATAATAGAA
>CAZKXO010000479.1:0-2154 GCA_964556525.1 uncultured Saprospiraceae bacterium
CTGACCTGCAGGAATGGTAATACTCATGGGAATTTCTTCAAAATCGACACCATTAATCGCTGTACTTTCTGAGCTAATACTATATTCAATTATAAAGTCTTCTCTAATATTACTGATGGGGCTGCGACTAAACACAAACTGGCCATCTACACAACTTTCAAAGGCGTTAGGTTCAAGACTACCAGGCACTTCCGCTCGCACACTAATGCCTTCACCTAAGTCAAAACTATTCGTCTCTAAAAATACAGCTGAATCCAATTGATCATCTCCTACATCGCCCAGAATCAAACTAATGGTATACGTTTCACAGGGTGTAACTCGAAACGACGCTAGCAAAGGAATAGTGAAGCCATCATATCCTATTATTTCTTGGTTGTCGGATATAAAAGCGATGTCGCAATTACCTGCATCTGCATTGGTTACATTGTTCACGAAAGCATTTGAATTGGTAATGTGATTAACAGTATTGATACTCACTTCTACCTCTGACTCTGGCAGCCTTGCCACATTAATGGCATTATTCTCGAAGGTGCCATCGATTCCAGGTCCACTAACAAAAAAACCAAAAACATCATTGAATTCGGTGTCCACAAACTCACAATACTCTTCTGAAGCAAAAACAAAAATAAATGTAACTCGATTCTCTATAGGCACAAAATCAAACTCAATTCCTGTGGCATCAAACAGAGTATCCGTTGCCAAGGCGTTCAAATTAGGGTCATCACTTATTGTATTAAACCTAGCACCTGAACCACCTCTTTCGTTTGGGCCTTCTGCTAAGTTAATGTTACCAGTAGAAAGAATAATTCCATCATTGATTCTAAGTGCTTCTTGGGCATTTGCAAATTGGCCTATACTGAGATTTTCGTTTCCAACAGCGCGTATGTTCCGTACATTCCTGCAATCTCCTTTGATGAAAACGTTTTTGACCAAAACTTCAGCACCTAGTGTATTATCTGTTTGTACACCTTCTTGGACTTGCGCCATTAGATTGGTTGTCAAAAACATACAACACAAAAATGTGAAATATTTGATCATCAAGAGGTTATGAATTACTACTCATTATACAGATTCAAGCCAATCTTTTGTGTATTTCATGCTTGTTTTCTGAGGGACATGTCGACTTTACGAGGTTTTCAGTTGTGAATGCCGTAGATTCAGAAAAATACCACAAGCTATAGTAGTATCGCATTCGCTGAGCTGGTGAATATGATCTTAGTAATTTCTATGGCAAACACAACAAAGTGTATGCAACTTGAATAATTAATTGTCACATATTGGTTGTACTTTATTCAATTTTAGAACGTGAAAGTTTGAGTGCTTTCCTAAATTTTCAGGATTGGTTTGGCAAAAACTCTTTTTGTATTGTAGCTCCGCGAGAGCACGTTTACAATTCCCCTCCCCCAATAAAGGGTAAAAAGGTTGGTCATAAGCAGCATTAACGACACCTGAACTTTGATTACTCACCCTTACATAACCTATCGCGTGTTAGTGATAGTTACTTTACATTTTCTTTGATTTCGATAGTTTCAATATCTCTATTTTTTCCATCATTATATTCTGCTGTGTTACAACAAGGGCTATCTATGTCATCAGAAGTTTAATCATAGAAGCCAGTTGGGTGGCTATCAGAAAAGATCCAGTGATACAGCAATACTGTAAGAATAGTAAAGCAGCAATATTTAAAGTATCAAGAAAACTTATATCAAGAGTTCATGCAGTAATTAAAACAGATACATCATATCAGATTGGCTTGATTAACTAAGTAGTATATGATGAGTTTACAACAAATCAACATACTAATAAAAACAGGCTAATAAAATTAGCATTAGCCTCGGCTCAATGTTGATTTATTGAAAACTCGCATCGTAAGAAACTAAAATAATAATATCTATAAGTTCACTTAAGATAATGAAGAGAATAAGACAACAAAACATTATGAGTGAAATGACTTGGTCATTATCACATTCCTTAGCATGTTGCTTTTTATTATCTATAACTCAGATTAAGTACTTGTGGATGAGTGAATGATTTATGTAATTGTCATTCATTTATACCACACATAGGATGCAGAGCTGTAGATTTATTGAATACGAAAATGTAGAAATAAGTAAACATATTATATTAGTAGTCTACTTGAGGGCTTTTACATAG
>CAZKXO010000480.1:0-2145 GCA_964556525.1 uncultured Saprospiraceae bacterium
GCAAGAGTTTTTCGATTACAGGCCCAGCAGGTTAATATAAAAGAAGAAACATGAACAAAAGACACGAACTTCCACGGACTGTATATGGATCTGAAGAACATCAGATGTTCAAAAAGACAATCGAAGATTACTTCAAGACTTATGTGATCCCTCATAGAGAGCGATTCGAGGAGCAAGGCCATTGCGATAGAGAGACTTGGTTGAAAGCTGGCGAACTGGGTTTGTTAGGAATTACATTAGATCCTAAGTACGGTGGGATGGGACTTGACTTTTCATATGCTGCCATGTTGATAGAAGAGCAAGCAAGATATGGTGCTGCAGCACCAGCTATTTCAATGCATTCTGATATTGTCATTCCTTATTTTGAAAAACATGGTAGTGATTATCTAAAAGAGAAGTATCTGCCTAAGTGTGCGTCAGGTGAATTGATTGGTTCACTGGGTATGACAGAACCAAGTACTGGTAGTGACGTTCAGTCTATAACCACTTTTGCTGAAGACAAAGGTGATCATTACTTGTTGAACGGAAGTAAGACTTTTATTACAATTGGATATACTTCAGATTTTACAATTGTGGCGTGCAAGACAGACAAGACGCAAGGATCGAGAGGAATCAGTCTTTTAGTCGTAGATGCAGACACTCCTGGATTTACAAAAGGCAACCCTTTTCATAAGTTGGGTCTCAAGTCAAGTGATACTTGTGAGTTATTCTTTGAAGATGTTAAAGTGCCAAAAGAAAACTTGTTGGGAGGAGAAGGCACTGGGTTTATACAGATGATGACAGAGCTGCCTCGTGAGCGATTGACTATAGCACTCAGTGCGATTGGTGCGATTAGAGGAGCCTTAGAGCATACTATTGAATACACAGAAGAAAGAAAAGCATTCAAGCAGCCAATCTGTGGATTTCAGAATACACAATTTAAAGTAGCTGAGGTGGCTACTCAATTAGAAGTTACAACAGCATTTGTGGATAAGTGTACAGAACTATTGGCCGAGAAAAAGTTAACTCCAGAATTGGCATCGATGGCAAAATATCATGCATCTGATGTTCAGTGTGCGATGATAGATGAATGCCTACAACTATTTGGAGGATATGGCTATATCTGGGAATATCCGATAGCTAGATATTATGGAGATGCCAGAGTGCAGAGGATATATGGTGGTACTAATGAGATAATGAAAGTACTGATTGCAAGGTCAGTTTATAGTAATTATTTCGGCGAATTGAAAGCTATGCGCAAGGCAAGGAAGGCAAAGGAATTGGCTAATTAAAGCTAATGTGTTAAACGGTCGACAGTGCAGTCATCAGTAAAACGGTCGACAGTCGACAGTCCAAATGTAAACAGTCTTCATCCAAACGATCAACAGTCAAACTGTATTCAAAAAAAACAATGAAACAATAAAACAATGTAACAATGGTCAGTCGACAGTCAAACTGTAATCAGTCATCAGTCCAACGGTGGTCAGTCGACTGTCCAACTGTAAGCTATAAATAAACGAATAAAGCGAATTATACATAATTATGAAATCATATCACTTTACAGAAGAACATGAGCTATTCAGAACTTCGTTACGCCAGTTTTTAGAAAAAGAGGCCATCCCAAATATTGACAAATGGGAAGAAGAAAGGCGAACGCCTAAAGATATATGGAAGAAGATGGGCGACTTGGGATTTCTTGGCTTATCATATCCTGAAAAATATGGAGGATCTAATCTTGACTTTTTCTATGATGTTGTTTTTAATGAAGAATTAGGCCGAACGAATTCAGGAGGATTTGCAATTACTCAGCAAGTAGTACAGTATATGTCGGCACCTTATATTTTAAAATATGCGTCAGAAGAATTAAAACAAAAGTATCTGCCAGGAATCATCGCTGGTGAATTAATCAGTAGTATAGGTATCACAGAGCCTGGTGCAGGTTCTGATGCTCAGAATATCCAAACAAAGGCAATAAGAGATGGAGATCATTATATTGTTAATGGTTCTAAAACATTCATCACCAATGGAGTTTATGGAGATCTAATTGTAACAGTTGTTAAGACTAATCCGGATGCCGGTGCAGCAGGCGTAAGTTTGTTGGTCCTTGAACAAAAGATGGAAGGAGTATCAGTTAACAAATTAAAAAAACTAGGCTGGCATAGTTCT
>CAZKXO010000481.1:0-2114 GCA_964556525.1 uncultured Saprospiraceae bacterium
TTAAATTGGAAAGGAGAAGTCGTTTCCGACTTCCCCTTTTTTATCCAATTAACGAACTATTTACTACTAACTAACTCTAATTCTGAATAACGAGTTTTTCATTAAGTACACCAGTTGGTGTACTAATTTGAATAACATATACACCATTCGAAATCGAACTGATATTCAACATTTCAGTATGAATTCCAGATTTCATGTTTTCTCCATTCATGTAGGTAACACGAGTGCTACTTCCATCAATAGACAACATCGTAAGTGTAACTTCAGTATCTGTTTCTAAGTTGAATTTAACTGCAACCTGTCCACTTGTACTTGGATTAGGATATACTGTCATTTCAGCTATACTGCTTGTAATGAATGATGTTTCTGTGATACCATTCTTGTCATCGAATGTAAGTCCATTGTCATTACAGAATGTAGCATTGCTATCTCCATTCCAGTCAGAAGATAATATACCATTACCATCAAATACTAGAGATCCACCTTCAGGGAAACTTGCAACAACATCGTTTTCTGTCCATATGCCAGCTCTTACTGCTTCACTTGAACGTCCTCCGCCTGCAACACCCCAATCAACATAACTTCTTAAGCTTGCAGGGTTTCCAAACTGATTATTGATGTATAAACCAAGTTCTGCATCATTAAGGTTAACACCATTAACAAATCCCGACAATACAATCTCCTCTCCAGCAGACATTACCAAATTACCGCACTCTAGAGTTAAATCCTCTAATCGCGTATATCTAGGGAACGTACAGATATAGTATTCAGAGACATCGATGTCTTCTGTACCATTATTCTGAATTGCAAATGCACCACTTGCAAATACTTGAGTAATGATTATATCTGAATCATTTGTTGCTACATCTTCTTCTGGAGCAGTTACACCAGTATCAGTAGGCGCACCTACAGAAACGATACCTTGAATGTTATTAGATGGCAATCCACCAATCTCTTGAAGAAGTGTCAACTCAGTACCATTAATTGCATATACACCAACTTCTCCAGTTAGACCATATGCTTGATACAAGAATTGATTATCATCAGATATCCACATGTCTATCCATCCTTCTGTCGTTGCGAAAGCAGACGCACCGTCAGTTGTATTACCTGTAGCACCAGTTCCCTGTGCAGCTACTTGATTCAACAATTCAATGTCTCCATTATTAAAGCTATATGACGCTAATCCTGCTTCGATCGCATTAGATACGAAGAATGTATTATCATCAGAGAAATCTAACCAACATGCTGTACGTCCTGTGTTATTTACACCTGATGCAACATCAAGATCTATTGCGGTCAATGTACCACCAGCTCCTATTTGCCATGTTGATACTGATCCATCTTGTAATCCTGGGAATACAGGAGGTGTACCATCTGGTCTGAACTCTCTTGCTTCTGTCACAACTACATAGTTGTCACCTACAATTTGGAATCCAATTGCAGATGGTAAATTTCTACCTTCAGCATTTCCTCTAAGTGTTGATGTAGCACCTGCTGTTTGATTCGCAGACAAACTACCATCAGCATTTACACTGTATACAACGATCTCATCTTGGTTACCACTTCCTAGTCCTGATGCTCCTGCATTAATTGAAGCAACTACTACGAAATCACCATTTGGAGAAAACTGTATTGCAGACGGTCTATTCGCTAAATCTCTTACTCCATTGTCAACAGGCTGTAGACTTCCGTCATCCATCAACCAGTATCCTATGATACTACCTTGATGTCCTGGCTCACCTAGTGCTAAGAATTCGTCTCGTGTAATGTTACTTACATAGACCAAGCCATTCACACCATCAATACTTGAAGGAGTGTATGCTATACTATTTGGTCCAATATCAATTGTGCTTTCTGTATCAGCAACTGTCAAACTATAGTCATCATTAACTGCCATTGAAGTAACTGTGTTACTACCTGCGTTTACAGCTAATACAAATCTATTGTCAAGTGATTTTGTGATTGCATAAGCAGAGATCAAAGGATCTAGTCCTTCTCCTCCATCAAAATCTCCGCCATTGCCACCTGTAGGGAATGAACCGATAATACTCAATGTACCGTCTTCAGCTTGTGCGTAAGCAACTACTGAGTTAGGTCCTTGAACGTTTCCT
>CAZKXO010000482.1:0-2111 GCA_964556525.1 uncultured Saprospiraceae bacterium
GCAGAAGGAGGAAAGCACAGTGATTTGTTTTCTGTTACTAAGGCGGCTGTTGTATACTGCGGAATCATGTAGCCAGAATTTAGACCACCATTTTCTGTTAATAATCTTGGTAAGCCATAAAGACCCTCTAGAAGCAAGTATGACCGCCTGTCAGAAATGTTTCCAAGTTCGGAAGCTGCAAGCGTTGCATAATCTAGAGCCATTGCCAAAGGTTGTCCGTGAAAGTTCCCACCAGAGATAGCTGCAGTTTCACTTATGATTATGGGATTGTCTGTAACAGAATTCATTTCTATAGTAGCAAGATCCAGCAGATGCTGAAAGGCCGTTCTGGAGGCGCCATGTACCTGGGGCATACATCTGATAGAATAGGGGTCTTGAACTCTCACACAGTCTGTATGTGAAGCCAGATTTTGAGAATCATTTAGGAAGTCCCTTAGTCTTGCTGCTACTAATTTGTTACCACCGAAAGGTCTGATGTTGTGCAGTTCTTCTTTGAAAGGTGAAGCACTACCTTGGAATCCTTCGAGACTCATTGCTCCAGCAAGATCTGCGAGGTCAAGCAGGTAGGCCATTTTTGAGAGGCCTTGAATGGCATGAGCGAGTATAAACTGAGTACCATTAATTAGGGCTAAACCTTCTTTTGCTTGTAGTGATAATTTTTTCAGACCATGTTGTTGTAGTACCTCTGCCGCAGGAATGACCTGGCCCTCTATAATAAATTCACCTTCGCCTAGTAATGGCAAGAAAAGATGAGATAGTGGGGCTAAATCACCAGAAGCACCGACGCTGCCTTGACATGGTACCAGAGGGCAGAGGTCATGCTCTATGAAATAGAGTATTCTTTCTACAAGTTCCAATCGTATACCTGAGTATCCTTGACTCAGTGCATGTACCTTGCAGATCATCATGAGTTTTGCTAGTGTGGGGTCTATGGCTTCTCCGACTCCTACAGCATGGGAGATGAGGAGATTGGTTTGTAATTGGCTGGTTTCGGCAGCTGATATTTTAGTGTCGCATAAGGGACCGAAGCCCGTATTGATACCATAGACAGCTTTTTCTTGTGCTGCTAAATGGTCTACTCTTTTTCTGGAGTTGATGATTTGTTCTTTTACAGTTTCGGTCAGAATGCCTTTTACAGTGCCGTCCAATAATTCTTGTAGGAGAGTGACGGATAACTGATCTATTCCATATTTAAAATTCATCTTGTTATTTGCTTGATGTAATTAAAAGTATTAATACTTTTGATAATCATTAAGATCGATAATGTGGCTTATTAATAACCAATAGTTATCAAATGGAACTGAGACAATTGAAGTATTTTATGGCTGTAGCAGAAGATTTACATTTCAAAAAGGCAGCTGATAAGCTTTTTATTTCTCAGCCTGCCTTGAGCAAACAGATAAAGCAACTGGAAAAGCAAACTGGGCTTAAGCTCTTTGACAGGCATAACAGGAAAGTAGAACTCACTCATGTAGGGAACTATCTCCATTCAGAGCTTGCCCAGTGGATGCATAAGCTAGATACTATTTTTTCCAATGCAGAATTGGTAGAGCAAGGTTATGAAGGTAGGCTGCGTTTTGGATATGTGGGCTCAGCCATGCATGAAGTCATTCCAGAGCTACTTGTAAGCATTCGAAAGACTTTGCCTAAGATTATTTTCGATCTCAAGGAGATGGATAATCAAGCCCAATTGGAAAATATCATAAACCATAATATTGATATTGGCTTTGTGAGATTGGATAGTTTGCCGGCTGGTATTTCATCTATGCCTATTTACGATGATACTTTTTCTCTTGTGTTACCAAAGAAGCATCATATCAGTTCACGTAATTTCAAAAACCTGAGTCAGCTCAATGAAGAAAACTTTATTCTTTTTGATGCAAGTTACAGTAACAGCTATTACAATAAGGTGATGCAGATTTTTGAAGATAATGGCTTCTCTCCTAATATCTCGCATAAGACTGTGCATGCGCATACCATCTATAGTTTGGTGGAAAAGAATTTTGGAATTTCTATCGTGCCTACATCCTTACAGCAAGGATATAAAATGGCTATTCAGTTTATAGAACTAAAACAGATTAAGAGTAGAACTACCTTGAGGGCTATATGGA
>CAZKXO010000483.1:0-2109 GCA_964556525.1 uncultured Saprospiraceae bacterium
ACTTGATAACGATGCATGAGATAGGCTGGAACAAGTACCTTTTCCAATTCGGAGTATGGTGTGCCTTCCTTTAGAGAATTTGGACCCATATTAGAAATAACATGCGCTCTCAACTTAGACATTCTTTCTAGTTCGCCTATAGGGTCATTACCGTTATCCCATAGGTGGGCATAAGGATGGAAGCCGCCTGCAGGTCTCGCATCCTGATCCGTGATGAATAAGAGACCATCTTTTTTGTTCTTATCTATGAGACCATTTAGATAAGCCTCTTCGCTCTCATTTTCTGCAGGTGTACCATAGCCATAGATAATACTTCTCTTATCCCATTCTCCAATTTTTTGGTCATAGGCCTTGCTGAAGTCTGTATCCTCTCCGTCTATCACAACATAGGGATGCGGGTAGTCCATAACTGAGGCCCTGTTATTGTAACTGGCAGCAAAGTTGTGTGCCAAGCCTATGGTATGACCTATTTCATGTGCAGACAATTGTCGCAGCCTATCCAGTGCCATATTTAATATGCGCGGATCTTCGCTGGTCTCATCAAAATTGGAGATGATACCTTGCGCTATCATATAATCTTGTCTGACTCTGAGCGAACCTAAGCTGACATGGCCTTTTATAATTTCTCCTGTTCTAGGATCATAGACAGATGCACCATAGGACCAGCCTCTAGTGCTTCTGTGCACCCACTGTATCATGTTATATCTAACGTCGAGAGGATGTGCGCCATCAGGTAGTTCTCTGACCTGAAAAGCATTCTTGTAGCCAGCCGCCTCAAAAGCCTGATTCCACCATCTGCCACCTTCCATCAGAGCAGACTTTACAGGTTCTGGACAGCCTCTGTCTATATAGTATATAATTGGTTCTACAGCTTCACTTTGTGTAGCGGATGGAATTTTCTTTTCTAGACGATGCCTTCTGATATATCTGGTCTGCATGTCTACACCTATAGGAGAGGCATAGTCGTAATAGCTCGTGTAGAAGTAGCCTGACTCTGGATGAAAGACGCGGGGCTGATATTTGTCATCCGGTAATCTTACAAAAGAATGGTGTTGCCTTACAGATATCAATTCTGCTGTCGGTGCTACACTTCGTATATATTGTCCTTTAGGATCACCACTGAAGGTGAGTAGTGCCTCCAGTTCTGTGTTGTCAGGAAAATTATGCAAGCCTTCTTTATATACGGCACTCTTTTTTACATCCAGCTTGTAGTTGCCTTGCTTGGTTCTTTCGAGAGATTTTGTAACACCGTGGGCATCCGTGAGCAAAAACGGAGTCGCATTTATATTGTAACTACCGCCAGTCTTATCTATGATTTGGAATCCAAAAATGACCGACTGTGCAAAGGCCTCTTCTACGGCACTGACTTCAGCTGCATTGTCACTGATGGCTCTGAACTTAAGGTTCTCTTCTATCAGTAACATCTTTTTGCCCGATCTGTAAAACTTGACGACACGATTATTGCCGAGCTGTCCTCTGTCCAGACCTATATCGTTAGAACCCACACCTGTGGATAGACTATTGACATAGAGGAAAGGGGAGTCTATCATACTTTCGGGGATGTGCAAGATGACTTCGCCAGTATCATCATTCCAGCTATAATCTATAAAGCCGGTTTGCTTCTGAGCTGTGAGACTTACTGTGACAAGAAGGAGTACTATGAGCTTATACATATGAGCAAATATTTTGGACTACAAGCTAAGATATTATCTCGAAATTACTTTCCTTGATTAGTGCTTTACAAACTTAGCTTGATAGGGACATAGGAAATATTGATTTCTTTGTCTGAAACCGACTTTTTAGGAATAAACGACTATCTTTAAATAAATCATTACAATGCGACATCTGGTTGTATCTCTTACCCTTTTCATTCTCAGCACTGTAGGCCTTACTGCACAGACTGATTTGACTACTCAAGCCGAGGTGGATGCGTGGGGTGCTGGGAGGACGGAGATTTCCATTGGTGAAACCGTCACCATTACAGGCAATGATATTACAAATATAGATGCCCTTTCAGGGTTGACGTCGATCGCGGGTAGACTTTTTATCTTCAATAATGCTGCTTTGACCAACATAGATGGTCTTTCAGGGTTGACGTCGATTGCGGGA
>CAZKXO010000484.1:0-2107 GCA_964556525.1 uncultured Saprospiraceae bacterium
TGTAACCCAAAAAATGCTTCATACAACTCGCAATAGAAACATGGTCACTGATATCGTCACCTTGCAGTCCATTGATATAGGCTTCTCCGAATTTACTTGCTAACATAGGGTCTTCACCATAGGTCTCCCACAGTCTTGGCCATCTCGCATCCCTTCCTATATCCAGCACAGGCGAAAAGGTCCAAGGAATTCCTGATGCCTTAGTCTCATAAGCAGTGACCTTACCACATTCTTTTGCAAGGTCTAAGTTCCAAGTTGATGCCTGTCCCAACTGTTGTGGAAACAATGTAGATTCCATTGTATAGTTGGTACCATGGATGGCATCTATCCCATAGAGTACTGGAATACCACTTTCCTTTTGCTTCGTTGCATAATCCTGGATGGTAGTAATGATATGCTTCCATTCCTCACGAGTATATGCATGCCCACCACAATTCAGTATGCTACCCACTTTAAGGTCCACCAACACTTTTCTGAGCTTAGCAGTATCAAGTGTATGTGGCTCTTTAAGATTATAGGGATCTCCTACACTTAGGACATCAATAGATAACTGAGTCATTTCACCCACCTTATCTGTAAGTGACATGTCAGACATAAGCTTATGAACGTAAGGCGACGTCTTTACCTCTCTTACAATTTCATGAGGAAGTAGTTCTTTGAGTTCCGGTGTTGGCTCTGTCAGTTGAACTGCTGAAGCGGTGGCTACCTTATCAGTCGTCTTACAGGACAACCAGGCCATCGATATAGCAATGGCTAAAATTGGGACTAAGTAATTTTTTTGCATTATTCTTATTTCTGGAATACTCGTATGTAGTCTATTACCATTTGCTGAGGAAAAGTAGTTGTGCCATCTGGATTGCCGGGCCATCTTCCACCTACAGCTACGTTCATAATAAAGAAGAACTCGTGATTGAACCTCCAAATTTCGCTACCTACAGAGTTACGGGTAAGTGTAAAAAATCTTTCATCATCCATGAACCAATCTATTCTGTCTTCTTGCCATTCTATAGAGAATACATGAAATTCATCAGAGTAAATCTCGCCCGGAGGTAAGGTCTTTGCAGCACCTTGATTTATACTGAAACCTTGGCCTTGATTACCATAATGGGCCGTACCATGTACTGTATTTGGCTCAAAACCAACCAGCTCCATAATATCTATCTCGCCACAGGCAGGCCAGCCTATTTCTGGAAAATTACTACCCAGCATCCATAGTGCAGGCCATATGCCTTGAGAGGTAGGCACTTTCGCACGTATGTCTACCCGGCCAAAGGCAAATTCAAATTTATCCTGTGTAACAATTCTTGCAGAGGTATAGCTACCAGGACTCTCCTCTATCGCTTCTATGATAAGTTTGCCGTCCTCCATATATGAGTTGGCAGAACTAGATGTATAATTTTGTAATTCTTCATTTCCCCATCCATGGTCTCCCATCTCATGTCTATATCTCGTCAGGTCTATTTCATCATCGGTAAACTCATCATTCCAGACTAGGGAGTAGCCATCTCTTTCTATAGGTGTTATGTACCCTTCACCAGCATTGTCTACCACTACTCTGAAGTTTTCTATTGTTCCTATAGCATCTCCTGAGGAAATAGTAGCGCCCATCGCTGCTGACAACTGAATCAAAAACTGCTCATCATCTTCTTCGTCAGTGTCACTAAGTATTTCTACAATAATCTGCTCTGTAGTAGAGCCTGGACCGAAAGATACCGTCCCACTAGCAGCTGAGTAATCTCTGCCAGCTCTAGCAGTGGCATCAGAAGTACTGTAACTTGCAGTTACCGTTGACTCAGAAGAAGAGGAAAGCGTCACTTCGAAGATCAGTTGTGAGCTAGCTGATTCTGCTTCCATAGCCGTAGCACTACTGATAGAGATTCTAGGCAAGGTGCTATTTCCAGAACCATCAGGTGGCATCTCATCTCCACCACAATTACTTAAAAGAAGCAGTACTATTACAGCTAGTATAAATTGAATAAACTTCAATTTCATTTTATGTTTTTTGATAAACTCTTACATAATCGACCTCCATCTTTTGAGGCCATATATTCTCATCTATACCCATCTTACCTCCCCAGTTTCCTCCTACGGCAATATTCATTACCAA
>CAZKXO010000485.1:0-2106 GCA_964556525.1 uncultured Saprospiraceae bacterium
TCATGGTATGCTTTTGTAGCAACAGATCCGTTTGTCGAAGTGGATGTTTTTGTTTTCAATTGTGTAGGAGCAGGTCCTCAGAGTGGTATTTATGCGTCTTGCAATTTTGAAGAACCCTGTTTAGGATTTGCTGTAAACTGTTCTAAGGGACTCGTTAAATATGACGCAGAGTTAGATGTTGGAGCAACCTATTATTTATTTGTAGACGGCTGTAGTGGTGCTCAGTGTGAGTATGAAATTAGTATTATGGGAATTCAAAATCCTGAGTTGGATGACATAGATGGGCTGTCAGCTTTCAGTATCTGTAGAGGAGTGATGCTTACTGATGATTTTTCTACAGGGGCTGAGAATGCCAGTATTTCAGGCGAATGTGATATTGCAGATTTTGTAATAGTAACGCCTGGGGAAGAGCTCCGTGTGGACGTTCTACACCAAGGTAATATTGGCTCCTATGCCGGCCATGAAAATGTTTGTGGTTTATATTCGCCACTTCTCAGTGCAAATTACAACTGGTCTACAACCTGGGGAGAATCCTGGACCTATAATCCTGCTTTTGATGAGGACAAACTCATGCCTCCCATAATTGTCCCTGAAGACCTTGGTGTATATAATCTTTGTTTGGAATCTTTAGAGACAGCATGCCAATTGAAAACTGGACCAATCTGCTTGGAGATAAGAGTGGACGATATCTCTTTACCTAACAATTGCTCAGCTCTTAATTTGAGTTGCAATGGTAGAAATGGAAATCAAATTGTTTTTCAATGGGATGTTGGGGCTGACTTTGAATACGAATTTGACTTGTCAGATTTTGTGGTAGTGGAAACCAGACCTGGTTGGGTTGTTGTTCGTGCTGACGACCCTTGTTTTAGGAGAGAATTTACTGTAACAAGACGAAGCAAAGTAAATCCACAACTAGAGCCTTATTCAGAATCTACATCTTGTAGACGTGCTGACGACATAGAAATTTTTACTAGTATCGATAAAATCGAATTTAGAACTTGCGAAACAAATTCACCTGTCGAACTCATTGCTCAAGTTGAAGGAATTTCAAATCCTGTCGGTGGAGAGTGGCAACTTGTCAATGATGAACAAAGTAGTGCCTTTAGTCTGAATGGGCAGTCTGGAACTTTTGACCCAACTAATTTAGCACCAGATATCTATTCCTTAAGATATGTCTATGTCGATCAAGGTTCTGGCTGTCTGAATCTTTTGGATGTTGACTTAGTGGTCATCAGTTGTGACGAATCTGATTTAGATCAGGATGGAGTAAGTAGCAAATTTGATTGCGATGATAAAGATCCTAATAGGTTTTCTGGCAATTTTGAAATTTGTAATGGTATAGATAATAATTGCAATGGAATTATCGATGAGCCAGGAGGCTTCGAAAGCATGGTGATCAGTTGTGAAACTAAATCAGATACATTCGTACTAAGTTGGGATGAAATTACAGGTGCAGAATCTTATGAGCTGAGTTATATAGAAAATAATGAGATGATAACTGTAGTTGTTCTTGATACTTTTGTTCAAATTGACGACCCACAGATCGACCAAGTTATATTTGTTTCTGGCAAGGTACAATACAATGGAGGCTGTGTCTCTTTACCTTGTGATGTACGTTGTTTTAGTGCTATGGTAGACAAAGATGGTGATGGTGTATTTCTGCCCGATGATTGTGATGACAATAATCCCAATGTCTTTCCAGGTGCCACAGAAATACCTAACAATGGCATAGATGAAGACTGCGATGGAGCAGATGCGACAACGGCCACTTACGAACTGGATGGTTACCTTATAGATGTTTATCCCAATCCTTTTGTAGACCTTCTTTATATAGATACTTCCTTGCCACATCTTAATTACAAGATTTATAGTTTGGATGGTGGTCAGATTATGAGCGGGAGACTCAGTCGATCTCATATTATCACATCCAGTTTGTCTAGCGGTGCCTATCTGTTGATCTTGGAGAATGAGACAGGTGCAAGAGTGGTAAATAGGATAATAAAGTTGTAAAGGGGCACTCATTTTGAAACATAGAATGAATCCAAAATTTTCATTTCTATATTATAGAAATACTTTGTTTGCTTTTGGTCTAATTATTATGGATAG
>CAZKXO010000486.1:0-2103 GCA_964556525.1 uncultured Saprospiraceae bacterium
ACATCAAAAGATGCTTCATGATTATGCTCTAACTCATCAAACAATGCAATTTTTTCAATATAACTGTATTATATTTAGATATTTTCTAACATTATTGTATTATAATTTGAATTATATCATTAAGGATTTGTTTTCAGATGGTAATTTTGGATAGATTTTAATTCCAACTTGTGTTTAGCTCCTTATAACCTCCTACTTTCGTAGTTAAACAGTTCAAACGGTGATTTATAAGTTCGTAATTGTAAGCCTTTTTACATTTTTTGCCTTGATTTCTCAGGCACAACACATCAATGGCATAACAGCAGTTGCCACTCCAGACCCATTCCCATCGGATCCTTATCCGAGACTAATGGAAACAAACGCCAACTGGGTATGCCTTGTACCTTATGGCTTTAGCAGATTAGGCAATACTGAGCTATGGTACAACCTTGACAGACAGTGGTGGGGAGAAACAGTAAAAGGAGTAGAAGAGAATATCAAATTGGCAAAGAAAAATGGTCTAAAGATTTTTCTGAAGCCACAAATCTATGTGCCCGGTTCATGGCCGGGTGATATCGATTTCAAGAATGAAGCGGACTGGCAAAAATGGGAGGCGGCTTACACAAGCTTTATAATGACCTTTGTAGACCTAGCTGCTGAGTATGAGGTGGAACTGTTCTGTATAGGTACCGAATTCAAGATATCAGAAACGAAAAGGGCCTCGTTTTGGGAAAAGCTTATAGAGGATATCAGATGTAAGTATTCGGGAGAATTGACCTATTCTTCCAACTGGGACAGCTTTTCTCAGATAGGATTTTGGAATATGTTGGACTATGTGGGCATAAGCAGTTATTTCCCTCTGGTCAAAGATGCTCTTCCTTCGGCTTCAAAACTCAATAAGGCCTGGAAAGCCAAAACCAAAGACTTCAATCAATTCTACCGAAAATCAGGCAAGAAAATTCTCTTTACAGAATATGGCTACCTATCAGTAGATGGCTGTGCTGGTGAGACCTGGATGCTGGAGAAAAAAGTAAGAAGTCTGGATATCAATGAACAAGCGCAGGCTAATGCTTTCGATGCTTTGTATTCCAATCTGTGGGGAGAAGATTTCTGGGCTGGTGGATTTATATGGAAATGGTTTCCTCATGGGAAAGGTGCGGAAGGATATATAGAGCGGGATTATACACCTCAGGATAAGATGGCAGAGGAGGTTGTGGCGCGGTGGTTTGGGAGAGATCTTTGATATTAGATTTTAGATATGAGAGGATTACAGATTAGATTTTTTTAAAGATGAGATATAGTTCTATGATATGAGAGATGAGTTTTTTGTGGTAGAGTTACTTGCGTTAAGATGACATAGATGATCAGAAAGAGATTTGTAATATTATGAGAATATATAAGACGGTTGCTGGGTTGCAGAGGCAACTGGAGAAGGAAAGGAAGAAGGGGCTGTCCATAGGATTTGTGCCAACTATGGGTGCATTGCATGATGGGCATATATCGCTGTTGGAAAAATCGAATAAAGAGGATGACCTTAGTGTAGTCAGTATTTTTGTGAATCCTACGCAGTTTAATGAGAAGTCGGATCTTAAGAAATATCCTCGCACACTAGAAAAGGATGCGAAATTACTGAAGGCGAATGGTTGTAATTATATTTTTGCGCCATCGGAAAAGCAGATATATCCCAAAGGAGATGCGGTTACTGTAGATCTGGACATTTCTCAGCTTTCACAATATATGGAAGGGCCTAATCGACCTGGACACTTTGAAGGTGTCATTCAGGTAGTGCATCGGTTGTTGGATATTGTGCAGCCTGACCATTTGTTTATGGGACAGAAAGATTTTCAGCAGTTTACGATTATAGCTTATATGCTGAAGAAACTAAAGATGAAAACCATGCTGGTGGTCTGCCCGATAAAAAGAGAATCTGACGGTCTGGCGATGAGTTCCAGAAATGCGAGATTGGACAAGAAGCTTAGAGAAAAGTGCCCTATCTTGTACCAGACTTTAACATATACAAAGGCAAAACTGAATAAATACACAGTCAAAACACTGGAAAAAAAGGCCCTTAAGATGCTATCAATAAAGGACTTCAAGCCAGAATATTTTGCGATAGTCGATGGT
>CAZKXO010000487.1:0-2097 GCA_964556525.1 uncultured Saprospiraceae bacterium
CATCAAAGATCATAGTCGGTAATGCCATTGCATGTGCAACGGTCGCTTTGAGGCTCAGCATCAATCTGGCACTCTCTCCACCAGAAGCTACCTTTTTTATAGGCTGAAAATCAGTACCTTTATTGGCTTTGAAGAGGATGGAAATATCGTCCATACCATCTGCTCTATATTTCTCGGCAGGCGTATGAGAGACCTTTATCTGAGCAGACCCCATAGAGAGGGCTTGCAACTTAGCATTCACTTCTTTCTCCAGTTGTGGAAAGACTTTCTTACGTTTCTTAGTTAGCGCTGTTCCTAATTTCTTAAGCTCTTTTTTTGAGTCTGCTATTTTCTGTTCCAGTTTGCTGATTAAATCTGTGCGGTTAGTAATCTGATTAAGTTTATCAGATAGTCCAGTCTGGATCTCTAGTAGAGATGCAATATTTTGAACACCATGTTTCTTTTGCAAGGTATAGATGGTATCCAGGCGCGAGCGCAGCTCCATCAGTTTGGCAGGGTTACTTTCTACCTTTGCTTCTATCGTTTCTGCGTTATTGTAAAGATTTGTGATTTGTTCTTGCAGGTCTACCAGTAGTTCGTACGACTCTGTAGCCACAGGGTCGACTTCCTTAAATGCGGACCATTTCTTAGCAAGTCCTGCAAAGTTATCTCGAAGATTAGTATCAGAATCTACCAGCACAAATTTGGTTTCTTCCATTAGTGAAGCTATGTCGTCTGCTTTTTCCAGTAAGGTCATCTCTCCTTCCATCTGGTCTTGCTCTCCTGTGGTAAGGGCTGCTTCTTCCAGTTCCCCTAGCTGAAACTTCATAAACTCCAGTTCCTTAAGCTGTGACGACTCCATAGCTATGAGTTCGTCTAGTTTTTGCTGATCGGATCGGTAGGACTTATACAGAGACTTGTACTTGCTTAATTGGGTTTCTGTACCAGCGAGTGCATCTATGAGATTAAGTTGGAAGTTTTTGTTTTGTATTTCTATAATTTGGAATTGCTGATTGAGATCTATTAGTTCCAAACTGAGCTTTTGTAATACTTCCAATTTGGTTGGTGTATCATTTACAAAAGCACGAGAACGACCTGAAGTGGCGATCTCCCTTCTTATGATTAGTTCTTGTTCACTGTCTAGATCGTGGGCAGATAGCAGTTCGTCTACTCCCTTGTTATAGTTGGTAAAGGTGGCTTCTACTATACACTTGCTCTGGGTATCAAACAGCACTTTGCTATCCGCTCGCTGTCCCATGACCAATCCTAGAGCACCAAGAATGATAGACTTTCCAGCCCCTGTCTCACCAGTTATGATATTGAGCTGAGGATCGAAATCGATATCTACTCTAGAAATTATTGCATAGTTTTCTATACTGAGTGATTTGAGCATCGAGCAGTTATTTGTCTAAAACATTGAATTTCTTCATTGCTTGTCTGCCCAATTTCTCAGCCCATATGAGCTGTTCTGCTTCTGAGGACTGCAAATTGAAGGCTACCATAAATACATGATCAGATTCTGTCCTCCAAGAGTATCTGGACAAGTCATAGCTATAGGCACCAGCTATTCCCATGCCATCCCATCTTTTATATCTGTGAGTTACAGAACCATCTGCAGAACGATCACCTTGATTGACTTTACCATTAATATAGTAAGAGGCCCATTCTGGAAACTCGTCAGGGATAGAATTTCTTTGGACCTGAATGAGCACACCTCCGTTTGGATTTCCTTTGTCATCCCATTTAAAAAAACAAGCTTTAGCATCTACAGCATTCTTGCCTGATCCATCTCGTACGTTTATCAAGGATGCTTCTACGCCTCCTATCACCTCGGCGACAAACTCCGCTGTAAGTAGATCGCAGGCCTCAGGTAGCAATTTGCCATAATGTGCTAGTGATTTCTCTAATTTCTTATTGGCTTTCTGCTGCAACTGGTTCTTCCCTTTATCTGGATTATTAGGATTATAAGTCCTGACATCTCTTTTTACTTGTGGCTTTTGTTGAGTACCATTTGGCAGTGTGACCTTCATGTCCTCGGTCGGCCTTTTTTGTGTGGCCATCGCAGTGACTTCAGGTTTGTTTTTCTGAGTCGCTTGTGGGACAGTCTGTGGAATATTA
>CAZKXO010000488.1:0-2090 GCA_964556525.1 uncultured Saprospiraceae bacterium
TACCACAGAAACAGCACATTTGATAGGGTCGATCTATTCTCTTTCTTAATATAATTACTGCCCAAGTAGAATTTGCTCCATTAGGAGCGGAATGGGTGGTCAATACTTCTGTCAATTTTGACGTATTTCCTGAACCCAATTACTTGGAAGATTTCTTTGTTATCCAAAGTGAATATGATACAGTTTCGAATGGGATAAATCTTCGAAGAGTGGGTGATTATCTATTTCATCAAGATAACCAAGAAGTTTATTATATGTACAATGATACATTAAGGCTCATCTATGATTTTGGAGTAGAGGTAGGCGATACTGTGCATTTTGATCTATTAGGATATCCATCGCCAAGAGTTGTAACTACTAATTTTATAGTGAATGCAATTGAGCAAGTTCCGTTTGACACTTTTAACCTAAAGAAATTTACTTTAAGTCCAGAGGGAGTCGCAGAGATAGATGAATATGTCTATATAGAAAGAATAGGGTCGACTAGAGTGATGGTTGAAGATATGTTAGAGCTATTTTCAGTTCCTGGATACCACAGCGCTAAGACTAGATGCTACATTGAAAACAACATTGTATACCAGACTGATTGGTATAACGATTTTGGACTAGACAACTGCAAAGCCACAACATCTACAGATGAGACAGATCTTTCATTGCAAATAGAAGTCTATCCCAATCCTTTTGTTGAAAAGGTTATAATTCGAAGTGCAGTCACTGTAGACCAAATACAAATTCATTCAACAGATGGGTTACATATGATTACTGTCCCAATGAAGGGATCTGAAATTGAGCTAGACTTAAGTGTAATTAGTTCTGGTATTTATATAATATCATTGTTCAATCGAGAAGGTACAGTTGTAGGACGAAAAAAAATAATTAGACTCTAATTGTTTGTTGCTTCTGTTTATCCAGAATAAATTCAACCATAGTTACAAATTGGGTTTTAAGGAATCGAAAAGATAGTGAAGAACTAATGATCGTAATAAGTAATCAGAGCATATCTCTGCTACGTCAAGAGACGCTGGGTGCTATCATCCTGTACATGTCGCTAAACACCTCCATGTCAAGTATGCAAACTGTTACCTGTCACGAGTCTAATTGAGTCTTAATGCTAGTAAGTTGTGTATTAGATAGATATACTAGTATTTGTCAGCCCGCTCGTCAGAGCTTGTAGCCGAGATACAATATGACCTATAAAGAAAGCAGCCCTTGCAAAGATGCAAGGGTTTTTTATTTCCCTGCTGTCCAAAGACCAGACGCCAAGAAAAGGTAACTGTGCAAACCACCGTTATGGTAAGACTATGCTAGGATAAATTCCTTATAATTAGTAGTTTAGTGAAACTGCCGTTTAGGTATTGTGACCAGTTTCATCGGTGTACACATAAGAGTATATGTGGAATAGGTGCACATATATGGTTGCTATCTGCAAGCAAGGGGGAAAATTATCGCTGAATCTTAGATCTTATATGGTATCTCAAATTTGAAATGGACAATGACATCGAAAACCCAAAAATTACAAGAAGAAGCCATTGCAAACTATTTACAGAATAGGCAGAAATCAAATATGCATTTAGGACAAACCAATACAAATTTATATCGAATAGGAATGCAACAGGAGCCAGATTCGGATATGAGTTAGAAATTCGGTCAGCGAAATTTGCAAATTTGAAAAAACCAAAGAAAATCAAACTTGTTATTACACAGAGAAAGAAAGTAAACAGAGCGAAGAGTGAGTTCGTATGAAGACTACTCATATAAGAAACAAACTGAAATGAATTGCGAAAAAGGAAATAGATTATTGGCAAACCGACTAAAACGAATATCAGATTATAGCCTATGAATCTTAAGTATTTTGCGTTAGAATCATACTTGATAGGACTAACCAAAATGAAATGGGCAAGTCCAAACAAGAATCCTATAGCAATAGAACGGTAGAACAACGGAAACACGAGATCTTCAAACACAGATAGTAAACGTAATTGGATAGCTCAATATTTGATGACATTTCATAAAGTAAACTTAAAGGATAGCCAGCAGATAATATATAAGGATTCGTGTGGTCGGTACGACCCAACATGAATCCTGTGTTG
>CAZKXO010000489.1:0-2078 GCA_964556525.1 uncultured Saprospiraceae bacterium
TTCCTATATTTATCATCAGATCACTTTTGTTAATCATTTACCTATTTTCCAGATGAAAAACTTTCTATTCCTATTAGTACTACTTCTTTCTACTTCTCTTTCAGCTATTAATCCTTCCACAGATAGTATGTCGGATCGTTTCGAAACCAGTTCTGACGAAATAGATACAGAACTGAGCCAGTTGCATGAGATGAATCAGTTGGTTTTGGATAATGGTTACAACTTTGAGACACTAAATGCAAATCATACGACTCTTGTAACTACTTCAAAACTAAGCAGCAGTGCCAGAGCTGGAATTTTTGACGGTCATCCTGACAATCCAGCTGGGATACCTGGTTTCTGGTGGGGATTCTGTTGTTGGATAGGAGGGATGATAGTAGTCTATCTTACTATGGACGAGGGCTCTGGAAGAAAAGAGCAAGTAACTAATGCACTATATGGATGCATAGCAACGACAGTCCTATGGACTGTTGTCAATCTTTTAACATCGATCTTGCTCAATAACTAGGCCTCTGAAAGATATATTTATAATATTAACTTTTGGGCTTGGATGCATTGCTGTCCAAGCCCAAAAATTTACCAGTATAAAATCGGATTTTTCTATCCTTGAGAAGAATACACTTCAAGATTCTTCTTTTTTAGTAGTGGGCAGCCTGGAGTACAACTTAAATGAAGATTATACCATTTACAAGGTCGACTTTCCCAATAAAAATATTTGGGAGTTTAGAGATTCTATCCTGTATGTCTATGATCTCAATGACAAACTGATCAGAATGGACACCTTAGGCATGGTCAATGAATTTACAATATTCCAAAGGGTGCTCAAAGATGAGCTTGCTGATTTTGGTTTATCTGAAGTAGGATTTAAGGTCGTAGATGTACAACAAGCTAACAGTTCTGTAATGATGAAATGGAATCCACCTCCAAGGATGGACTTCATAAAAGAAGTTATTTCTAAAAAAGATAATAATAACTTAAGTGGCCTTATAGTCATAGACGAATTTGGAAAGGAAATAAACAAGACTTTTTATGAAGAGTATATCTATGTAAAAGGGGTGCCTGTTCCTACAAGAGTCAAGAGTCATTTTAGAGCCAACAAAGAACAAATCTTCAAGGAGCTACAGTTTAGAAATGTGGTTATAGAATGAGAAACTTACTCACATTAATATTCGCAATTTTTGTTAGTCATATACTGTCTGCTCAGTCTGATTATGACTTTGGCCTAGTAGCTCAAATCTTAAGTGGAGAGCAAGAACAGACTTATGCGCCACAAGTTATCCAGAAGAAAGACCAGAACGAACTCCAGCTCACAAGTTCCTTTTTGTTTACTGTATACAGCAACCTTATTTCCTCACAGGATGGCTCACGCTGTGGTTTTTATCCCAGCTGTTCGGGTTATTGTAGGCAAGCTATCTCAAAGAATGGAGTAATAAAGGGTACGATACAAGGGCTAGATCGTCTGACCAGATGTAATGGCCTCACACCTACAAAGTATGAATTTGATTTAGCTCGTAAGAAACTTGTGGACCATGTACACTAGTGCACGTATATGGTTATGTGGTTTACTTTGTTTCTTTTTTTTGTTTCTTAATGCTCAACTAGAATCAAAGGAATTGGACAGCGGCTTTGCAGAATTTCTTTACAATTCTGAACTCTACGAATTGGCGGCAGAGGAATACGAGCGCCTATTGTATTATGACTCAGAAAACATCACTTATCTGAGCAAGTTACTTAAGTGCTATTCCTTAGCTGGAAAAGAACAGCTGATAGAACAGCGCTTTGATTTACAGACAACTAAGAATAAAGAATTAGCTCTGAGTTATTTTGACCTACTTTTAACCTTGCGCAAGCCGGAAAAATTTGAATCTGTATATCGACAGCATGAAGCTTTATTTAGCCTGAAAGAACAGCAAGATATACTACTTAAACTTGCAGCACTAAACTATAATTGGAAAGAGGTGACGACACATATAGAAACACGTAATATTGAACAATATTTCGATATTTCCAATAAAATAGAGCAGAGTCACTTTGTAAAACCAGGCCTGGCAGTAGGGCTTTCTGCAGTTGTGCCAGGA
>CAZKXO010000490.1:0-2051 GCA_964556525.1 uncultured Saprospiraceae bacterium
GCCTAAGGCTTCATAATAAGAAGCTGTTCTTTGTTTTGCTCCACTCTGATTGCCTTCAGTATAGAAAGGACTATCTAGAATATGTAATTCTCCATCTGGCTTGAGATAAGATTTTAGTAGCGTGACCAAAGTCTTTGCAGATTCAAAATATTGGATGCTAGCATTGAGGATTATCAGACTAAATTTCTCATGAAACATTTTTTCGAGCTCAAATATATTTCCATAAGCAAATTGTAAATTACTTCTGCTGAAGACTCTTTGCGCTTGGGCTAGTTCTTCAAAATTAACGTCCAGACCTAGCACTTCAGTGTGAGAATTGGACGCTGCTAAGATATGTGTAAACCATCCATTACCACAACCCAGGTCAAGGACGGTTTTAAGCTTGACATTGGATTTGAAATACGGCATAAATCGTTCTACTGTTTTCTGCCTTAGTTGCCATTCCTTATGCAGTGGGTTGTCACTACTAGTTTCAGGAAGCAGTCGTGTTGCTGCATCTGTAATAACACGGTTTTCTTTTTTTCTGACTGCAAGGTAAAGTTGTTCAAAATCTGACTCCTGTTCAGACAGAAACATTACACCACTAAGCTTCTTATTGTAGTCAAATTTCATATTAATTATGTAACCTCATATTAGCTCGGGCTAGTATAGCCTTGGTTTTATATTTAAAGACTGTCAAGAAATTACCAGAGATGTTCCCGTGGCGATGTTTATGATACCTGACCTCATTCTCTACCCAGCGGACTGCATGTTTGTAATATGTTTTAGAATAAGGTCTTACAAAATCGCGATCTCTATCTGTACTTGTATTCCATTCTAAGTCGATCGTTTGTTTGTCTTCTATTTCATTATACAGACTAGTGCCCTTGATCGGATAGGCCACTGTAATTGTAAAATGATCTGGTGAACTTTCTTTGAGGTGCTTGACAGTTTCTTTTATATCTTCTTCTGTTTCACCAGGATAGCCGAGCATTATGAAAGTCCCTGTTTCTATGCCTTTACTATTTGATAATTGGATCATTCTCCGCACTTGATTGACATCCACTCGTCTATCCATAAGATCAATGACCTTCTGGGAGCCACTTTCAGCTCCTATCCATATTCTAAAACAGCCTGCCTCTTTTAGCCAAGTGACGACATCTGCGTTCATTCTGTCAGCCCGAGTAATACATTCGAATGGAATCTTAGCGTCTGATTTATTGATCAATTGGTTGAACTCTTCTAACCACTTATGGCTAACAGTAAAGACATCATCGACAAACCAGATGGTATCTGGATTGTAGTTTTCCTTTATAAGTTGAAGCTCTTCCACAAGCTTCTGAGGAGATCTTCTTCTGTAGCTTTGACCATAGACCGCAGTGCTGCACCACTTGCAGGTGTAAGGACAACCTCTTTGTGTGCTAATGGTCATAGCTGATTTTCCATGATGCTTCTTCCATACATCTAGGTAGGGCTGCATGTCTATTTTGGATCTATTGGGTAAGGGTATATCATCGATGGGACGTAGACGTGCCCGCTCTTTTGTTTTTATCAGGTCGCCATTGCTGTAGTAGGCTAGTCCATCTATATGTGCAAATTCCGTTGTGTTGCCTTGCTGGATGGAATTGGTTATCTCTAGCATCGTTTGTTCACCTTCGCCTACGACAACGATGTCTGCGCCTGTTGCTAGATAGTCTACTATATTATGACGTACATCAGGTCCACCTAGGACCACAACACAGTGAGTAAGCTCTTTATGGTTTTTAATAAATTGTATGGTCTCTATGACATTTAATTTTGTCATAAGGTTAGTGTAGAGAGCTACAACTTCAGGTTTTTCTTTCAGTAGAAATTCCTTAAAATTAGTCTTACTAGAAAAGGTAGTATCATACACTAAGTTATCCATACCATGCTGCTCCAGCCATGCGGAGATGTATAAAATACCCAAAGGAGGGTAAGGTTTCATTATGGCTTGTTCTTTTGGATCTTCATATAGATAATAGCCATGAGAAAGTACTGTTGTCATGCGGCCTTTTTTATATGAAGTAAATAATGATCAGACCTAGAAGCAG
>CAZKXO010000491.1:0-2049 GCA_964556525.1 uncultured Saprospiraceae bacterium
TACACTTTTCTCATTTGTAGGCTTTTTTACAAATGTCTTAAGCCAGCAATCGGATTCCCAAGCTGAAATTGCTAAAGAAGATCTCATCTATAAGGTTGTCGATGTTATGCCAAGATTTCCTGGTTGCGAGGATATGAAAGGCAATAACGAACAAAAATATGAATGTTCACGGATAAAAATGCTAGAGTACATTTACTCGAATTTAGTGTATCCAGATATTGCGAAGACAGATAAGATTGAAGGAATGGTCGTTCTGACTTTTGTAATCAATAAGGAAGGATTGGTAGAGGAATTAAGTGTTATGAAGGATATCGGAGGAGGCTGCGGAGAAGCTGCCTTGGATG
Organism: uncultured Saprospiraceae bacterium; assembly: GCA_964556525.1. Lineage (GTDB taxonomy): Bacteria > Bacteroidota > Bacteroidia > Chitinophagales > Saprospiraceae > RFSX01. Next base: position 345 of record CAZKXO010000491.1, read on the forward strand.
TAGTCGAAAGTATGAACCAAATGAAAGAAAGATGGACGCCTGGAATATATTATGGTAAGCCAGTCAAAGTCAATCATATTTTACCTATTAAATTTGATTTACAAGTACTAGCCAATTCTACTGAAGTGGATACTGCACAAAAAGTTGTCGAAGTCATGCCCAGATTTCCAGGATGTGAAAATATGGCTGGCGATGTAAAGGAAAAGAATAAATGTGCTCAAGAAAAACTTCTTCAGTATATCTATAAAAATGTCAAGTATCCGGAACTTGCTAGAATAAATAACATCGAGGGAATGGTAGTGCTCCAATTTGTAATAAATAAAGATGGGCTAATAGAAAACATAGAAGTCAAAAGAAAAGTAGGGGGAGGCTGTGATGAAGCTGCTGTAGCCGTGGTAGAAAGTATGAATGATATGGAAGAAAAGTGGACAGCTGGCACGCAAGATGGTAAGTCAGTTAAGGTTGCATATACTTTACCTATTAAGTTTAAGCTGCAAGGAAAGAAAAAGAAAAAACGCCTGTTTAAAAAGAACTAAAGGAATTTATCTCTCCCTGTTCAATAGTTCAGCATCTTCGAGTATAAAACTAAGAATGTTATAGTCCGTAGAGTTAATCACTAATCTGCCGCGAAAGGTCAGCTTTTCATCCATCTCAAATCTGCGGTCTGGATCTTTTTTTAAACGTACTTCCATTATAGATTCTAGACCTGCGCCTCCACAAAAGAAGCAATTGGCATTTGGGTATTTAGAAAGTACAATCAGACCCTCTTCCATAACAGGAATGTGGTATCCTTTAATGGTTAGATCCAGATTATTGAGTGCCATTATTTCCGGATCTTCATTGAGTAAACTGGCATAAGCTCCATAATCTTCTAAGTAGACATCCTTAAAACTGGCTTTCTCAAAGAGTAACCAGCCGCTCTCAGCTTGGCTGTAGACTAGACCAGAGATGAACAAGCAAACACTTATAACTATACTGACTCTCATTTCTTTCTTCTTCTTATTATTTAGCTTGGCCTAATCCATTAGTAAATAGAGTAGTCAGAAAAGTGGCCACTTCATGATTACTATAGGAGCTACTCACAGACATGTTGTTGAGGAACAACTCAGCAGGTGTACCGAGTAGTACATAAGTGAGTAAGCTGAAAGTCTTATCTGTTACAAAGTCATCTACTTCTTGAAACTGATTTAGATCTTCTCTTAGGTCTTTTACGACTTGTCTTATAGTATCACTCTTATAAGAGGCACTTCTTATATAGGCTTGATTCTTATCATGAAAGCCTTTGAGATCAGGGCTGGAAACATAATCAAAGTAAGCTTTGAAGGAAGCATAAAGCATTTTAGCTAGATCAGACTCTTTTGATCGTGCTTCTTTTGTTACTATTCTCAATTGATTATTTATGCCTGCTACTACAGCGTCAAATATATCTTTTACGTCACTGAAGTAATTATAGAATGTTCCTCTTCCCACTGTACTAGCTGTGACAATATCTGCGACAGTTGTGTTTTCATAACCTTTCTCTGAAAATAGTAGAGTGGCCTCAGAGATGAGTAAGGACCTTACTTTCTCCTTATTTTGTTCTCTTTTTCCTATTACTTGTTCTACTGCCATCACCCAAATATAAGCCAAAATTAAAAGTGACACAGTGTCACTTTTGTCGTATATTTGTTATTACAAACAAAAATATTATCATGGCAAAGTATAT
>CAZKXO010000492.1:0-2044 GCA_964556525.1 uncultured Saprospiraceae bacterium
TACTTTATTTATAAAATACTCTCTCATTTTTCTATTTCCAAATGGTGGCTACTTGTCTACTTTTTGAATCCACTCTTAATAGTGGAGTTGACTGGTCAGTTACATTTTGAGGGACTGATGGTTTGCTTTCTTGCAGGCAGCATATATACACTTATTCAGAAGAGATATTTTCTATCAGGAAGCCTGCTAGCTGCTTCTGTGGCTGTCAAGTTATTACCCTTGATGTTTATCCCAGTTCTAGCTAACTATCTGTGGGAAAAACAAGGATTTAAAGCCTTCTCTGCAGGATTTGTAGGAGTGATGTCTATTTTATTTATCCCATTTATTTTCACCCTAGACTTCTCGCATTTCTTTGCTAGTATCAATCTATACTTTCAAAAATTTGAGTTCAATTCGAGCATATATTATTTACTGAGGCAATTAGGATATTGGCTTACTGGATACAATCAAATTATTATAATAGGCCCTTTATTGACTCTGGTCAGTCTGTGGGCAATTCTCAAGATCAGCTTAAAGAAAAAGGATACCGCTGACATGAAGTTAGTGATAACAAGAATGTTTTATTGTTTTTCCATTTATCTGTTTCTTACAACAACAGTGCATCCTTGGTATCTTACTATGTTATTACTACTGAGTATCTTTCATAATAAATGGTGGCCAGTCGTATGGAGTGGGGTAGTAGTATGGAGCTATACGACCTACAGTCATCCGGATTTTGAGCAAAATCTATTTCTGATAGCTATAGAGTATCTGGTGGTCTTTGCTTTCATTTGTTGGGAGTATAGAAAAACAGATCTATCAGCACTGGTTACAAAAAATGAATAGACCATTCTAAAGTTGCAAATAAAAAAAACCCAACTCCTTTTTAAGAAGTCGGGTTTGTATTTCTAGCTTGAGAGTTATTAATACTCCCAAAGATCATGTTCGAAATTAAATAGCTCAGCTTTAATCTTATCTGATTCTAGTAACCTGTCTATACCTTCTCTTTCATAACCATAATAAACATCTTGTACCCTTAAATCTAAAGGGTTAGAGATTTTAAGTATATAACTAGCAAAGAATCTAGATTCGAATAAATCATACCATGACATAGGAGCTATATCATTATTACCATTCTGAACTCTGTATCTAGCCAAGGCATATCTCGCCTCAGGGTAATACATCCAGAATAGTACTTCTTGATATTTGAACTCTCCAGTATCTGGATCTATACTCTGTAGGATAGGTCCTATTCCAAGTATTCTAGCTTTGAAAGAAGATAACTCCTTATCGAAGTACCAAACTTCTTTCATTCTGAATTGCTTGATGTCCTCCCAGTTGATTTCATTTCTTACAACTTGTACTTTCTCCTCATAAGTATCAGGATCCCATACAACAGTAGTATCTATTCTGTTGAGTTTCGCATCTATTTCATCGATAGTCAGAGGCTCCTTAAAGTACTCATCTTTGAATACTGCAGCGTCACCACTTTCAGCTACTTCTCTAAGAATAGTAAAAAATGGCTGCAAAGGACTTCTGAAAGCAATATTCATCTTTTCTCTTGTATCCACTAGTCTCCAGACTCTTCTCTCCCATACGACATCAGCTTCTCTGACGTGATCATACTCTATTACTGGAGCCTCTTCTACAAGAGTTCTCTTTACGACACCGTCGATATAGATATCTTCAAGAGGCGTTCCTGATTCAGTAACCGGCACCTGAGCAAGTAAAGTACCTGCAAAGAGTAGGGTAGAAACTGTTATTAATAGTTGTTTGAACATGATAAACTATTTATTATTTGTTATCGGATATTGAATACCATCTGACCTAAGTCTCTCGGTGCTTTGTCTCCAGGACATTCACATTTTATATTCTCAAAGAAGTATTTGTCAGAAGGCTTCGCCTTTTTCAGTAAAGACTGAGCTTGGCCCGTGAACTTTCCACCTCTATTCTCTGCTATTTCTGCATCTTGTCTCTTAGCAACTCTTACCATTCTGAAGCCTTTGATATTACATTTCGCATCAAAGTCAAAGTTTTCCAATTCTGGATAGATTGCCAGCTGAGC
>CAZKXO010000493.1:0-2042 GCA_964556525.1 uncultured Saprospiraceae bacterium
AGATTCTCAGCCTAATCACCTATAATCTGATAAAATAGAGACTTGGTCTAAAGTCATAATTCGTTGGTAGACGAAAGTGACAAATAAGTGGATTTCTTCAATGTGCAAATTGCTGTTAACATGCTGTTAAACAGGGTCTTGCTAATAACTTCATCGGAAGCTGTTCTGTTTCTAATAAACAAAAAGTGCATAAGATGAAACAAGTAATATCACTAATGTTGGCAGGAATGATAGGCGGCTCTGTTGCCTTTGTAGCCCTGAAGTCATCTTTGCCAGAAGCAGAAGTGATTGAGAACAGATCTCCTAAAGCTGTATTTACTTCTAGTCCGACAGCGGTCGCACAGCCTTTTAATTTTGTATCTGCAGCGGAGAAAGTAACACCAGCAGTCGTCCATATAACTGCAGAAGAAAGCAAGACATTGGCACAACAAAGAAGTCAAGAGAGAGAAAGATCTCCATTTGATGGCTTTTTCAATTTTGACATGGATGATTTCTTTGGACCCCAATTTTTTGGGCCTAAGAAGGGTACTGGTTCTGGTGTAATCATCTCAGAAGATGGCTATATAGTGACTAATAATCATGTCGTCGGATATGCAGATGAAATAAAAGTATCTCTACCAGACAAGAGGGAATTTGTAGCAACCAAAATAGGTGCTGACCCGAGTACTGACTTAGCTTTACTGAAGATAGAGGCCAATGGACTTATTTCAGTGCCATTTACAGATTCTGATGAAGTACTAGTCGGAGAGTGGGTAGCTGCTATAGGAAACCCTTTCAGTTATCTGACTTCTACAGTGACCGCAGGCATCGTTTCTGCCAAAGGAAGGGATATAGATATAATAGAGGGAGAAAAGACTATAGAGGAGTTTATACAAACAGATGCAGCGATAAATCCTGGAAACAGCGGAGGTGCACTTGTAAATGAAGATGGGGAGCTGATAGGAATCAATACTGCAATTGCGACACCGAATGGAGTTTTTGCGGGATACTCTTTTGCTATACCATCTAATCTTGTGCAAAGGATCGTGCAAGAAATAAAAGAGAATGGCGACATAAGAAGAGCGAGACTAGGCGTAATGGGTGATACAGTAGACGAAGACTTGGTCAATGAGAAGAATCTTCATTTTACAAGAGGCTTCTACATCGCAAAACTAGAACCAGGCAGCGCTGCACAACTTTCAGGATTACTTCCTGGAGATATTATTATCGCCGCCAATGGGAAAACAATAAATGATTACGATGATCTGGTAGATGTCATGCAATTCTCCAAGGTAGGAGATGTTATAAATCTGAAGATCCAAAGAGCTAAGAAAACAAAAGACATCTCAGTCAAACTGAGGAAAGGAATATAAGACAAAGTTGGTTTTTCGTTTTGTTTTGAGACGTCTGCCTTGCATAGGGCAGGCGTTTTTTTATTCTTTTATGAATTCTAGCGTCAGGCTTCGTATCTTGATACAATCAGAAAGATCATTCATAAAATAGAATCCCTTTCCAAAGGCTTTGCTCACCTTATGTATCCTAATTATTGTATCGGTTGTAATACTATTGCATTACTTGATAGAAATAGCAAACTCTGTATAACCTGCCAATCCACAATTTCTCAAACAGATCACTTTAATGTAAGAGAGAATGACTTGGTCTTTCGACTAAGCGGTCGGGTAAACCTTCAGCACGGTGCCGCTTTATTTAATTTTATCAAAGGAGGCAGTATTCAGAATGCCATACATAGTCTAAAGTATCTTAATAGGAGGGATATAGGTATCTATTTCGGCAATCAGTTTGGTCAGAGATTGTTAGAATCACAGATCTTTCCTTCACCTGACTTAATCATTCCTATACCACTACATTACAAGCGGAAACAAAAACGTGGTTACAATCAGAGCCAAAAATTTGCCGCTGGAATCTCGGAAATAATAAAAAAACCTGTAGCCAAAAAACATCTTATCAAAGTAGCAGAAATAGATTCCCAAACCTCCATGAGCAGAGATGATAGATTCCAAAATGTACTGAATAGTTTCAAATTAAGAAACAAAGAACAACTC
>CAZKXO010000494.1:0-2030 GCA_964556525.1 uncultured Saprospiraceae bacterium
TATAAGAAGTTTCAGTTTGAGAAAGCTATCGTTTCTTCTACACGGACTGGTAGGCCTTATTTCCTTCAGTACCTCGAGAAGCACCATGGTTTAGTAACGCTGAGTCATAAGACCAAGCTTCCGATTACTAACAAGTACGGAACCCCCAAAACATTAGGTAGAGACAGAATTGCTGCTGTAGTTGGGGCTATAACTGCCTTTCCTAGAAAGAACTGCTTGGTTATAGACCTAGGTACTTGTATTACCTACGACTTCATAGACAAGAAAAAGACCTATTGGGGTGGTAATATTGCACCAGGGGTAGAATTAAGACTAAAAGCCATGCACCATTTTACCTCTGCATTGCCTCTTGTAGATAGGAAATGGAATAAAAATATATTGGGAGATTCGACGTTGGGTGCGCTCCAAAATGGTGCTGTATGGGGCATAAAGCTGGAAATTGAAAGTTTTATCAAAACTTTAACTGATAAAAAGGGGCAATTGACCGTTATTTTGACCGGCGGAGACGCTTCCTATTTTGGAGAACGCTTAGATTCTGAGATATTTGTGGACTCAAATCTTGTTCTCAAAGGACTTAATGATATTCTCGTATACAATGGTTAAAAAACTTGGCTTATTTATCTTGTTGGTGCTGCCTCTATGGTTAGTTGCACAGCCTCAGATAAACTCTCCTTATTCAAGATTTGGTTTTGGAGATATCGTGGACAGTAATTTCAATTATTCCCAATTGATGGGGGGACTTGGCGCTTCCTTTGCCAGTCCGTATGATATTAATATAGTCAACCCCGCAACACTTCCTTATCTAAGTGCTGCTGGTTTTGATGTAGGCTTGCACGCAAGATTAGCCTCCTTAGAAGATAGTAACTCTAGAACGGAAGGACTTTGGTCTGGAAATCTGTCTTATTTCTCTTTAGCATTTCCCTTAAAGAACTCTTTGAATGACCTATTGGATAGGAAGCAAAGAAAGCTGAGCTTCGGTATGGCATTTACACTAAAACCTTATTCACAAGTAGGTTATAACATAAGTACTACCACATTCAATGATGAGATAGGAGCTGTCACCAGAACTTTTCAAGGGTCTGGAGGTACCTATGATTTTACATGGAGTAATGGTGTTAAGTATAAAGACTTTTCTTTAGGTGTCAATTTAGGATACCTCTTTGGTAAGGCCGTAAGACAACGTATCGTAGAATTTGGAGACTTAATTACTGCAAGGAATTCACTTCTTGATGAAACAGCGCATTATTCAGGCTTTCTCTGGAGAATAGGGGGTTTGTATAGTTTGAAAATCAATGACGCAGAATTACGAGATGGCAAGAGCATCCCTTTTCGTAGATTAAACATTGGTGTACATGCCAACTCCAGAACTAATTTTACAACTGATTTTTCTTCTTTTACTGGAGTTGCACAATTTGGTATATCTGGTCCTGTTGCTCAAGATACTTTTAGTATTGATGTTAGGGATGGACTTGTAGGTAAATTGCCTGCAGAAATAGGTGTTGGAGCAACCTTTCATTCAGGTGAGAAATTGGCCCTTGGAGTTAACTATACCACTACTTTCTGGTCTGGATTTAGTAGCGATGTTGTTAATGAACCATTAAATGATATTCAAAGCTTATCTTTTGGAGGATTTTATCGTCCCAATTATAAGTCTATAAATAGTTATCTGGCGAGAGTGATGTATAGATTTGGAGTCTATTATAGAGAAGTGCCTACAGAGGTTAACTTTGGAGAAAGGATAGATGATTTAGGAGTAACCTTCGGAATGAGTTTGCCCTTTTTCTATCAAAGAAAAATATCACATGCCCATCTAGGCTTGGCAGCAGGAATAAGAGGAAGAGATACAGCTATAGAGGAGAGGTATTTACAACTAAAATTCAGCTTCACTTTCAATGATGATGAATGGTTCTTAAAAAGAAAGTATAATTAAATTTGATAAAGATGTTAAGAGTAAGAAATTTCATGTTATGTACTGGTCTACTAATAGGCCTAGCTCATGTATCAACTGCTCAATTTGCCAATTGGAACGA
>CAZKXO010000495.1:0-2026 GCA_964556525.1 uncultured Saprospiraceae bacterium
ACTACTTGAAGTTATTTGCAAGGAACCAAATTTATACGTCATAACTTACTTATTACCGCACCTTTTTCACTCTTTTGGTTCCCTTTTCTGCATAATCTGATCTAGTGGACTTTCTATGCTAGTAAGATTTTGAGTGCTGATGTGAGTATATATCATAGTTGTCTTTATATTCTTATGTCCCAACAATTCCTGAATAGAAGCAATGCTGATGCCACGATCATGTAGATGTGTCGCAAAACAATGTCTCAGCACATGTGGAGTCACCTTCTGAGTAACCTGTGCTTTCTTTGCTGCAGCCTTTACTACTTTGCGTATACTTGTTGTGCTATACTGCTTCCCTCCTTGGTAGGACTCAAACAAATACGTAACAGGCTTATATTTATGGAAATAAGTTCTTAATACTTCCGCAAGATGTTTGCTGAGCATTACAGCTCTGTCTTTCTTACCCTTACCTTCTCTTATAATTATCTGTCGTCGGTCATAGTTGATATCTTCTATCTTGAGATTTATAAGCTCTGACAACCTTAGTCCTGAAGAATATATTGCATATAAGATATTCCGATGTTTGACATTTTCAGTTACTTCTATCATACGCAGCACCTCCTTTTGGCTTAGAATCCTAGGTAACGTATGTCTAGTTCTAGGCCTGTCTATATTTTTTACATCTAGAGCTTTGTTTGGGTACACCTTAGAGAAGAAATACTTTAGAGAACTAATATGAATGTTCATATAACTGGATGAAAACTTATGACCACTGAGATATATCGTATACTGAGTAATATTCTCTTGCTTAGTCTCTGTGATCTTTGTCTTACCTAGCCATTGGTTATACTTAACGACTGCAACAGTATATGCACTGATCGTACTCCAGCTATACCGCTCAGCCATCATTCGACTCGCAATCTGATAAGCGGCCTGCTGATCATCTCTTACAAATTTTGACATGAGCTTCCGGAGCCTTTCACTATTTTTAGGTTTAGGGTAATTACGAGCTGTAGCAGTGTTAGCAAGTCTATCTATGATTTTGATATCATGCTGAAGATAATCTTCTTTTAGTCGCTGCACAATCTTTAGGTCATAAGGAATAACCCATCTTTCCAGTTTATTATCGTAGTACCTTTTACTAAGTTTGTGAATGGGCCCTATCACCTTTTTGAATCCTAAGACCTCTATATATATTTCGTTTTTTCTGTCAGGCAAGCTGTATAAAGTTACCTTGCACGGCTTTTCGTACTTAAGTATAAATTCTTGTAGATGATTGTACTCATCTTCATTCCAACAAGTAAAATAGGCTTGTAACTTTTTTTGATTATATGACGAGGCATAACAAATCCACCTTTTGGTTTCGCTGTCCCACCATACTTTATTCAGTTTCTTGACTTTCTTTACATTTTCCGCTGAGTATTTTAGATTGATAAAAAAACGTTTATTGGATAATACAATATCTATGTCTCCATTACTGTGATTGGATATGTCTGTCACTGATTGTGTACTCTTATCAGTAAGTCCAGATGGCAAAGCTCTTTTCTGAGCTTCTATGTAGGGTATGTGCTGGGCAGAGAGTACTCCCTTAGCATGACCTATAATTGTGTCAGTATTATCTTCTTGTTCGTATATTGTAAATGGTAATTCTAGTTTTTTGAAATTTGAAAATGCCTTATTATTGTACTCTAGATAGTAAGCACCATGTGTCCGAGTAAATTTGATGCCAGCAATCGACTTGATTTTTTGCAGCCAGTCTCTCCTGTTTCTAAAAAGCATAAGTACTACAGACCTTCCTCTATGCTCTATTTTTTTTAAGGTAATGAAGTCAGATTTTTCCATGATTGTATATATGTTATTCTATCTAAATCTTATTACAGATTGTAAATAGAATGTCCTCAGTTGTCTAGCCAAATTGAAAAATACTAACTTTTGATAAAATTTTGCCTACTACATGAGTGATTTTGTAGATTCTGCCTGTGTTATAGATAGTATATATACAGATGACGCTAATAGAAAATCGAGTTCTTGTAAACCTTATAGC
>CAZKXO010000496.1:0-2021 GCA_964556525.1 uncultured Saprospiraceae bacterium
AGGTAAGAAGACCTTTCCATATCAATACCTTGGCAATGGATGCTGCTATGGCCGTATTATCAGTTAAGTCCTTTATAAAAAAAACCGTCAGCCTAGTCCAAACTGAAAAAGAATATATCTATAAGAAACTCGAGGCACTAGGAATCAAATTCTGGAAAACCCAAGCCAATTTTATTACCATCAAACCAAAGATGAAAGACAAGGCCTTTGAGGAAGGAATGTTGCGGCAAGGAGTTATGGTGCGACCTGTAGCTAATTTTGGTGCACCAGGCTGTATCCGAGTAACGATAGGGGATAGAGAAGCCAACAGTGCCTATCTCAGAGCACTGAAGAAGGTGATGAAATAGACTAATAACACAAACTAACAATATTGGAAAAACTGACAGGCGGACAAGCCGTAGTAAGGTCATTGATTAAAGGCGGAATAAAGCAAATCTATGGATTGCCTGGTGTGCAGAACGACTGGTTATACAATGCACTATATGATTACAGAGACGAGATAAAAGTCTTGCATACGCGTCACGAACAAGGTGCTGGTTATATGGCACTGGGTCATTATCTAGCTACTGGAGAGCGAGCCGTATATAATATAGTTCCAGGTCCTGGTTTTCTTAATAGTTGTGGGGCCCTGAGTACCATCTGGGGACTTAATGCTAAAGTGCTCTGTCTGGTAGGCCAGATTCCTCAGAAAGTACAAGGCAAAAAACTCGGTGTCTTACATGAAATACCAGATCAGTTAGGCATAATGAGACGTCTGACCAAATGGGCAGAAAATGTGACTTCACCAGCACATGCACCCTCAGTTATTGCAGAAGCATTCAGACAACTGGAGTCGGGAAGACCTAGACCCGTAGGCGTAGAAGTGCCTATGGATGTGTTGTCCAGTGAGGCGAATGTATCATTGGATGATTTCTCTTTGAATAGCAATCACCCAGTACTAGATGAAGTTGCAGTAACACAAGCTGTGGAACTCATAGCAGCTGCAAAGAAACCACTTGTTTTTGTGGCGGGTGGTGCCATGCATGCATCAGGTGAAGTAAGAGAGTTTGTAGATTATATCCAAGCACCTGTTTTTGCCTACCGAACCGGAAAGGGAATAGTGCCCAGTTCTCACTACCTCAGTTATCCAGTTCCAGCAGCACATAGTTTATGGGCAGATTGTGACCTCTGTATTACCATAGGGTCACATGCCAGAATGCCACTTATGAAGTGGGGTCAGGACGACAAATTGAAGTTTATAAGTATCAATATAGATGCTGATACGCATAATCGTATGAGAAAAGCTGATGTGGCTATAACAGCTGATTCCAAAGAAGCTGTCAGTCAACTCAATGCGGCCCTCAAGAACAGAATGCCAGCTCGCCAGAGCATAGAAGCCCAGATGATAGAATTTGCTGAGGATTGGGACAAACAGACTTCATATTTGGAACCTCAGAAATCATATCTCAAGCTTATAAGGGAAGAACTACCTGAGGATGGTATCTTAGTAGATGAGCTGACTCAAGTTGGTTTTGCTAGTAGGATAGTGTGGGATACAGACCTGCCGCGTACCTATCTGTGTACAGGACATATGGGAACTCTCGGCTGGGGATTTCAGACTGCCTTAGGAGCCAAAGCAGCACGACCAGATGCAATGGTAGTTGCTCTAGCAGGCGATGGTGGATTTATGTTTGGGGTTCAAGAACTGGCAACAGCCGTCCAGCACAAGCTCGGCGTTATTATCTTATTGTTCAATAATAATCTTTATGGTAATGTAAGGAGTATGCAAGAGCAACTTTATGACAATCGGGTCATAGCAACAGATTTACACAATCCTGACTTTGTCAAGATGGCTGAGTCTTTTGGGGCACACAGCTCTAGGGCACATACTATGGAAGAACTTCGGGAGGCTATCAGGGCTGCAAAAGGCAGAGAATTGCCGACATTAATAGAAGTTCCTGTGGGCAATAACTGGCCGAGCACAAATAAATTTAAGGCCCTGCCTAAAGCGAGATAGCGCAGGTTTAGTAAGCATAATAATA
>CAZKXO010000497.1:0-2003 GCA_964556525.1 uncultured Saprospiraceae bacterium
GCTGCCTACCTACACTATCTCCAAGTACTAAGGTGTCAGATTCTATATCAGCATTGACCGATTTAGTGAGTTCAAGTACGTTTTGAAACTCTTTCTTTACACCTATGGATTTAGAAAGATGAAAATTCTTAATTAGTATGAAACTTAACAGTTCCATGAATATCAGAAAACCAATAAAATAAAAGAGTATACGCCATACGAATTTTAGCATCAGTGATGAGCTTAGTTTAATTCTGCTAATCTTCTAACAATACCTGAATATTGTTTGCGGGCTTCTCTAAGATAAGATTTCTTTAGATGGGTGCCATCTTTGTAATCACTACGCTTCCTATACTTTATAGAATTTGAATAATTTTTTACTGTTTTCTTTAGTGTAGGAGGATATTTGTTTGTTCTCAATTTGCTGAAGTCATTAGTGGCACCCCTTCTTTCTTCTGACAAGGGAGGGCAATACATCACAAACTTGACCCTATTCTCATCGCATAATTCTTTAATCTTACTGAGGTATCTGAGGCTATACCTTGATATTGACCGCCCTTTAATAGTCTCTTCTCCAAAATCAACATCATCCATAGGTATAAATTTACCTAATGAGCTTAAGTAGAGCAGTGAACTGGGCTTGGTCATCAAATGACGAAGTAATGTTTTGTCCAGATTGGATGGTTTGTAAATACTTAGAAAAGGTTTTACAAAATTGAGAGAGGTTTTCTTCTCATAAAAATCCAAAGATAGGCTTGTCGGAATAGCTCCATAAAATACTACTTTTATGTTTGGATTCTTCCTTAAGGCATTTTTTATCGTAATATAATTCCCAGAGGGTAGCACATTGGCAACACTGGTAAGGTTGTTGTCACTCTTAAATGGCGGAAATAGCTGTCTTGCTACACTATCTCCTACATGAAGTGTATCGGAGCCGATATCCTTTTTTGATCTATCGTACACTAGTGATTTGATATTCAGAAAACCTCTGTCTATGCCGAGCTTGCTTGCAGCATTAGAATCTATGAGAAGTAAGCTACAGGCAATCTCTAGCACAATGATTGCTGCAATGACTAGGAAAAAAAGAAAGCGAATAAACTTGAACATAAATCCAATAATAGCTTGAGCTCAAATATACTTGATTATTAGTATTTTGTCATTCTTCGATAACAGAGCGGATTATGAGACAGCCTACAATTTACCTCCATATAGGAATGCCTAAGACAGCAACTACTTCACTGCAAGCTTATTTTTATCTTAATACCAAAATACTAGCCAATACGTATAGGCTGCATTATGCAAAATCTGCTGGAACAGAGAATCACCTCAAGATGGCAGCTTATGCTGCACCGAATAACACCAGAGATCTCTTGGATGCAGTGATGGCTAACAGTGAAAGTGAAAGAAAGTCTTTCTTTAAAAAGTTTAGAAGTGAAGCAAGTAGTGTCATTTCTAAAGGAGACCACCTGCTTGTGAGTAATGAACATATGGCTTCTAGAGTATCACAAACAGGTGAGTTGCAAGCATTAAAGCAACTCACTGAGGGCTTAGGGGCAGTAGTGAAGATTATTATTTATTTGCGTCGTCAGGATAAGTATATGTTTTCTTCTTACTCTACATGGATAAAGTCAGGCGGATCAGGTCGATTTAAGTCAGAGCGCTATAGGCAGAAAAAGTTTGATTATACCTTGTTGTTAGAAAAGTGGGCCAAGGTTTTCGGTAAAGAGAACATGATAGTAAGGCCATTCGAAAAATCTCAATGGAGAGGAGGAAGCATCTACTCGGACTTTATGTCAATCTTTGGCATTGACAATCTTAGCTCGTTTCAGGATATACCTGAAAGCGCCAATGCCTCACTAGACAGGGCGCAACTTGTATTCCTAGCAAAGTTTAATAAGCATGTAGAAGCTTTCGAGGACGATATACCTAATAAACTGCGTGGTAATATCGTAGAACTACTAGAAGGTATGTCTACCGCAGATAGGATTCAGTTGTCTAAGAAAGAGGTTGCGAATATTATTGAG
>CAZKXO010000498.1:0-1986 GCA_964556525.1 uncultured Saprospiraceae bacterium
TTGCTGTCCTTGATGGGTATGGTTTTACTGATTCTTCTTTTGCTCTGCAGCTCTCTGATGGCGAACAATACTTTATCATCATTGGCACCGTCCAGATCCTCGATCAGGACGAGTTTGTTTTTCAGTTCCTTTCTCTCAAAGTAGTACAAAGCATTTTCGCTTATCGCTGTTATTTCCAATTTCTGATCATCGGGTATCAACTCCGCCACTTTCTCCTGGAGATATGTTTTTCCCGTACCACTTCCGCCAAGGCTCACGATGTGCAAAGGCTGTTCTCTAAGTCTCGATGTAAATACTAGATACATCAATAATCTGTTTCCTCTTTCTCCTACCACGCCACTTTTTCCAATAGCTTGATTTGTTCTTTTGAGTAGGTTTTTGGATTTTAAAAACTTGATGGCTTTTTGTCGCTCTTGCTCAGTTAATATTCTTTGCTCTGGCTCTTTGGTTTTTCTTGTCTCTATCTGCTCACGTCTATAGTTCTCTATCAGCTCGGTCAACTGCAATAATGCCTCGTGTACTTTAGTACTGCCTATCTCTAATCGCTCTGCTACTTTTCTCGCTAACTTCTCTACGCTGTCATCCTGATACAGATCAATGTTTTGCCTAAGTCTGTGCAGTGGTCTATTGCTCCCTATCTTCTCTATTTTGAGAGTGACTTTCATTTTGTCTAACGGGTACAATCCGATACCGCCCATTATAGTGAATCTGATTTCTCCTACTTCGGTATAGATGTACTCGGGGTTGTTGGTATCTAAAGTTAGATCTGATTCAATAGCTTCATTCAATTGCCTGTCGGGGCCTCCCGACTCAGTTGAAAAAAGAAAGATTCTATTTTCTATCAGGTGATTTAATATTTCAGGTTCGTGAGCTTGGACTAAACTATTTACATCTTCTTTATCTGGTGTCTCCACTTTACTGATTCTGATATTGGGTTTCATCGCCTTGACTAAAGGAGCATAATTTTCTATCGCTGTATTCCCTGCATCATCCCCATCCATAAAGAAGATGACTTCTTCCAAGTCTTCGAGGTTTCTAATGGCTTCGCTGTGCTCTTCGTTCCATCCATTGGTGCCGTACAGACTCAGCACCTGGTAACTCGTGTAGATCATAATGCTGGCCGCATCAATGATGGCTTCTGTGATAATGATGGTATTGGTTTCTGCTTTTGGGTATCCTGGATAAAGTCCTTTCCTGTTTTTGAGGTAGTAGTGATTGGATCCTTTCTTGTCTGCAACTGACCTGCCATAGAGTGAGACGATGTTTCCGCTCTTGCTCTTGAGTGGGAAGATGATGCAGTTTTGCAACTGCTTGTATTCTGTCTGATAGTGATTGTAACCGATTTCTAATTCTGGATTATTGATGTTCCTTTCCTTGAGGTAGTTGATGGCCGTCTTGGATCGATGCAAACTTTGGCGCAGTTTGTTGAAGGTGTCTTTTAGGCTCGGTCGGCTCTTGACCTCTCCGCATAGCTCAGCTGCTTTCTTCAGTGCTTCGTGCTTATTGCACTTTTCCATCTTCTGTATCATCTCGATGGTGTCGCCACTTCCTGCATTACAATTGGAAGAGAAGCAAGTCCAAGTATTTGTTTTAGGATAGATCTGGAGACTTGGGGTTTTGTCATCGTGCCAGGGGCAGTTCAGTCTTTGGTTTCTGTCGGGAGTGAAGTTGTAATGGGTGAGGACGGTTTGGATTTCTAATTGTGCCTTGATCTGTGCTATTTCCATACTTGAACTGTTAAAGTCAAAATTTCTGTTTCTGGAACTATTGGACACAAAAGTATATTATAATGCCAACAGAGTAAAGAACTATCAGCTTTATTTACGTCTATTAATCCCTTAAATTTGTCTAATCACTGTATTATAAGACGTATATCAGGCTTATTATGGACAAAATCGCAATGACAATAGCTAATCTCAGGAAGGAAAAAGGATGGTCACAGACCGACCTATCTGATAAAAGTGGTGTTTCTAGGGAGATGATTGG
>CAZKXO010000499.1:0-1972 GCA_964556525.1 uncultured Saprospiraceae bacterium
TACCAATCACAGTGTTAACTGTATGTTATGCTTTTCTAACATATGAAAATAGCTAAGAATGAATCATTTCAATTGTCCAAAATCTTACTTCTTCACTCCTAGCTAATCCCAAAGATAGATTTCGATTGTTACCTAAACATTAAGCGAATGTGACCTTCTTGTCTTATGAGGGATTCCAAAAGTTACTGATGTGAACTCAATGTTACCAACCATCTCTTTTGTTAATAATGCCTTAATGTCTTGATGATTTTGACCATACACTAGGCGAATACATTTGCATTAGAATTAGTGGAGAAGCTCCACAGACTTAAAACACTTGAAAAACAAGTCCAATGAAACTTACCAAAATTACCATTATCACAATCCTAGCCTTAGGATTATACTCATGCTCTGATGAGGCTTGCGACAACACTTGTCCTACTGGGTTTATACAGGATATAAGCTGCAACTGTGTACAGACAGAACCTTGTGCAGGGCTTACCTGTCCAGATGGAGAGATTCTAACAGCTGCTTGTGATTGTATCACTGATCCTAGCAATCAAGGGGAAATTACTACAATCACCAAGACTGGGTTTTTAGCAGTCTCAGAAACATGGACTAAGGAAAACATATACATTCTTAATGGAAAAGTAGTAGTTGATGCAGGTAGCATCTTAACTATCGAGGCTGGTACTATTATCAAAGCAGAAGATGATGCTGGGTCTCTTGCCTCAGCTCTTATTGTAGCGCAAGGAGGAACTATTATGGCAAATGGATCTGCTTCTGAGCCTATCATATTTACTTCTATCAAGGATGAAATCCAACCTGGCATGATCGTCAGTCCTAATCTCACAGAATTTGATAATCAATTGTGGGGAGGACTAATACTTCTTGGGTATGCTCCAGTATCTACGGCGGATGGGAATAGCGTAGGTCATATAGAAGGTATTCCTCGAGATGATGCTTTCGGTAGCTATGGTGGTGAAGATCCAGAAGATAATTCTGGTGTACTTAGATATATTTCAGTAAGACATGGTGGTATAGTTATAGGGGGAGATAATGAGCTGAATGGAATCACTTTTGGTGGTGTCGGAAATGGTACTGTTGTCGAAAACATAGAAGTAGTAGCTAATCTAGATGATGGCATAGAGTGGTTTGGCGGCACGGTCAATTGCTCTAATGTTGTGGTTGCTTATAGTGAGGATGACGGATTAGATATAGACCAGAATTACGCAGGTACAATTTCAAATGCCTTTGTCATTACCGCTGGCGCTACAGCAGGTGATAATGCCTTAGAAATAGATGGACCAGAAGGCTCACTTACTGATGGATTCTTCACTATCAAAGACATTACACTTATCGATAAGGATGGAGAAACTGATACCGCTGCCGATCTAAAGTCCAAGACTCAAGGCATAATCACTAACGCTTCATGGAGAGGTTTTGATGACAATGTCAAGATTCGATACTCATGCGAATCATCTGATTGTACAACTGAAAAATCTGATTCATATACAAATTATATCTCTGGCAACCTCTCCATAGAAAATTCTGAGTGGGTAGGAGATATAGCATATGCTGATTGGACTTCTGTCTATGGTGATAGAGACTGTGAGAACGATGCAGTATGTAATGTATCGACTAGCCATCAGCAGGCAATAGAAAATTTATTATCAAATGCAGGGAACACAATTGTCTCTTCTGCTTCCAGAGGTGCTGATGCTGCTCCATTCTCTGGATGGTCATGGGTAGCTGCTACAAATAACTTATAAGACTTAATACTAACAACATAGATTAATGGAAAAATTGCAACTTTTTTTAATTTACTTTTTCACAGTTCTTTCTTCTTTTGCAATAGCTCAGAATGGAACAATCAAAGGCACGATGACAGATGAGACGGGAGAGACTGTACCTTTTGCCAATATTATCATTCAAGAAACAGGAGAAGGGTTTTCTACAGAACTAGATGGCACATTTAGATATGATATCGCAC
>CAZKXO010000500.1:0-1961 GCA_964556525.1 uncultured Saprospiraceae bacterium
TTGAATACAAGTATTAGTATTTCCACATAAATCATTTACAAAGTATGTTCTAGTAACTGTTGCTGGACATATGTTTCCATCCGTAAGATCTCCAATGTGAGTGAAGCTTAGACTATCAATTGAACAATTATCACTTATAATGCCTCCTCCATTTATAAAATCTTCAATAGTTAAGAATGGAGGTATATCAGCTAAGTCGCACACCAATGTGGTGTCAGCTAAGCAAGTAATAACTGGTACCATTGAATCTTCAATGGTAGTTAATTGAGAGTACACATCAAAGTTTCCACAATTATCAGTCACGGTCCAAGTTCTTGAAATATTGTAGCAGAAGTCAGTTTCAGAACCATCACTGGTTTGATTAGAAATAGAATCTGTTAAAACAATACTAGGATCTATATCACAATTATCGGTTGCATCTAAAATGTAAATAGGAATATCGTCTGTACATTCTATCGTTTCATCATTAGGTGCCACAGTAAATATCGGTCTTACAGTATCAATAACTGTCACAATTTGAGTATGCAATTCAGTGTTACCACAATTATCAGTTGCAGTCCATGTTCTTGTTATTTCATAACAATTATCTGTTGCGGATCCATCAGAAGTTAATGTTGAACCTGAGCCCGTCAATGCTACAGTAACATCAAGATCACAATTGTCCTGAGCGATTACAGTAGGCATTACTATAGCATCTGTGCATTCAATTGTTTCATTTGTAGGTGCATCCACAAACATCGGTCTAATCGTATCAACAATAGTGAGGATGTGTGTAAATTCTTCAGTGTTACCGCAATTATCTGTTGCAGTCCATGTTCTTGAAATTGTATAGCAATCATTATTGTTTTGGGTGGAAATAGAGTCCGTTTGAGTCACATTGACATCTACATCACAATTATCTTCTGCCAGAATTGTAAAGGTTGGTATTGCATTAGTGCACTCAATTGTCTGATCCGCTGGGGTAGCAATAAACACAGGACTAACTGTATCTATAACTGTTACGATTTGATTATGAACCTCTGTATTACCACAATTATCTGTAGCAGTCCAAGTTCTAGTTATTTCGTAGCAGTTGTCTGTTGCCGATCCATTTGTTGTAATTGTAGATCCTGAGCCTGTCAATGCAATTGTAACTTCTATATCACAGTTATCTTGCGCAACTAATGTTGGAATTATAATGGAATCATCGCATGTAATAGTTTCATCCAAAGGCGGATTAACAAACATTGGAATGATAGTATCTATTACTGTAGTAACCTGAGTAAGTGAATTTGAATTTCCGCAATTATCAATTGCAAGCCAAGTTCTTGAAATAAAATAACAGTCATTATTGCTTTGAGTAGATGTTGAGTCTGTTCTAATAATCTCTACATCCACGTCACAGTTATCAGTTGCATTTAGTGTAAATATTGGTAGTACATCTGTACACTCAATAGTTTGATCGATTGGGATAGTAACAAATTCAGGCCTAACTGTATCAATAACAGTTACAGTTTGAGTATGAATCTCGGTATTACCACAGTTGTCAGTTGCAGTCCAAGTTCTGCTAATTTCATAGCAGTTGTCAGTAGCTGAACCATTTGAAGTAATTGTTGAACCAGATCCAGATAGAACTACCATCACATTAAGATCGCAGTTATCCTGTGCTACTAATTCTGGTATTATGATAGCATCAGTACACTGAATCGTCTCATCTGCCGGTGCATTGGTGAATGTAGGTTGTTCATTATCCTCCACGGTTACGACCTGGGTATGCGTATTGGTATTTCCACAGTTATCTTCGATCAACCAAGATCTAGTGATGGTGAAACAATCATTAGCATTCTGAGTCGAAGTAGAATCCGTTTGCGTAATAGTCACATCGGTATCACAGTTATCTGAAGCAGTGATGATGTAAGTAGGAATTACATCCGTACAAAGGATAGTTTCATCCACTGGTGCATTATCAAAAGTAGGCATAT
>CAZKXO010000501.1:0-1959 GCA_964556525.1 uncultured Saprospiraceae bacterium
TATCATTTAACATTTTATAAGGCGCTCAAAAGCTTTTATCTAAGTATTTCATTTTATTCTGATTCTTAAAATACCCTTATAAAACTTTGGTAATCAGTTTTTTATAAGAGTCTTATCATCTATGTTGTGTCCAAGTTTTTTCCTAAAAATCTGAACATGAACCGATATTTTTCCCAAATGAGGTCTGTCCTCATGGTGCTATTGGCCACCCTGCCCATAGTATTGTCAGCTGAAAATGGTGATGCTGGCACCTTAGTTTGTGCCAATTCTATTAATGTCTCTGCAAATTCTGAATGTGCAATAGACCTTACTGCAGATCAGCTACTTATCTCTGACAGTAGTCCTACTCCTGGACCATACGAACTGCGTATAGTAAGACCCAATGGTCTTGTATTAGATATGACTGATGTCAGTGCATTTATTAATCAGACTGTCCAATATACCATTACCAACCTTACAACTCAAAATACGTGTTGGGGCTATATTACCATAGAAAACAAATCAGTACCGACCATGATTTGTGATGAATGTACCGATCCAATGGTTAGCGACCCTAATTGTATACTCAATTGTAGCGAGTATCCTCTTTTTGCATTTACTGATCTCAATACTGGGCAATCTGGATATGATCCGGACCTATTGGATAAGATTATTCCTACTGATCCTAGAGATTTTATTACTGATTTCATTTCATCTAATTGTAACCAGCCGGTAAGTGTTACTTACAGAGATATTGTAGGACCGCCTGACTGTAATGATGACGTTATCTTAAATAGAATCTGGACTTTAGAATACCCATTGGCTAATGGAAGGACAGAAAGAATACGATGCAACAGATATTACAAATTTGTCAATATCGATATTGTAGATGTAAATGGAGATCCAATAATTGTAGAAGGCGATGGCACAGGCGTAGAAGATATGATATTTATGCCCCCTCAGTATATAGAGGTTCCAATCTGTTCAGGAGGCTATAGTCCAGAAGTAATTGCAGCTTTTTATGATGACCCGACCACTGAAGATGAAGATTCTAATGACAATGGTATAGATCCAGACGAGGGAGATATAGATCATGTCATAGAGAACAATGAAGGTATCTGGAGAGCCTACCCACATTATTACTCTTACGGTTTGAGAAGTAATAGTTTACATCCACAACCGATAGATGATAATATCTGTACAGTAACTGCTAGATTCACAGATCTAATTTTTGATTCGTGTAGTTCGGACTGTAATGGAAATGTCAAAGTAGCTAGGACCTGGACTATGTTAGACTGGTGTAACAATACTTTCTTCGATTATATACAAACTATAGATGTCAAAGATGGTGTACCACCAATAATAGAAGCTGAGCATATAGTTACCAGTGTAGATCCTCACTCTTGTTCAGGAACGGTTTATGTGCCTGAGCCAACAAGGATGGTAGATGATTGTGATGAGAATGTGACTTATCGAGTAGAGCTTTCATCTGCTATTGCAGATATTACTGGAAATGCAAAAGATGGTTATATCATTCACAACCTGAAAAGGGGAATCTATGAGTTGTTCTATGTTGCTGAAGACTGTTGTGGGAATATTGCAAGATATCCTGTGCAATTGCAAATAGATGATCTGACACCTCCTGTTCCTATTGTTATACAAAATATAGTTGTAGATCTGGCACCTTCAGGAATTATTGGTGTACCTGACAGAGGAGTCGCAAAATTGTATGCGGCTGATATAGATAATGGAAGTTTCGATGGTTGTACTGGCATAGATATTTCAGTCAGAAGACCACTAGCTTGTTCTGATCAAGATACAGTCTGGGGTGATTTTGTAGAATTTTGTTGTTCAGATCTAGCAGGTGTCGATAGACGTCAAATTACAGTAGATTTTAGAGCTAGAGACTGGAATGGTAATGAGAATTTCATTAGTACTACTGTGCTACTAGAGGATAAAGGCATTTCTACTTCTTGCCCA
>CAZKXO010000502.1:0-1946 GCA_964556525.1 uncultured Saprospiraceae bacterium
GCGGCTAACTGAATAAAGTAAACATTAGAACTAGAACGGATAACTTCCCCATAAGCAACTCTTTTAGCACCTTGTAATGATACTGATCTGGAGTTGGTAGAATTTAATTCTACAGCCTTTGGAGGTAGTAATTCATTGAAATCTATAAGCTCTGGCTCCTCTTTTTTATTTGTGGTTTCATTCACATTATCTTGGGTAGAAGTAGTGACAGGCTCAAAATCAGCTTCTCGTTCTAAGTTTACTCTAACTGATGTAGGAGTCGTTCTTTCCTTAATTACATCTGTTTCTAAATTGACAGCACTAGGTACTGAACTAACTTCAGCTAACTCCAAATTAATATTCTGGGTCTCTAGTTTGTGTACTAGATAGATATCATGACTACCTCTTCCACCTAGTCTGTTAGATGTCAAGTAGTAACTTTCAGCATGTGGATCTTTAGTGAAGTAATAATCGTCCTCAGGAGAATTTACGCCATTGCCCATATTTGTTGGAATCAGCCAGTTCCCTGAAGAAACCGTTGTCTTGAATACATCAAAACCACCAAGACCTTGTGTAAAATTAGATGAGAAATACAGCGTCTTTCCATCAAAAAATGGTGTTATCTCGTCTCCAGCTGTATTTACTTTTTTACCCAAGTTCTCTGGGTACGTCCATTTTCCATTCTTGAAATAACTTACGTAGATATCAAAACCTCCATAACCTCCAGCTCTATTAGATGAAAAGTAAAGTATATTTCCACTAGGATTAAGTGTACCAAAACCTGTAGCTGAACCTACCTCATTATGCGGAAATGGAACAATATCTTTAAAAGAACCGTTGTGATTGACTTCAGCTAGATACAGGCTTAGTTCCAAATCATTGGAGAAAATCTGTTTTTCACCATCTCTGAAATTATGCTTTGTTATCGCGCATATTGGAGCATCACTTGCATAGTGCATCGGTCCCATATCATAAGTTTCCTTATCATCTTTCATCAGAAAATTGATACTATTCACATCACTTTTGAAATTATTCTTAGCGATATAAAACTGACACTTATCATTTTGAATAGGACTGGCATTTTGCTGCCCCTGCTTTCGTTCGAAGTCTGATCTGAATGAAGAGAAAACAATTTTATCCTTGAATACCGTCGGACCAAAGTCTGTACTCTTAGAGCTTACACCAAACAAGTTTAGTTCAAAATTCTTTTCCGCAGAAAGCAATCCTTTGGCATAATCGCAGCTGGCTGCAAAGTACTCTCCTACTTCTTTATCAATGATACGGTATTCCAGGAAGTACTTCTTTGCCTTGTCGTACTGGCCCATTCTTTTGAGCAACAAACCATAGTTAAAAGCATAGTCACTAGGCAGATTTGGAAATCTTTCCATCTTTCGATACCAAATAGCGGCATCTACGTTGTTGTTCATCATTCTGAAAGACTCTGCAATCAATCTGTGACATTCTATACAAGTGGGATCTTTTTCAATGGCCTTTTTAGCATTTTCTATGGCTAGATCAAATGCTTTCAATTCGAACTGCCTTTCAGCTTTTATGAGCTGTTTTTGTGCATTGGCAGAGAACACAAACATAAATACACTTAAGACCGTCGCTAAGTGCTTTATAGTAATTTGCATGATTCACGTTTTGGTTAATTACATATTACAATTAACAAATATATGAATCTCACTGGAAATGTGATAATAATACATGATTATATTATTATATATATTAATATGTCAACAGTTCTAAGCTTATACTAAGAGTAATAACCCTCTTGACATAGCAGGTGGGTACCTTATCGTACTGAATCGCACAGATTGTGCTTGTGCTGCTTATTTTGGCTTTCCTAGACTAAGGATTATTCAGACTTGGTTCCAATGTCCAATTTTGACAATAAATAGATAAGAACAAGGCCTAAAATAAAGGCTACTATTTCTAACAATAAAAATGCAACTGTCAGAAAACCT
>CAZKXO010000503.1:0-1932 GCA_964556525.1 uncultured Saprospiraceae bacterium
GGTCTAGAGTTTTCTAGAGAAGTAAATCCGTTATCTCCCATAGCACCTACTAGAGTTAAGTCATCAGCTGCAACTATCCATGCTGCTGTCAAAGGATCGTTGTCAGAATCTAGAGAAGCTGGTGAAGCACTCCACTCATATAAGTAGACTTTGATGTCTCCAGAGTTAGTCCCTTGGAAATTAACACCAAATCTTACATCAGTCATATAGTGGCCGTCACCATTAGGGAGGAAGAAGTTATATGCTAAGGCCCAATCAAAACCGCACCAACCAGCTGCACCAGGTGTATCAGAGACTAATCCTGAGAAGATTTGATTGTGCTGATTTTCTGCATCAGGTGCCGGCTTATCTGCAGCTCGCCATATGTCCTCAGTCATTTCAAATTCAAAAGATATAGTATCATTAGCCTCTACCTGATCATTTGGCGTAACATTTCTGTAAGTTACTCTGTAGTCTCCCAATTCTGATGGGATAAATAAATCTCTGAATGTCGAATTTTCATTCAAGAAACAATTAGCTGGCTGTTCCATGAAATTGCTGTTTATAGTGGAGAACTCTATTTCTCCATCTGGACCTCTCGCTTCAGCTTGGATCATAACATCATCTACGGCAGTATTTCCTTCGTTGGTAATATCTACATGCAGTGGAATACCGTTCGTCTGGCTAAGTGGAATTGCTGATGCTGGATTTCTACTTACAAATGAAGTCAAGACTCCTATGTCTCTAAATTCATCATCGATCAGTTGTACGTCATCAATAGTAGCATGATAGTAACCACCATGATGTCTGAACTGTAACATGATAGTACCTTGATTATCGTAACCTTCAATAGGAATTACATAAAACCCTTCTCCTCTTTCATTGATGTCTTCAGTTTGCAGTGAGCATCCGTTGTCGGGAAGACGAATTTCTGGGTTACGTCCTATTGGTAGGGCACCGACTGTGATATTGCTAGTATCAGGCCAGGTTGCTCCTCCATCATAACTGGTTATAAGAGCAGTAGAACCTGCGTAAAAGTATCCCCAATCATGGTACACTTTACATGCAAGATTTTCTACAGTAACACCACTCAAATCTATTTCTGGACTGAATAGGGAACCCACACAGAAGTTGCCATCAAATCCATTGTTTGGGCAAGGGCCTCTTCCAGAAAGCGGTTGGCCCGTAACAGGATCAGTTTCACCATCATTGTCATATACATCCGAAGTAAAAGCTACAAAACCGTTACAAGCAGAACCTTCCACTACATTTGTTCTTGTAAAGGCACCTGGCAGTTCAGGATCTAAAGTCCAGTACCAAGAAGTATCAGAACTGGCATCTGTTACTATTCTCCAGTCACCTAAACCATCAGAAAAATCACCTTCACCTGGCTCATCACCCCAGATTACCGTAGGATCTGGGAAAGGGTCGCATGAATAAGTAAGTGTTATTTCTTCTTCAGCTCCTGTCAAATTCACTCTTAAGACATTACAGTCATTCTGAGACATTGCAAAAACAGGAATGTTGACCAGCCCTGCTTCATCTGTAGCTGGCATATTTACAATCTCGTTGACACCGACATTGTTACAAATGACAACTGCTATAGCTCCTCCATCTTGAGCATTCAGAACCTTATCTGTAAAAGGACAATTTCTTCTGTCTATAAATGCGATTCTGTTTTGTACATTTTCTATTCCTCCTTCACAAGCATCTGTAGGTCCTCCTGCTTCGTCTACTACAAAGGTTGCAAGAGCAGTCATGTCACTATCAAGTGATGGACCCCAAATTGGGTTTGGTTGTATAGCTCTGTATACGCCTGCAATGTCAGCCGGTGCATTTATTACAACTGCATTAGCTTGTTGGGCATATATGCCTGTGACACCTAAAAGGAATAACAAAGTCACTCCACATCGTGTAAAAGTTAAATTCATATTTAAAATATTTTTGATTTAG
>CAZKXO010000504.1:0-1917 GCA_964556525.1 uncultured Saprospiraceae bacterium
AGAAAGAAAGGAGCTACTTTTTACTGACACAGATGCAATCATAGCCCTACCTGGAGGCACTGGCACACTAGAAGAATTATTAGAAGTCATAACAATGAAGAGATTGGGAAAATTTCTAAAACCAATTATCATCCTTAACACCAATAACTACTATGATCCTCTGAAGGAGATGCTGCAAAGATGTGTAGATCAAAAATTCATGAATCCAAAACATCTTAAAATGTGGACTTTTGTGGATACGCCACAAGAAATAATCCCTACAATTCTAGCTACACCAGATTGGGAAGAAAATGCAATTAGTTATGCTACCCTGAAGCAATCTGATTTGCAATAAAACTTCTCTTAATAGATTATCAAGATTATAGTTGTCAAAATGATCAGCAACAACGCCTGCAGTCTATAATTTTTGTACCAAGGTAATTCCTTTAGACTAGCTGTTTCATTTTTATAATTGTCAGTAGTCCAAACAAGCTTTGCCAAGTCTGCTTCCGACTTGTGTTTACCAAACATACTTCCAATAAACAAAACTGTAGTACAGATAAGAAAGTGTATAAACGCCACATACAAGAAATTAGGCAACTCTAGAGTAGAACCAGTGGCCTTCAATGAAATCAACCATACTGTAATAGAAAAGCCAACTACAATAGAGGCTACAGCACCAGTATTGTTCGTTTTTCTAAAGAATAGTCCCATAACAAAAAGAGCAACTACCGGAGGACAGAACCAAGCCAAAGTGTTCTGCAAGTAATCCCAAAGTTTCTCAAAATTTCCTATCTGAGGTGCCCAGAGAATGGCTATTATCATGACCACTAGAGTAATTATTCTTCCGACTTTCATCAATTGCTGTGAACTAAGATTCGGTTTGAGTTTCTGAACAAAATCCATCGTTACCAGAGTAGAAACAGAATTAAGTCCGGAATCCAAACTAGACATCATCGCAGCGATCAATCCAGCCAATACCACACCAAGCAAGCCTGTCGGTAGAAGATCAAAAAGCATAGTAGGATAAATCATATCCATTTCTGTCATTTCAGGATACAAGACACGAGCCATTGCTCCTGGGAATATCATGATAAACAAAATGGATAATTTTAGAAACCCAGCAAAGATGGCGCCCCACTGTCCTTGTCTTATATTCTTAGATGCTAAAGTCCGTTGGGTAATGTACTGATTGGTACCCCAGAAATAAAATCCTATCAAGAGAACTCCTGTAAAGACTGATGGCCAAGGCATGGATTTATCATTTATCGGTTTCATAACCTTGAAATGGTCTGACTCAGTAATGGCATATACTGCGTCCCAACCACCGATTTCTGTATATGCCATATAGGTTATCAGAGCACTACCTAGAATTAAAATGACGGCTTGCACAGCATCTGTATACATAACTGAACTAAGCCCTCCAGTTATAGTATATACCCCAGCTATAAGTGCCAGACCTACTATAATCATAGTCAATGACAACTGTGGGAAAATGAGATTAATTACCAAGCCGCCAGCATATAAAGTAGCAGCTATATCTACCAAAATATTTAGAATAATAGCAATAGAGGAAGCATAAACTCTCACAGTGTACGAGTATCTTTTTTCCAAGTATTCTGGAATAGTAAAAATCTTGTTCTTCAGATAAAAAGGCAGAAAGAAAACGGCGAATATTATCAAAATCAGGACAGCCATCCATTCATAACTATAGACAGAGAAGCCATCTTTGTATCCGGCACCAGCCAGACCAACCAAGCTATTGCTCGACATATTAGAGGCAAATAATGAAAAGCCTATGATAGGCCAGGTCAAATTTCTACCAGCTAAGAAGTAGTCCTCCGCATCTTTGTGTTTGTTTCCAAAATAAAAACCGAGTAACACAATGGCAATCAGATAAGCTCCGATTATTAATAGATCAATAGTAGCCAGATTGAA
>CAZKXO010000505.1:0-1911 GCA_964556525.1 uncultured Saprospiraceae bacterium
GTTTGATCCACCTTTCAATCCTGGGCAATCGGCATTATTACACAAGCAACCCGATGATGTTTGGCGTCTCGATTTTCAACTTGGTTGGGATATGCTAAAAAGTCATATCTCATTATTAATAGCTAATGCAGGAGCAGCTACTAATATGTTTTCTGATACTTCGCTGCTAAACTGCTCAAAGTTCTTTTGGAACATTTCAGCAAGTACTAGTCGTCGCTCATCATAAGCTTGTTTGTCAGCCCAAGTGTTTCTAGGATTGAGTAATTCTTGTGGCACTCCCGGACAGGTAGTAGGAACAGCCAGGTCAAAGACCTCTAGGTTGGTGTATTCGCAGTTGTCTAGTTTATTATCCAGTACAGCAGATATTAAGCTTCGGGTATGATTCAAGGCTATACGCTGTCCTACACCATAGCTGCCACCAGTCCAGCCAGTATTGACCAGCCAAATTTTTGCTTGATGTTTATTGATCTTTGCACCTAACATTTGTGCATAGGCATTAGGATGCAATGGTAAAAAAGGTGCTCCGAAACAAGCAGAAAAAGTGGCCAATGGCTCAGCTATTCCTTCTTCGGTGCCAGCTACCTTTGCTGTATAACCAGAAATGAAATAGTACATCGCCTGCTCTACTGTCAGTTTGGATAATGGAGGCAGTATACCGAATGCATCACAAGTAAGAAAGAAAATGTTTTCTGGATGTGGCGCAATATTGCTCTTATAGTGGTTTGTAATATGGTGTATAGGGTAAGAAACCCTAGTATTTTGAGTTACAGAACAATCATCAAAGTTAGGTCGAGCTGTGCCAGGAAAGAATTTGATGTTTTCCAAGATGGCGCCTGGTTTTATAGCATTAAAGATATCTGGTTCTTTTTCTTTAGTAAGTCCTATGCATTTAGCATAGCAGCCACCTTCAAAATTGAATAGCCCATCTTTAGACCACCCATGTTCGTCATCACCTATGAGTAGTCTGTTTGGATCAGCAGATAAGGTTGTCTTGCCAGTTCCACTAAGGCCAAAGAAAACTGCAGCATCTTCTTTCTCACCTACATTTGCAGAGCAATGCATAGACAATACATCTTGTGTGGTAGGTAGGATAAAATTCAAAACAGAAAAAATTCCTTTCTTGATCTCACCTGTATAGCCAGATCCACCTATCAGTATAGTTTTCTCTTCAAAATTTATAATTGAAAAGTTGTTAGCAAAAGTGCCATCTGTTTCTGGGTCGGCTTCAAAACCTGGTGCACAGTAAATGATCCATTCTGGATTGTACTCTAGGATTTCATCTTGCTCTAACCTCACAAACATGTTGTGCACAAACTGAGCACTCCATGAAAACTCTGCAATAAGCCGGACCTTGATCCCATGTTTCTCTACTTTACAGATTGCCGCATCTTTTATGTACAAATCCTTATTCTCTAAGTACCGGGATATTTTCTCTTTGAGTACAGAGAATTGGTCTTTAGAGATGGGTTGGTTAATGGCATTCCAATCCACTTTATTTCTTGTGATTTCATCTCGGACTATGTATCTGTCCTTGGGCGACCTGCCAGTAAATCTACCGGTGCTGATAACTAGGGCTCCATTAGAAGCAAGAGTGCCTTGATTTCTTAGCAATGTTTCTTGGATAAGGTCATGGGGACTTAGGTTCCAGTATACTTTTTTAGTACTGTTGATTCCATGATCTGATAGGGTATGCGCTGGATTCTTTACGCCGCAATTTTTCATAAACTGATTCTGGTGGTGAAATGATTTTAAAACTCAAATAACGTAATGTGTTTGCGTTTACATAGTGTTGTATTTACGTTAAGCCCAGGCTAGAATTCTAAAATAAATAGTGTAGAAAATACAAAAAGACTGTACTTATTGACTCTCAGAACTAAATATTAGTAATAATTATATGTGTTAAAAAAACGT
>CAZKXO010000506.1:0-1904 GCA_964556525.1 uncultured Saprospiraceae bacterium
CATCTTTAATGATAAAATTCTCATACTTATAAGAAGCAAGAGAATAGGACAAAGTAAAATCCCATATGTTGTTATAGGTATATCGCCCCTCAAACTCCAGTCCCCTTCGTATCGTGCCACCAGCATTTCTGAAGAAGGTTATTTCTGGTTCTGCAGGTATAGAAAAAGGCACTAATTCCTCTGAAGTACGTACATGAAACAAGGTAATACTCATGGAATAGGATCTAGGAACATTTACCCTCAAGCCTAACTCATAACTATCAGATTGCTGAGGACTTATTGTATTGTTCAATCCAAATCCTCTAGACGGATTATTAACTAGTTCCAAAAACGTAGGTGTATCAAAGCCTGAAGAGTAATTAGCAAATACGCTGGTATTGCTTTCCAAGTGATAGTTAACTCCAAGGCTGGGACTAAAGTTTGAAAAAGTTTGGATACCACTATTGTCTTTGCCAAAAAGAAGTACGTCTTTCAGCTCAAAGAAGTTATAATCATAGCGTAAACCTGCATTGACATGCATGGAACCAATATCAAAATCCAACAACATATACAGCCCCGCATTTTTTATGATTTCTTTATTGTTCAAATCTATAGGGCCTTGCTCTCCTAGAAGATTGCTGAATCTTATACGCGTATCTACTTGGTTTGCAAGATCATAACCATACTTAACGGTAGCATCAAAACTTTTTTTATTTGTTTTAATGGTATAGCTTATTCCTTGTCCATAGTACCACCTTCCCAGATCTACAATACCTCCTGTCTCAAATGGTAGCAAGCCTAAGAAATTTCTGGACGTCAGAAAACCATAGACATCCATGGTTCTGTTTTTAGAAGCCACAAGTTGGTAGGTCACAGAAGCTTTTAGATTGTTTATGCTTTCGCCAGTATTGAAGGCCTCATTTCTATCTCTAGCCGCTCGTCTATTGTTAGTCGCTTCTTCTAAATTTAATGCACCAGGATCTTCACCTTCAGGACTAGATAGAAAGTCTACCATAAAATTGATCTTGGAAAACTTAGTAAACTTATGGTCTAGTCTTGCCTTAAGATTTCTATTTAGGAAATTACTTTTGATCCGATAGCCCTCAGAGCTTGATTGGTTTGCATGAAAAATATAGGAAGTGTTAGCTAGCTTCTTTCCATAATTGAGTTGGATTTGGGAGGTATTATAGGAGCCATAGAGCAATCTTACTTCGAGTAAGGATTTGTCCCTAAGATTGTGATTAAACTCTGATAAAGTCTTGATACTAATTACACCACCAGATGCTTGTCCATAAAGGGTTGCTGAGGGGCCTTTGATTACTTCTATATTATTTATTAATCCTAAAGGAATGGCATCTAACTGACCTTGTCCGTCTGCGGTAGTTTCAGGGATGCCGTCTACAATAAGCTGGAGCCCCCTCACTCCAAAGTTAGCTCTGGAACCAAATCCTCTTATGGAGACTCTGAGATCTTGTGCCATATTCTGATTATTCATGCTGAATACACCAGGAACATCTAGCAGATATTCTTGAAGTGAAAGCTGTGGATTAGATTCGATCAGCTGATTTGAATTCCTGGTGCTGATGGCTCTTGTTACTTTTAGCCACTCATTTTCTATACGGGTTGCAGAAATAAAAACCGAATCTATGTTTATCCATATACCTGAGGTGTCAATATGAGACTGAGATAGAATAAAACTAGGGGCTAAGCAGAGGCTCAGTATAGTCACAAAGAATAACCTGATATAAAGGCGAGTTACTTTCAATTATGGTTAATAATGAATCATCTAAACATAACTCAACAAGAGTGCTTAGAATAATAGAATGCAATATATTGACAAATGTCTCACTAATAGGACTTAAGGGTTACTGAAAACTACAAAGGCAATTCCAAATCGTTTCACAAATAATTTTACAGGATTTCTG
>CAZKXO010000507.1:0-1902 GCA_964556525.1 uncultured Saprospiraceae bacterium
CAATATAGTAGAACATAAAAGGCTATGAAATATACACCTGCTATGATACCCAACCATCCAGTATCTATAGGAGAGGAAGAACGATCTTCTCCATTAGTCTTTGCTCTGGGACGCAAAACAGAGAGGTAAAAGATCAATGCTGCAATTACGACAGTGATAATAGGGAAGATTAAGTTGCCATCTTTGATAAAACCCCATACAATTATTCCAACAAGACCTCCCCACCAAAAAATCTGTTTGGTGTTAAATTTGATACCACGGGTCAGAGGATTGTGATAGATGCCATTGTTCTTGATACCTGGAGATTTTAGAAACTTGGGCAGTATAAAGAGCAATCCTCCAAGAGCGCCTAATCCAAAAGTCAAGAAAAACCACAACCACGGATTCTGTTGTACTGGTCCACCAGCTGAGCCCTTAACTGCTGCTTTGATAAAATCATTTCGCTGCCATTTCTGGATTTCCGGAACTTCTTTCAGAATACTTTTATATTCTGAGATGAATGACATTAGTGGCATTTGCTTATTCATCAGTCCTCTCTCATTGGCCTTAGCAAGAACGACCTCTCTAAAGTTTTCATCTACACCTAGTGAATCAGGAGTAAGGGTCTGATGACCCACACCTAGCATTGCCGTAAAAATCAACAAGGCAATGACAAAGAGTACCAATCCTATATTTTGTATTAATTTCATTTTCTTAAGCTTTAAAAAAAGAAAGTACTTTGGACAATCCTCTTTTGGTTTTCAATTTGATATTCTTTCCTTCTACTTTATTATATACTTTCACGATCTCTTCATCATATTCTTTGTAAAACTCAGGATCGAAATTGGCCAGACCAAGATTCTCTAGTACAGTTTCTACATGTGTATTTTGCAAGATCCATTTTTCACAAACTTCGTGTCTGTATCGGATTCCAAATAGATTGAATCCTTTGATGGTATAGTCTTCTTTATGATAATTGATTCTGATCGACTTATCGCCATCAGGGTGCATCCAGAATATAGTCTTGAGATGCTCAGGTAATTTTGCAGGTACTTCTCCATAGACCTGATACTCTATGTCTATAAACTTGGCACTATTGAACCAGAGTCCTGGATCGTAAGCTACAGCTTTACCACAGATATTATATGCTACAGTCTCCCCCATCATACGTCCTGTATACCAGATAGCTTCTACTGAGCGCCTCCCTGGCATTACATCTTGCTGGTCGGCACAATCCCCTACAGCATACACATCAGGCTGATTGGTTTCTAAATACTTATTGACTTTGATACCACGGCCTATATCCAAACCAGATTCTTTGAGCCAGCCTACATTAGGACTAACACCAGCTGTAAGCCCGACATATCCACATGGAATCTCTTCGCCGGTTTCTTTTACGACTACAGACTTTGCTCTTCCAGTACCATCATCTTTTATCTCACCAAGGTTTACGCCTAACCGCAAGTCTATGTGATTGTCTTTGATATGATTACTAATAATACTTGATTCCTCTTCTGGGAGCACATTATTCCAATAATTATTCTCCCTTACTAACATTGTAACTGGGATGTGTCTCGAGTGGAACATCTCAGCCATCTCTATTCCTATCAGTCCGCCACCACATATTACAGCTCTTTGGAGGCCACCACTATAGGCTTCCATCTGTTCTAAGTCCTGAAAAGTGTAGAGACCACCCACTCCTTTGAGATCTTGGCCTGGCCAGCCAAATTTATTGGATTTAGAGCCTAATGCCAGCACAAGTTTATCATAGCTGATAGACTTTCCTGTTTTACATTTCAGTGTTTTAGCGGCGTAGTCTATACCATCTACATGATCTCTTACTAGATTAATGCGGTTCTTTGTCCAGAACCAATCCTCATAGGGTTTTGTATCCTCATAGCGCATATGTCCCATGTAAATATA
>CAZKXO010000508.1:0-1902 GCA_964556525.1 uncultured Saprospiraceae bacterium
AAATTTCAACGTTTCACTCTTGAAAAGTACGTCAATACAATTTTAGTGGCAAGCTTATTTGCCTTAATATCTACCATTTGATCTATTGAATCATACTTGGATGAAAAACCATATATCAATTTCATATCTAGCGCCTCACCTATTTGTCTTAAAGTGTTTAGAGTAATTGACCCGCTAGCTTCTCTTTCTTCAATCTTTTTAACACCTTGACGTGTCTTGTTTGATTTTCTTCCTAACTGTTCAAGAGTCATATTTAGACTTTTGCGTATGGTATAAATCCATCCCCTTTCTGGTATTATAATTCTACTTATTTTATTGAAAGGCTCTATTTTCCTATCCAATTGATCTAATATCATTTTGTTTTTATTCCTCATAATTCACATATAAGTAAACGTAATTGTTGACATAACATACATAAATGTAAACATATAAAGCGACGTAAGCAACTTTATATATACATATATGGAAACAATAAGACGACTTTAGTCAACTTATAAGTTTACTAGACAACTAAATATGTCGAAACTTAGATGGGATTTAACCAAAATGGAAGCTAACACATCACTAATAGTCACCCCTAGATCGGTTCTGATATAAAAAATAGCTTTATAGTGGCAGAAAAATTGCCCTTCAGATCTTGGTCCAGCAAAGGGAAAATTCATTAAGCTGATACAAAATTCAACTATATTACTTTGCCCGCTATACTTATATCTATTGTATAATTATCCTACTAACAGACCTCTCACTTCCTCTTGTTAGATGGAAAAAATAGTACCCTGCCTCTAGGCTCGAAACATCCACTGTATTCACGCCAGATTTTATTTGCTGGACTATAAGCTTCATGCCTGCAACACTGTATAAGGTAGCCTTTGCATCTTTTTCTGAATTAATTGTAAGCTCATCCAAGACTGGATTTGGTAGGACTTTCACCTCAAAGGACAATTCCTCAGACAGGCTACTTGTTCTTTGATTATCAGCTATATTAGAACGTATAGAAAAGGCCCCACGTGATATATTACATTCTACCTCACCTGAAATCTCTACTTGATAATACGCAATTCCTGCTGGTGGAGAAGGATCTGTAAATGATCGCACACTGGAAGGTAACGAGATCAGTAAGGTCATATTATCCAGCGATTCTCCTCTATATATATTCACCTGGTCATAACTTACTCCAGAGTAATCACCCCATTCGAGGTTTATCCTATCATTGAGGCCTATGTTGGCGACTAAGTGTATAGTTTTGTGTACGTTGCTTGGTTCAGATTCTATGTCACATTTATCTGAGGCAGTCACTCGGTAACTATAAGACTGTAACGTAGGGTCTACTGTATCATCGACAAAGCTATTTTCAGCAGAAGCATCTACTGACCCTATAAAATTAAATGAGCCACTCGCATTCCCTTCACGATACACATTGTATTGACTAATATAATCTAAGTTTTCTGGGGCTTCCCAAAGAATACGGTTATTACCTGACTCAGGATCGGAAGTAATGAGGCAAAGGCTAGGAGAAGCTATTTCTCTTATAGGATCTATTCCAGAAGTGTAGTCATAAGTGGCTTGACATCCATTAGCATCTGTAACCACAAAGTTATATTCGCTAAATGCATCAAAATCTCTAAATACTATGGACTCTCCTAACTCATCTATCGTAACATTATTCTGATTTAATGTTCCTCCTGAAGGTGATGTCCAGCTGACCATAAAAGGTGTCTTTCCTGTATTTACAGCTAGCGATAACTCTTCTCCTCCCAGATCACAATTAT
Organism: uncultured Saprospiraceae bacterium; assembly: GCA_964556525.1. GTDB lineage: Bacteria > Bacteroidota > Bacteroidia > Chitinophagales > Saprospiraceae > RFSX01. The sequence continues at coordinate 1,770 of CAZKXO010000508.1, forward strand.
CAGTAGTCAATGAAGTTGTAATTTCTAATTTAGTATCTCCAGCGTTAGATAAATCGTATTCCGCTATACCAATACATCCCTCCGAATCAGTCACAGTCACAGAATATATCCCAGCATTCAGTCCAGACTGATC
>CAZKXO010000509.1:0-1883 GCA_964556525.1 uncultured Saprospiraceae bacterium
TGTTTTTATCATATTAGGTGTTTAGACTAGTTGGATATTAAGTTTGACTTTAAATGTATCTGGTTGTTCTTCTATATTCAATTTGTGTTTCTGAGGGTAGAGCAAGTTCAGTCTTCTTTTTACGTTTTCCAGACCGATGCCGCCAGATTTAAGCGCTGGTTTCTCTTTGGTTTGAATGGGCTTAGAATTTTCTATATCGAGTTCTACTGACTCATCCTTTAGTAGCATATTGATATTTACATAACCAGAATTTATCTGTCTATCAAGCCCATGCTTGAAGCTATTCTCCAAAAATGGAATAAACATCAATGGAGCTATTCTTTGTCCTTGTGCTTCCCCTTCCAGATTAAAATTGATCTGGAATTTTTCTCCTTGCCTTAATTTTTCCAGCTCAATGTAGTTCATTACATAGTTGATTTCCTTTTCCAGCGATACCTCCTTTTCATTGCTTTCATAGAGCATATAGCGCATCATCTCAGATAGACGCAATACAATCTCAGGTGCTAAGTCAGACTTCTTTAGCGTAAGTGCATAGAGATTGTTAAGGGTATTAAAGAAAAAATGAGGATTGATCTGAGACTTTAGAAATTTCAATTCAGATTGTAGATTCTGGCTTTCCAGTTCTCTCTTCTCATTCTGCAGTCCCATCCAATCAGAAGTGACCTTGTAGCCTGTTGATACCAGTCCCACAACCAAACAACGTAATAAGATAAGCGTCCAATCATCTATCAATAAGTTTACTACACTGGCATTATCTTGATATAGGATGATAATAAATAAGGTCTGGATAGGTGTGACCAGTAGCACTAGGACTAATAAGGCTATTACATAAAAAAGCAGGTTGTGCTTCTCAAGAAAAGTAGGGATGAGGTAAAGTATATTGGTATAAACTATGAAGATATAGAACGAAATATCTACCAATTTTTCCACAAGGATAAACCAAAATGGATTGGCACTTTTATCGATTAGTACCGTAAAGAAGTAAAACATTACCCAGAAACTGAAGTGAAAAAAACCTTTGGTTTTAAGCACATCTTCCTTGATATTCCTATAATCTACCCAATTCACTAGAGAAAGTTAGAGCAATTTCCTTTATCATCCAATCAGAATAGACAAATAGGGCATATAGACCGATAACCGAGGATCTAACTATATACTATTCTAAAGGCGAATGCTGCAAAAAATATGAAATAGTAGTTTAATTTTGACCCTCTTAAATGAAGAGTCTCAATGAGTTATACTAAAAAAGAATCCTATTCTCCCAAAGCCACTAGTAAACTAAAATCCAACTATAGCGCAATCCTCAAAACTATAGGTGAAGACATAAAAAGAGAAGGCCTAAAAAAGACGCCAGAAAGAGCTGCTAAAGCCATGCAATTCCTTACTCAAGGATATGGTCAAGACCCTATTAAGATTCTGAAGGGAGCCATGTTTAAGGAGGGAGTAAATAATATGGTCTTGGTAAAGGATATAGAACTATACTCCTTATGTGAGCATCATATATTGCCTTTCTATGGTAAGGTACATGTTGCCTACATCCCCAATGACTATATCGTAGGTCTCAGTAAAATTCCAAGAGTTGTAGATGTTTTTGCCAGACGACTGCAAGTACAGGAAAGACTGACACATGATATCTTAGAATGTATACACAGTGCTCTGAAACCTCAAGGTGTAGCAGTGGTCATAGAAGCGGCTCATATGTGTATGATGATGAGAGGTGTCGAAAAACAAAACTCTATGACAACAACCTCTGCATTTACTGGAGTCTTTAAGAATGCTGAAACAAGGAACGAGTTTTTACGTCTCATCAGTAGCAGTAATCGTTAGATCCAAATATTCAATTGATTAACGCTTTTCATTTCCAACCTTAAAGTGGCATGCAT
>CAZKXO010000510.1:0-1881 GCA_964556525.1 uncultured Saprospiraceae bacterium
AATGGAGATATCGTTCACTTCGGCACTATCACACCATCTGACAGTAGGCTAAAATATGATGTTAGTGCGCTAAGTTCCAATTTAGATATCATTAACCAGTTAAAGCCTAAGAAGTATAAGTATTACAGATATGAGAATAACTCAAGTAGAAGCGAAAAATACAATTATGGATTTATAGCCCAGGAACTAAGAGAAGTGTTGCCTGACTTAGTAACTCTTGTGCAAGAGCCAGCTGAAGAAGAAGTTGTGGAATTAGAACCAGAGAGAGTAGAAATAGATGAGAATGGTAACAGGATACTGATTCCAGCAATAACAGAATCTATTCCTAGTGGGGATGGAAGAGAACTATTTGGAGTATCATATACAGAGCTCATTCCGTTTATTGTTGGTGCAATCCAAGAACAAAGTGAGCAAATGAACTCTATTGAAACTAGCACTAGAAGTATAATCCAAAATCAAGGTATGGAACAAATAGAAGTGCTTAAAAAGCAACTTGCAAAAACTGAGAGCAAGTACCAGCTCCTTGAGAGTAAATTGCAACAACTGATAGACTGTACAGACTGTGATGAACTTAGTTTAGACCTTAGGACAGATGCAGTAGAGCTAGATTTATCTGCTCTAACGCTAAAAATATATCCTAATCCAGTAACAAACATTTTGAATCTAGAAGCACATACAGACGAGACTGGTATTATGGAAATATCTATTTTTGATGCGAGTGGTCAAAGAATTGCCCATGATAAAACCATGCTGTTAGATGGAAAGAATGTCCATAAAATGAATGTGTCGGATTGGGCCTCAGGAAATTATTATGTAACGACTACCTTCCAAGGTGTAACTAAGTCGAATAAAGTTGTTGTGGAATAAATGAAGCACTTCTTAAATTCTATTTCTCAGTAAAGAGAACAGACTCAGATGCCATCTGACTGAAATTATATGAAGCCCTTGCAGAAATGTTAGGGCTTCTTTCTTCCCAGAATTCTTTAATTTTGAAGGCCAATCAAAATTATATGAACTTCAAAACTGTATCTCTCCTTGTAATAGCCCTATTTACACTTGGCTCGTGTTTAAGATCGTTGAGTAGCATCTTAGTTGTAGATAAATCTTTTAGTGCTGCCAAGCAAAGCCTGATCTATAACTTACCTTATGGATCAGAAGATGTTTTTAAGTTGCATTATGAAGCTGATACACTGATTATCATAACGAACGATGAATTGGCCCCAATAGATATCATGTGCATCTTTCGTGAGGATGTCTGCATATATCAAGAGATCAATTTTTATTGCGCGCCCTGTGCAGATACATTTATAGAGACAATTTTAGTTGACAGATATTATGGCTTTAAAGCGGTAGATGCGGTCAACTGGAAGGCAAAGAAAAAGAACGTGGTGATGAAGCTGAGAGAACAAAACGAATCTGTAAAAACATGTTCTAAAGTTATCGCCAATAAACCAAGTTTGGAAATTTAAGGACGGGACTAAGCGAGGAGCATTAGTGTTGTATGATTGAAAACAGAATTTTCAAATATATAAGCGTCGTAGGCGGCTGAGCACAATGCCTGTCGACAGCCAACGACGAACAAGGGTGAATTTATTGAAACCAAACAAGATAATACAAAAGTTGCTATACCTGTTTTAGAATATTAAATAGAGACATTATGCTTTATATACCAGTTGTATTAATGATTTTAGCCTGGTTTTGTTGGTTCTTAAAAGCTCATTATCACTACAAATATTTTTATGAGCTCAGCGACATTGAAAATTTTGAAGGGCTAGTTGCCTCTTCATTTAGACTTTCTTTTTTTAAGACATTTCGTGCTTTTCTTCCTGTGCCAATAACCGGAAGTAAGATTGCGATTGGACTTCAGAAAAGAATATTATT
>CAZKXO010000511.1:0-1877 GCA_964556525.1 uncultured Saprospiraceae bacterium
GAGGTAAAATATATTCGTGTGTAATAGCCAGGCCTTCTTCTTGATCAAAAAGAATGTCTCGTTCTTCTTCATCAATTATGACCTTTACCATAACTCTAAGAGACTCATCTATATTTTCCAGATCTATATCCTCCCGAAACTGAATCAAGTCAAAACTAAAAACGGGACGCTCCAAGCCAACCGCATTGACACACATTTCCATACTTGACTTATTGTTGTTGAGCAAAAAAAGTAGCTCTTGCTCTACACAATTACCAAAGACAAAAAGCTCCCCAAAATCTCCCACAAAGGTTAGCACCTCGTTTCCGTTATAAGTAGTGATGGCTGCATCTGTTAGAAAATCAGTGTTTACAGTTATTTCATTGCCAGAGTTAATATCAAATTCTACAAAGTCCTCTATGAATCCTTCTTCTAATGATTCTAGAAAAAAGAATTGACTTTCAAGAGTGTTATTTTCATAATCTACTTCATTTGCTATGGACAAATAAAGCGAAATAGAATCTCCGTTTTCTAAGTCTAAAGGAGTCTCTATCAAACGCGTAAGAAATGCGTCGCCTGAAGGAGAAAGATCAGACATCAACTCTATATCATAATTATATGCAGCCTCCTCTGTTTCTAAGGTGACTTGTAGCATTCCTTTTAAAATATCAGAGCAGCCACGATTTTCCAGCCCTATAGAAAGCAGTATGCTATCCGTTTCTGCACAGGCCGATTCCGGATGTAGACTGAAAGAAAATACATCTAAATCTATACCTGAGAAAGAGAAGGTAAAGAGCGAAGAAGTAGCCCTATTATTTACCTGCACTAGTTCAGGCACTAAGCTTGCCGCTGCATTGGCTTCCAGCTCTGCAGTCAGGGTCATTCTTTGCCCCCCAGATGTGAGCGGAATTCCTTTCAAGAAAGTATAGCGCAAAGTATCTCCAGGGTTTAGTGAGGCTTGTAAATTGACTTGCTCTTCACTTTGCAGATTATTCGCTATACTATAGCGGAGAATAAGCTCATCTCCAACAGCATAAGACTCTATCCCTACATTGACAATATCGACTTCAACAAAATGTATATTACCGTCAGCACATTTATTCACCCGACTTTCTTCAAAAGACACGGTTAAATCATAATCTTCAGATTCCAGAAAAAGGCCGACTGCCTTCCAAGCCTCTAACACACTCTGCATTTCTTGACCATTCTCCCCGTACAAATCTTTAACTGCTTCTATACTGGCCTTCACCGCTTTGGGGTAATCTGAAGTTGGAGTAAGATAGGCCGTGTTCATAGTAAACACAATGTCTACTGCCTTCTTCAAACCAATTGCTTCGACAGCATAAGCGTCTCCCACCTCGTTTATACCTTCTTTCCCTTCCGTTAAGATGTGAAACCAAAAGTTGAGGATACCGCTATTAGAATGCACCCCTCCATTATCTTGTGTGCCGAGCACCCAGAAGTCACCTCCATAATAATCGGGACTAAACTTGGCTTTAGGGTTTGCCATATCCCTAATGTGTCCATTATTATCTGCCAGTAAAATTTTTGACCCTATCAACCAATCGGCATTATCTGCATCATAGGCAAACTCCAATGCTTTGCCCAAGATATCACTGATGGATTCATTAAGCGCTCCTGACTCCCTTTGATAAATAAGATCAGACGAAAATTCTATAAACCCATGTGTGAATTCGTGTCCTACTATTTCCAGCGTGGTCAATGGTCCAATATTTTGGCAATCCCCGTTAAAAAAGGTAGCAAAAGATCCGTTCCAAGTGGAATTAATAAAGCTTCCTTCAGTGCCATACACACGACTACGTAACTCAGCTCCCTCTCCATCTAAGCCCATCCAGTTGAAGTTATCAAATAGATAATCATGAAAAGCCGAGGCACAA
>CAZKXO010000512.1:0-1871 GCA_964556525.1 uncultured Saprospiraceae bacterium
AATACATGACGGAGATCTATGCACAGCAACCTGAAAGTGCACCAGGTATTTGGAATCGATTGGAATACAGACCGCTCGAAGGATTTATCTTCGCATTGACGCCATTTAATTTTACTTCCATTGCAGCAAACCTTTGTGCTGCTCCAGCTATGTTAGGTAACGTAGTAGTTTGGAAGCCTGCAGATTCACAAATTTATTCTGCGAATATTATCATGGAATTGTTTGAGGCAGCAGGATTGCCTAAAGGCGTAATAAATTTAGTTTTCGTTGATGGGCCTACTGCAGGTAAAGAAATTTTCACACACCCAGAATTTGCAGGATTGCACTTTACGGGAAGTACAGGTGTATTCAGGAAGTTATGGAAAACCATTGGTGACAATATCGCTAACTATCGTTCTTATCCAAGAATTGTAGGAGAGACTGGAGGAAAAGATTTCGTGGTTGCACACCAATCAGCTCATCCGAAAATGGTGGCAACTGCTTTGTCAAGAGGGGCATTTGAATTTCAAGGGCAAAAGTGTTCAGCTGCCTCAAGAGCTTATGTTGCAAAGTCTATTTGGCCAACTGTAAAGAAGGAATTAATTAAAGATGTGAAGTCATTCAAAATGGGAAGCCCAGAAGACTTTACCAACTTTATAAATGCGGTGATTGATGAAAAAGCTTTTGATAAAATAGCTACCTACATTGACCATGTAAAGAAAGCCAAAGGAGCTAAAATTATCGTTGGCGGAAAGTATAACAAGAAGAAAGGTTATTTCATTGAACCAACGGTAGTTGAAGTAACAGATCCTAAATTTAAAACCATGTGCGAAGAAATCTTTGGACCAGTTTTAACCGTGTATGCATTTGAAGACAGGGATTTTGCAAAAACACTTGACATCGTAGATCAGACTTCGCCATACGCTCTTACAGGAGCTATTTTGGCGACTGACAGAGATGCGGTTCAATTGGCAAAGGATAAATTGCAAAATGCAGCGGGGAATTTTTACATCAATGATAAACCGACTGGAGCTGTAGTAGGTCAACAACCTTTTGGGGGAGCAAGAGCTTCTGGTACCAATGACAAAGCGGGTTCAATTTTGAATTTATTTAGATGGGTTTCACCTATGACGATAAAGGAAAACTTTAATCCTCCACATGATTACAGATATCCTTTTTTGAAAGCCAAATAAACGATTCGTCTAGTACAAGTCATTTTATAATATCATAACCAACCTTTGGTAAATTATTCCGTCTATAATATATGATTGGACTGTCTAAAACAGTTTAATATATTTAAGACCGAATAAATGAATCAAACCAAATTTTACTTGTGTGTAGCATTCATGCTATGCACTAGCCTAGTTTTCAGTCAAAAAGTTACCATCAGCGGATATATTGAAGATGCAAGCTCTAAGGAGAAACTTATTGCTGCGAATGTATTTGATACAAAGAGTGGTAAAGGAGCTGTTACCAACACCTATGGTTTTTACAGCTTGACCATAGACGCTGATAGTGTGTATTTGTCAGGTTCCTATATAGGATTCAATGCACAAGAGCATCGTTTTTTATTAACAAAGGATACAACAATCAATTTTCTCTTGTCAGATGATATAGAATTGGCTACGGTAGAAGTTACTGCAGAACGAGGTAATAAGATCGAAGAGAAAACCCAAATGAGTCAGATGGAGGTGCCTGTCGAACAGATTAAGAAATTGCCTTCTCTTTTAGGAGAGGTAGATGTCTTTAAGGTGCTTCAACTTTTACCAGGTGTTCAATCTGGTGGAGAAGGAACCAGTGGACTTTATGTAAGGGGTGGAAGCCCAGATCAAAACTTAGTCTTATTAGATGGTGTGCCAGTCTATAATGTTTCACATGTTTTAGGAATCTTC
>CAZKXO010000513.1:0-1871 GCA_964556525.1 uncultured Saprospiraceae bacterium
ATGACCTGCCTTAAAATTCAGGGAAGAGTTGCCTAGATTTATCTTAGATTGGTATAGCACATTAGCTATCTGGTAATCAGAATTGAATCGGTAGCCATCAGAAGATCTATAAGCAGCACTTATTTTTTGCTTGTATGCACCAAAAGGTAATGACACAGAGGCATTTATATTTTGCAAATTATAAGCACCATATTCCAGTCCCAAATTAGCGCCGATTTCCTCAGGCATCTTGGTGACAATATTCACTGCTCCAGCAAAAGCATTCTGACCATATACTCTAGCGGCAGGTCCTTTGATAACCTCTATTCTTTCTATGTCCTGCAGATGTAGGGGCAGACTCATAAGATGATGGCCTGTCTGCGGATCAGTCATTCTTACGCCATCTATGAGCACCAAGCTTTGCTCAAAGGTACCACCTCGTATAGACAAGTCAGCTTGTACACCATTAGCACCTCTTTGCCTAAGGTCTAAGCCAGATACGGTTTGCAACAGCTCATTGATACTCAGGGCATTCTGGGCCTTGATCTCCCTTTGACTTATGACAGTGATACTTCTAGATTCTTCTGAAAATGGTATCTCCAATCTATTGGCAAGAATAGTTACTTCTTCTATATCACTAGATAGACTATCCACTTGTAATCCTTGGGAGTAAACAGATAAACCTAGAAATAAGATATACATGGTCAGGACAACTCTCATCATAGTAGCATTTGTTGGTCGCGAATGTAGATAAAAGCCTTCTTTGAGCTCTAGAATAAAACTCAAAGATTGTCACAGAATGGTAAAATCTAAACTCAAAGTTTTCTAGCTACCAGTAATGTCTTTGTGGACCATTATAGCAACTGTTTTCATGGCAGCATAAGCTTTGGACATGTACAGATAACCTTTGTATGGGCTGATGGTTCCCCAACTGTTCTTTATAATATAATACTCGTTGCCATTCTGATCTTTAGCAGTACCGATAAGATGCATAAGGTGATCATCTGTGGTGGAGAAGCTCTCAAAGTTTTCTTGGCGAAGCTCTTGTGTTACTTTTAATTCTTCTCCAGGTTCATCAAACAAGTCATCTCTATTAGGCTTTTTTGGTAATACTGCAACTCCTTTCCTTGCATCAAAGCCCTTTTCACTCACATCTCCATCCCAAGCAACAGTATAGCCTTCAGCCAGTGCCTTATCAATAGTAGTCATCAACTCATCCAGAGGTACATTATAAAATGAACCATTGGAATAGTTATCTGGGATTTCTAGAACAAAATTCGTGTAAAACGGATGATGTGTAAAAGAAGTAAGGCTAACGTAATCTGCTGGATCTACGTCCAGATGTTTGGCAAATGATTCTGGTGTATACTTTTTACCCTCATAAGTAAAACTTTCGGGTGCATCACCCAAGTAGACATCTAAAATAGCATCCAGAGCGACTGGCCATTTTTTACTTAGCTTCTTGGATTTTAGAACGCCGTCAAGGAAGCCTTTCATCCCCGCTTCCATCTCACTATGGTTATGCGCTTTCTCCCCTTCCAGAAGTCCAGAATATACGCTTTCAGGTACTAAACCACCTTTTCTAATGATATTTATTAGATCATGTGAGAGGCTCCCTTGTGAGAAATTGGCTTTGCCTTGACGCAGCAGGTAGTTTCTTGCTTTGTCCTGATAGATATTTCTAACTACATACATTTCAGAGAGGTCATGCTGGCCCTTATTCTTACGCATTACCTCAGATTCTATGAATGACGAAGTAGCAAAACTCCAGCAAGTCCCTGTATTGGCTTGGTTTTTTACAGCGGTACATTCTAGATCAATATCATGCTTAAAGTTATATTGCGCTGATAAGGTATTAAGAATAGAAAAAGAAAGAAATAGAAAAAATAACT
>CAZKXO010000514.1:0-1870 GCA_964556525.1 uncultured Saprospiraceae bacterium
CAATCTATTTCTATTTCCCTGTTGGTTTCTTTCGTACCGACAAAATATCCTCTGATATCGTTTTCCCTCCAGTTATAATTGTCAAATACCAACTCATCTCTACACATCAAGCTGGGATTTCTAAGGTCAGAAACATCTATTGTGAGTAGATCTACATAGCTATCAGCATACATGATATCATTCTTTATAGCTACATCTAGATTGCCTGGAATAGCCAGAAAACCAAGACTTTCAGGAGCGCTAGGATCGCTATTGTCATAGATGTGAATCCCCTCGTAGCGCTCATTTATCATAATCATCTCATTATAGTAATAGATTTTACCTGGTATTTCCAGTTTTCTTTCATCTATAAAACTTGGTTCTATTCTGAAGTCGTCGGGATGTGCATACAGTGCTTCGAATTCTACAAAACGTCTAGTTTCGGCACAACTATCTTCAAGACAAGAGCTGAATCCGATAAGTACAGCTACGAAACTGAGAATGAAACCTACTTTGATGTGCTTAGTCATTTTTGATTTTTAATTGATTAGGAAATTTTTATAATGATTTGAAATTTGATTTCATTAAAACCCTAGTTACACGAGGTTATATTGGTATAGACAGTAGTGGTGGTCTCAGCGTTGGAAAAACTCTTTGCTTTTTTGGGATTATTTTGGCAAACCTTCTGATTATTGGTTTGTTCGTATTAAAAACAAACTAGTTATATGAAGAAAATTCTCGCTTTTGGGGCAAGTTCCAGTAAAAAATCTATAAATAAGCGATTGGCAAGCTATGCTGCTTCTCTCGTACAGAATGCAGAGGTGAATATCATTGATATGAATGACTACGAAATGCCGCTCTACTCTATAGATAGAGAACAAGAAAAGGGACCTCCTGCGGCTGCTGTAAGGTTCAAAAAGCAAGTGGCAGAAGCAGATGCGATTATCATTTCTTTTGCAGAACATAATGGAACCTATACCGTAGCATATAAGAATGTCTTAGATTGGGCAACACGAGTCGAAAAAGACATGTGGATGGGGAAGCCTATGTTATTGCTATCGACTTCACCTGGTGGACGAGGGGCCATAGGCATATTGAATATTGCAACTACCAGTTATGCTTATCTTAATGGCAAAGTCTTGGGTTCTTTAGCTGTGCCGTCATTTGATGAAAACTTTTCAGAAACTGGACTAAAAGATGCAGAATTACAAAAACAACTCGAGGAACTCATTGCAACACTAGACCAAGAATTGCTTACCAATTAGCCACTTCCTTAACTTGTTAATCATACAATTTCTACTCAATCTGAACTTGAAGAAGGCAAAGTGACCTGATTTTCTACTATTATAAGGCTTAATCTCCTCAAGTAATTTAGCTTAGGCACCGTTACTCTATGCAAACTAACCTTTGACGAAAATCTGTATGATCTCTATTTTATAAATCATTAAATTAGAAGGATGTACAAGGCCATAATAATAGACGACGAACTTAAGATTCAGAAGGTCCTCGAGATAAAGCTTATTGAGTACTGCAAGGATATAGACATTGTAGCTATGGCTCATGATGTAGAGAGTGCTTATGAAGTAATTTTAGAATATGACCCTCAGATCATCTTTTTGGACATCAATATGCCTGGAGCATCTGGGTTTAAATTGCTGGAAAAATTTGAGGATATAAAGTTCGAAGTCATTTTTGTGACTGGTTATAATGAATATGCTTTGGATGCACTCAAGGTAAGTGCTGTAGATTACGTATTGAAGCCGATAAAAACGGAAGACCTAGTCACAGCTGTCAATAAGGCCAAACAGAAAATAGAGAATAATATCATTGTGGATAAGTATAAAGTTCTAAGACATAATGTTAATAATCTCGGTAGTCAGGATACTCAGAT
>CAZKXO010000515.1:0-1870 GCA_964556525.1 uncultured Saprospiraceae bacterium
CCCTCAAGACTTTGTAGAATTGACTACCTTGCCACAAGCCAAAAACGGTGGCGGCAGTGCTATCATAAACGATCATCTATATATTTTTGGTGGATCTACAGACAATTCACTGAACAATCCTACGGATAAGATATATACTATTCCGCTAGCGGCTCCTGACATGATACAAGAGCAGAGTATGGGGATTGCACTACCAGAAACTTATGTGCAAGCATTTAATGAGTACATTATTGTTTGTGGTGAAAGCGTAGACGGAAACTCTATTATTGGTGCTTTTAATACATTGACAAAAGAATTTGAACTAATAGATCATAATCTGACGGACATTAACCAGGATTATGAAATAGGGCAAATGACTATAGTTGATAATACCTTGTATTTAGTTTATGGATTTGTAGAAGCTCTTAGCACACCAGGAACTGGATTAAGTAGTGAGTGGTCTGTGATTAGTGCTGAGTTAGAATGAAGATGAAACGGACTTCATGTTTTAATTATACCATGTTTTATACCGTAAACAACCATACCTAGGTAGCATTTCAATAACTGTGTCAATCTAATATTTACATCAATTTTATTTTAGGAATAGCCCTCACAAAAGGGGGCTGTTTCTAAAATACCTTCCACAGTAAAGTTACACATCTAATCTAAGTCGTTCATCATAAAGTATAGACAATTGACTAAGTACACGATTCCAGTTATGCATTGGTTTCTGCCACTTAGATGTAATGTCTTTTTGCACAAGGTAAAGTAGTTTCATCAGTGCTCCATCAGAGGTGAAAGACCCTTTAGTCTTGGTCACTTTCCTTAGCTGCCGGTGAAAATTCTCTATGACATTAGTGGTATAAATGACTTTTCTAATCATTGGCGAATACTGGAAGAACAAACTTAATTGATCCCAATTTCTTTCCCATGACTCTATAACCTTTGGATACTGTTTACCCCATTTCTGTTTCAGTTTTGTCAAACTATGTTCTGCTTTCTCTTTCGAAGTTGCTTGATAAACTAACTTTAGGTCATTGATAAATTCCTTTGTGTCTTTGTAGCTCAAATACTTTCTTGAGTTTCTAATCTGATGTACAATACATAATTGAACATCTGTTTTAGGAAAGATACTTTGTATAGCATCAACAAAACCACTCAGGTTATCTACACATGCTATTATGATATCTTCCAGGCCTCTCGTCTGGAGATCCGTGAGCACCTGCATCCAGAACTTTGCTGACTCAGCAGCTCCTATATACAAGCCTAACAAGTCTCTGTAACCTTCTTGATTGACCCCAATCACACAGTACACTGCTTTAGTTACAACCCTTCCGTCTTCTCTTACTTTGTAATGTATTGCATCCATGAATACAAAGGGATAGACACTTTCTAATGGTCTATTCCTCCATTCTTCTATCTGCGGTAAAACCTTGTCAGTAACTCGCGATATAGTTGATGGACTAATCTCAACACCATACATATCTTCCATAAAATCCCTTATATCTGACATTGATGAACCACGTGCATACAAAGCAAATATTTGCTTCTCTATATCACTTGGTAGCTTGTTTTGACGTTTTGCTATTAGCTTCGGAGTGAAGCTACTGTTCCTGTCTCGTGGCGTATCTAGCTCGAATTGACCTAAGCTAGTTCGCATCGTTTTCGTGGTTTTACCATTTCTACGATTTGGAAATTCTTTATTCTCAAGATGCACAGACATCTCGCCTTGTAATGCCTCTTCCAAGAATACCTTTAGTAGTGGCGTAAATGCACCATCCTTTCCCAGGGGTGCTTCTCCAGCTTTCAACTTGTCCAACGCGGACTTCTTAAAAGCTTCAAAATCAAATTCTTATAAATTCATTTGCAATGATATTGTTTTGTTTTAAAC
>CAZKXO010000516.1:0-1860 GCA_964556525.1 uncultured Saprospiraceae bacterium
CTACTAGTATTAGTGTAAATCATGGCCATAAGCTCCTTGTGCTTAGAATCAGAGATTCCTTGGCCCATAATAGAAATTAATAGTGCAGTAAGTCCAAGTACTAGGACAAGAATTATCCATTTCATATTCCTGCCAGACTTTATTTGGTCCACAGGTCCTTGGCGTTCTTGTGCAGCTACTTCCTGTAAAGCGGACATAGCTTCTTTGTTGTCGACGTGTTCTTGCATAAAATTTTCCATCTCCTTGTATAACTCAAATTCTTCTCTAAACAAATTATCCTCTGTTAGACGAGCTTTAAATTCATTAAGTGCTTCACTTTTTAGTCGGCTTTGCAGGTAACCTTCGAATAATATTTGATTTGTCATCACGAGAATATCTGTTTATATAATTTATCTTCCTTTATCAAACTTGTCCAGCGCTCCATGCAAGCTGCTTTTCTTCTGTACAAGGTGTTGGCACTGCTGAAGGACATTTCGCTCACGATTTCCTGTACTTTTTTGCCTTGTTTGAGCAAGCTCATTAGTTGCTGGCAGGTCGTACTGAGTTGTGTGAAATATTTTTCCATCAGTCTGTATTTTTGTTGTTCATTGATTGCAGTTTTTTCTTCTGAAGATAGTTGTGCTCTATCAGTTAAATACTTGACCTCCTCTTTTGTTCTGTTTTCTCTGCTAACTTTTCTGAGATTATCTATCCATTTGTTTTTTGCGATTCTCATTATCAGTCCAATGAGACTACTGTTTAAAGTGTCTATCTTCAGCAGAATCACTTCCAGTGTTTCCTGAAATAAATCATAGGCATCTTCCTCTGTTCCACTATTGCTGAGTACCCAGTTTTTTACTGGAGGAAACATGGCAGAGTAAATCCTTTTAATACTTTTTTTGTCGCCCTTTTTTAGGCTTCTAAATAACTCTTGGTCTGACACAGCATACTTAAACTGATGATAAAAGTAAATTATTTTTCTTCATAGGGTAAGATTTATTTTCCTTTTTCGACTACTATATGAAAGCCAATCGGAAACAATCAATCACTACCTAAAGAGGTACGCATTACAATGGTTTTGAGGGCAAGGGCGCACCCAGTTCTTGCCCTTAGAAATCTATGTCCTGCCCTGTTCTGATGTCCCGTTTGGCACCGCTTTACCAAACCAAATAAATTGAAAACTCTGTATAAGTTAACTCCGGTCTTCGTGGCCTCACTTCACTTTTTGCTCTAACAAAAGTTATATTTCTGACAGCTGATAGTGACTATACTTTTGTTGCGAGCATTAGCTCATTAACAACTTTTTTTTAACCTAATAATCATTTGAATATGAACAAATTGACTTTGGTCTCTATGGCCGCTCTATGCCTTATTTTTAGCTCTTGTGCCAAGGAAGAACTTTCTTCAGAATCACAACCAGTTACACAACTTTCTCCACGATCTAACAGCAATCCGATACAGCTGAGTTATGTTGCAGCGGATGGTACTGCCGCTACAGTATCTTGTACACATGCGGGAGTAAGTTACCAAGATGTGGCGGTTGCCTTGCTTTCAGTAGATGTAGCTGGCTCAGGTATTTCTACTTACACAGTTTCAGAAGTTGAGCTCACAACTACTCAAGATTATGAACTGAGTATAACCTTGGACGGTACTACCAAATTGTCATCCGAAAATCTGACGATCGACCTTTGCGATCCTAGCCTTTGCTATTCTAACAGTATAGGCGATCTTTCCGGTACTGCTCTAGATTTCATTATAGATGATATACCGGTAGGTCTTTAATTATTAAGTATAATTTTGCAAGGGGCAAAAAGGTCCCTTGCTCTTTTCTTCCATCTCTTTTAAAATCCAGGTTTTAAAAAATATAGGCTGAAACTTTTC
>CAZKXO010000517.1:0-1858 GCA_964556525.1 uncultured Saprospiraceae bacterium
AAAAGAAAATTCATCTATCCAACTACTACCATCAGACAAGCGATACTCATAAGTTTCATGAATCATACGATTAGAAGAAAAATTCACATGGGCAACTAATCCATCATTAAGTATATCATTAAAGTAGTATGATGCTCCTATTGAAAAATCTAACATATCGCAAATTGCTTGTATATCGTCTGGAATATTACCCTTCCAATATCCCATCGGTACGGTATAATCAGAAGTAGGTGTTATGTAACATTCTCTGATATAGTTGAGACCGACATTGAGTACAAAGTTTTTGCTAGCTACAATTCCAAATTTTGCTCCCACACTATAGTCAGTATCACTTATATCACCAGTCGATGTTTGTGAGATCTCTACCCCTCCATTTAGTCCAAAAACAAATCTCGGTAGCTTACTATCTACGAATACATCTATAGCCATCGGCTCTGGAAATTTCATCCTTTCAGGTTGAGTAAATTCTTCAGAATCATATACCAAACTACTTATCTTAGCTAGGCCTTCTATTGGAAGCCTTTTCTCATTTTCTATTTCTGAATCGTTTTTATTCTTGTTAGCAGCAGCATCTGTAACCTCAGTGTCTTGCGGAATGAATACTTCTTCTCGCTTACTGCCCTCACTAGCACTCAACTGACTTGGGTTTTCTTTGGAACCTTTCTCTACCAATGCGTCGGCACGATTTTGATCTTGACGGTTATCTTTATTGCCTGACTCTATTTCAGTTTTAGTAATCACTTCTTGACTTACTATAGCTTCTAGGGAGGCATTGCTTTTCGGCAATGGGATAGCCTGCTTCTTTGTAAAGGTAGGCTCTTCAGATAGACTAGAATTAGGGTCAAGAGTTAGCTTTGCCCTGTCTTCCGCATACGTTCCTCTAGTTTCATCAAATATAACAGAGGTATTTTGTGAGCCTGCAATAGTAGCCGATGGTGCCAAATTCCAGCTCAATAGAAATGTGCATAGAATACCAATAACCATTATAATAGGTATCACTCTTTGATTACTGCTTTCTCGATCCATCCTTTCTGCTAACACAGTCCAATCTGAATCATTATACTTAAACTCCTGAGACTCTGACATCTCAGCATACCTCTCTACAAATAAATCGAAGTTTGATTTCTCAGCTTCTCCCATCATACCAATATATTTGTTTTTATCATTTGTCTAAGTGTTTCTTTTGCTCTGCTCAAATTAGATTTTGATGTTCCTATTTCGATGCCTAATCGCTCTGCTATCTCTTTGTGTTTGTACCCATCCACCACATACATATTAAAGACTGTTCTGTATGCAGTAGGTAAGGAATTCACTATAGCCATGAGTTCTTTATAGGACAAATTTGATATTGCACTAGAATCCACAGATACATCCAAAACCTTATCAATAGATAAATCAGTTTGAAATTTTTTGTTTTTCCTTAAATAATCAAGAGCACTATTAATCATGATAGTTTTAAACCAAGGTTTAAAAGGTAGCCCATTCTGATACTTGAATATGTTGCTTAAAATTTTGTAAAAACCTTCATTCAGTACGGTTCTGGCCTCTAATTCGTCCTTTATGTACCTACTACAAATACCAAGCGCATACGAATACATATGCTTATACAGCTCGTTTTGAGCAGTTCTATCACTTTTTTTGCACTTATTGATTATTGTATTTAGATGTGAGTCCTTCAATCAATAATGTTTTAATTTATACAGCTTGGTACTATATCTTTTAAAAAATGGTTGCGTGGAATTTGAATTTTTCTTGAATATCTAACAAAATGAGGTATTTCTAGGTAAAAAACTACAGAATTCCAGTGACTAAATGTCACTGGCTAAGGAGAGAACCTCAACATCAGTTGAGGATGGGC
>CAZKXO010000518.1:0-1854 GCA_964556525.1 uncultured Saprospiraceae bacterium
AAATCCTTTGAACGTGTATATCATAAGGCAAGATACTAAAGACTATAAACATTCCTTGCACTTGCGTCTAGGTGCAAGAATTAATTGACCTTTCTTCCTGATGCTTTATTGACTGTAGTTACAGATTTCCGTGCTTTCTTTAGATCCACCATTAGTGCAGCATAAGCATTTTCTGTACTTGTGTAGTATTCTTTCCCATTGTAGGTTATAATTCCACCTTCACCTCTGCCATTCCACTCTTTTGCTCTCAAAGTATAGCGACCTTGTGTTTTTCTTCCAGGAGCGAAGATGAGAAAGGCACCAGAGTCATCAAAGCTGACTGCATAGCGGTTATCTTTAGGTGTGAAGGTAAGTATACCAGGTGTACCTTCCTTAATAATCACCTGATCTATCTTCCTCTGATCCTTTATTTTAATCTTTCCGTCTTCTATAGCAGAACTTCCCCCAGAAGCTGTGCGATAGAGTTCTATATCCTGAGAGACATAAAACTGAATCTGTTTCAATTCCGATTCACTCCAATTGTACTCATCATAAAGGTCTTGTGTAAAATAAGTAAGCTGCTTACCACAAGAAGTTAGCAACATCATTCCTAAAAAGGCAACGAGAAAAAATGATTTGTACTTCATAATAAAGGAATTAGATGTTAAGAAATAGATTCATTTATTTGATAATTAATATAGAAGCTAGTTTAATGTGAATCTAAATATTAAGACTTTTTAACGACGAGATTAACCCTGCCTTAACGCTAAATCAGCGTTTTTTTTAAGTTCGGAGCTTCTTGAAAAAACTTTTTAGCAGTTCTGAGCATTGGTCATTACATACACCATACTCCAGGCGAGAAGAAGGATGCAAGAATTCTTTGCCATACTTCATAAATCCTGCTTTATCATCAGATGCACCGTAGACTACTCTACCTAGTCTTGCCCATTTTATAGCACCACCACACATAGTGCAAGGTTCTAGTGTTACATAAAGTGTACAATCTTCCAGAGTTTTGGAGCCCAGATAATTGGAGGCGGCGGTTATAGCAAGTATCTCTGCATGGGCTGTGATATCGTTAAGTTTTTCTACTTGGTTATGGGCTTTTGCGATAACAGCATTGTTGCATACAATGACTGCGCCGACTGGTACTTCTCCTTCAGCAGCAGCTACTTCGGCTTCTTGTATAGCTTTCTGCATAAAGCTTTCATCAGAAAATACTGAGAGCATAGGATTTCATTCTTGTCAGCTAAAATATAATTTTATCAATATCGAAATGGTAAATTTTGATTGCAATTTCATCGGTTTTTTAAATTCTCTTTTAATAGATTTGCACATGGAAACGAACTTTTCACCAATATTCCAAGAAGCCCTGACTTTTGACGATGTGCTTCTTGTCCCAGCATACTCAGAAGTACTACCAAACGAGGTCAATTTACAGACCAACATTACAAAGGATCTCAAAATTAATATACCCATTGTCTCCGCGGCTATGGATACTGTTACAGAATATAGGTTGGCGATTGCCCTTGCCAGAGCCGGAGGCATAGGCTTGATACATAAAAATATGTCCATTCCCCAGCAAGCAGAGCATGTCCGCAAGGTCAAGCGGTCAGAAAGTGGAATGATCATAGACCCTGTAACTTTGGATCTAGATGCTAAAGTGCAAGATGCTTTGCAACTTATGAACAGCTACAAGATAGGTGGGATCCCTGTCGTAGATGATAAGGGCAAACTCATTGGAATACTGACAAATAGAGACCTGAGGTTCGAAACAAACAAGGATAAACCAATAAAAAATCTCATGACCAGAGAAAATCTGGTTACTGCACCTCAAGGTACTACCCTGGCAGAAGCTCAAGATATACTACAGCA
>CAZKXO010000519.1:0-1847 GCA_964556525.1 uncultured Saprospiraceae bacterium
TCAGTATTCTTATAGCTTTCGTCTAACTGAAAATCCATAAGTCCATCATGTCCTATATAGGCTATCAAATTTGCATTGCCTTGGATACCTATATTTTTGTTATCAATTTTCAATGAATTTTTTTCAGTGCCTGAACTAAATTTTAGAAAGTCCTTGGTTGTTTGTTTTATATACTTTCCGTCATAAGCGTCTGCAACCAGATAGACAGCTTTTGTTGCATGTTTGAATATGGCTCGTTCTAGAATCACCTTGTCTACTTTCTCAGTTTTTACCAAATTCCACTCTTCACTTCTTTTAAAGTAGGTCATAATACCGTAAGCAGTCCCCCAATACAAGTTGTTTCTGGCATCCTGACCATTTCCGATACCAGCTGGAACAGGCACAATGCCTTGGTACTTATTGTCACATAATGCAACCAAAATATGTATTGTCTTGAAGTCTTTTTCTATTTCCACTATAGGGGCTGCTGTAGTCCCCTCTGCTTCAGGACTGCTTTGTAAAGGCTCTACAATTTGTTTTCGAGTAGAATCGCTTTTGCAACCAAACGCGGAAATAAGGAGAAACAAAAAAGAACCAATGACAACTTTCATAGTTAGACTTTGCTAACGTCTAAAAACTGATAAATATTTTGGGTCGACCTTCTCCCCAGCCATAGCAGTATAAAAAACAAAACTTATGACTAGAATCAGTATTGCACTGAATCTCTAAGGTTGTAATTTTAAGCTAAGTTTATTTAAAAAAGTTACCGTAGGCTATCCCGACTCTAGCATTCCAGTAGCTTTCATTGAAGTAAATGTTGTATTCGTCACTACCATAATAACCTAGCTCTCCAAAGAAAGCAAAGTTTTCAGATTGTCTAGGAACAAAATAAAGTGAATAATTAAAGTTGAGACGATAAGAGAGGTCCCAGATTCTAATGGATTTCAGATTTTCCAATTCCCCACGATTATAATTTCGATCCATAATATATGATAGTCTAAAATGGTGTCTCCACTTTTCCGAATCGTATCTCTCTCCTACTTGAGCCCAATATTTTCCGTCCGTCTGGTACGGGATTATTCTTTGCTTAATCAAGTAGGTAAAATCTAAGTTCAATCTATTTTTTCCATAGATGTCAAGATCATCAAATATTCTATTAGTGGCGAAAACAGGGTGCCATTCAAAGCCTAATCTCCAGTTGTATTGGTTTATCCGAGAATAAATATGTCTATACTCATTAGTTCTTGTTCTGTCTTCAACTGCTCTTTTTGCCCTTTTAGTTTGGCGGTATCGTCGCCCATTCTTAACCATAGCAAACCTTCCTCCGATAATAAATTCAAAAACAATTTGTTCTCCAAAGTTTCCATTGTAGCGATTGATAACGGAGTCTACGTTAAAACCACTTAGACTAAGCGAATCTCTAATCTCAGGTCCATCTTGCCCATTTGAATGATGAAAGGCATACAAACCAATATACTTATGTTTGAAAAAATATTGGTTGGGTTCATTGTCCCACCAAGACTTAAAGGTCCAGTAATAGGCAGCACCAGGCATGGCTGATGGTGTTCTTACCGCATTAGAAGTATCTTGTAGACCAAAATGCTGGCTATCGTCATTCCGAAAAATTCTGTATTTAAATCTAGGAATCAAATGCAGACTATTGTAGCCCAGTCGTTTAAATCCTATGACAGTAATAGGTGTTCTTATATCTGCATCCATAATAAATGCTTTCTTTTGTACACCTCTGATTACCTGCCTCATATTTGAGAAACTAGAAATATTGGAAGGAGCCTGAACCGAACGTAAATACTTATGGAAATCTTGTCGATCTGTTTCGTCAGATAAAGATTCTATCAGAAGTTTGTCAT
>CAZKXO010000520.1:0-1840 GCA_964556525.1 uncultured Saprospiraceae bacterium
TGTAATTCAATTCCTGAATGCGACTTTGTCTAAATTAAAGTACAACTTACTTTGATGTAGGCTAATCTGTAATTTGTTCTTTACTAAATTATAAATAAGCTAATCTAATTATTCTGGTAATAATTGGGGCTTTACTGCTATGTCTATAGAAGAATATCAAACCTATATTATTTTTTAAATCAAAAATTTAAGTTATGAACAAACTGAAAAGTTATTTACAATTGCCTCTAGTATTGAGGTGGTGTTATTTAATTCCGATTTCTTTACTGATAAGCTTAAATGCATATACCCAAACCGATTTTTGTGATTTTGAAGAATGCATGGATGTTTTACTAGAGGAATATCCAGATCTGGAAGAGCAACTTTTAATTAATGAGGATATTATGTTTGACATGATGGAAGAAAATCCTCAAGCTATTATGAATGGAGTTGTGTATACCATTCCAGTAGTCTTTCATGTTATTCATCTCGGAGAAACTATTGGAACAGGCTCGAATATTTCAGATGGACTAATCAATCAGGCATTAGCAGATTTAAATTCTGACTTTCGAGATGTACCAGGAACGGGTTATGATTCAGAAATTGAATTCTGTCTCGCTCAAAGAGACCCGGATGGGAATTTCACTACGGGTATTAATCGTGTGAATGGAAGTGGAGTTGGTAACTATGAAAACATCGGAATTGCAGCAGGATTTAATGAAGTTGATGTTAAAGGGTTAAGTATCTGGTCAAACGAAGATTATTTAAATATCTGGATTGTACATAATATCCAAGGTGGTCAGGGGACCGTTTTAGGGTATGCTACTTTTCCTGGTACTGATGCTTCCGTTGATGGTATCGTAATGCGAGCTTCAGCTACTGGAGCTTCCGCATTTTCCAAGGTGATTGCTCATGAAGGAGGGCATTTTTTTAACCTTTATCATACCTTTCAAGGGGGTAATCCATCGACTTGTCCTGACAATGATAATTGTCAGGTGGATGGTGACCGTGTTTGTGATACACCTCCACATTTATTAGTCTTTGGAGGATGTAACTCTTCAGGAACGAACACTTGTGACAACGGGAGTTCTCTTGAACTTGTGGTGCATAATCATATGAATTATACGGATAATAGTTGTAGAGATGAGTTTACGCCTGACCAAGTAATGCGTATGCGTTGTGCGTTAATGGAATTGCGGCCCACTCTCATGAATTCGATAGGTTGTCAACCTGCTTGTACGACAGTGACGGCTGCATTTACAGGACCCGATTCCGGTAACCAAGGAGTAACCTTAAACTTTACTAATACTTCTACAACTACTGAAACAGAACCACTTGATTATACATGGCTTGTAGAAGGTCAAGAGTTAAACTTTACGGATTTGACTTATGAATTTACAAACCCAGGACAAATTGCTGTTTGTCTCAGAGCTTCGAATAGTAATTGTACAAACCAAATTTGTAAAATAATAGAAATTATTCCTGCAGCTGCCTGCTTTGATACGATACCTGGAGAGTGCCAATATTTAATAAATGGAGACTTAGTTCAAAATACATTACCATTTGGACAATCTAGGCATTACACCCCGAGTAATGATCAAACTGCAAATGCTAATTTAGTATGTAATTGGAATGTCAGACATAGAACTCCGTATTTTTGCTCAAGTTTTTTAGAAAATAGTTTTGGTTTATACAATCAAAATAGAGAAGCAATTGTTAATCAGTTTCCTTTAGATTTAGTAGATGGAGATACTTATACTTTATTATCAGAAAACATTCCTGGTGCAACTTATACATGGACATTAGATGGCAATCCTTTATCAGAAACCGACTTTGATTTATTTATAAATCAACCTGGACA
>CAZKXO010000521.1:0-1824 GCA_964556525.1 uncultured Saprospiraceae bacterium
TGTAGGATTTGGGAATAATTCTAAGAGATAGTTTGTCTCTTCTTGTTCTACAAGTTGTCTGGACTCCAGTGGAAAACATATCGCAGCATCATCGTAACTGTAAGGTACTGCGCCACCCAGTTTGTAGAGTATATTTCGTGAAAAATATACGGGATGCCCATATTCGTATGCGCAGAGCTCTGCCATAAATTCTAGATCACTTATGTATTCATCAGAGAGATCATCTAGCTCCTTTATATTTAGAAATGCCTCTATTTCCAAGGCTTGATGATGATATAAGTCTATAGGTTCTAAAATAGTAAGAGATGACACAGCATCCATTACAGCACGTACTGTTGCTTCTCTATTCTGCTTATGATCTTTCCAGAGTGCGGTCAGAATGGCATGTTCTTGATTTAGCTGCTGATTTATCGTTTGTAAGGCTACACTGGCGTTCTCATCTTCAGGATCTATAGCATTTGCTTGTAAACGAAGATCTGAAAAAGTTTGATAGTGCGCATCAATTTCACTCTGCAACTCTAAAGAAGGGCTCATAGATGCCTCTAGTTGTTCTCTGAGTAATACTTGCTCTAGCCTTGCAGAAGTATGATGTTCTGCATTTCCTTCACCTTCCATCTCTGTCACTACAGTCGTGTAACAATCTTCAGCTAGAAAATCTTCGGAATTGCCTTGGTGATATTTTTGTTGGAGCAGAGTAAGATAAGCATTATATAATTGTGATGGACTTAGTATTGTGTAAGGGTTGCCACCTATATTTTGCTCTATGATATCCAATATTCTATCACATATGACCGGCCAAAATATAGGACAGCACTCATTTTTATCGATGCTAGTATGTGGTGCATCACAACAAGCGTAGGGATTACCGCCAGATGGACGGGTGACTGGCCCTTCAGGGCATTCGGTTAAAGTTGCTTGTGATGGAAATTGTTCGATTCTAAACCAAGTACTAAATTCTGAAGGCAATAAATTACTATTTGCAGGCCTAAGGTTGGATCCGTTAGCTACTGTGAATTGATTTTGTTCTGGATCAAGGTTTTCATCTAAGAAAGCCCTACTCACAAAATTAAAACCATTACCTTCCCAAGTATTACCAGCATGTACGTTGTTATTTCCTATAGAAGAACCGGTTATAGATAGATCGAAGGTGTTTTGTCCTATATGCTGATTCAGCGCATAGGTTGGCTCTAAAAAGTTTTCACCACAATTATCTAATTGGGCGCCCGTAAAGTTGTTTTGTGTCAGAAAGGTATTGCTACAGAAAAAATGATCATCCACATTTTCAAACAATACAAGATCCATCGGTCCAGAAAGTATATTATTCTTTAATGAGACACCATCCCCTCTAGAACAGAACACTAGTTGCTCACCTAGTGCACTTGGCCTACCTTCCATACTGAGATTTTCCACGAGAAGCTTGTCTGATAATAAAGCGTTTATTGCTACTGAACCTAATACGTTACTTCCATCGATATGAACATGGTTAGGATCATTCTGATTGTGACCGAAAAAGTGTAATCCATCAGCATCAAATAAGTCTATTGCTGTTTCACACAGACTTATACTGTTTAGACCAAAATCTCCATCGAAATTTGTTCCACTGCAAGCTATTCCTGTCAGGAAATTAGAAACTGAAAGTCCATCGAAATTTACATTTATATTCTCACTACCTCCAGAGAATCTTATGCCATTAAGACCAGTTGCTTGATTTATTATATTAACACCAGTGGCCGTCACATCTGCTCGTGGATCGGAAATGGTTATTCCAGAGGTAACATCCTCTATGTTTATATCCTCAAGGATTGCCTCTGTTGTATTGTCTAT
>CAZKXO010000522.1:0-1802 GCA_964556525.1 uncultured Saprospiraceae bacterium
AATATATTGTTAAACGATATATAATTATTGTTATTTAAAAATAAGTTCATTACTTTTGATTTCAAAATCATATGCTATGAAATTACTTACGATATTGAAGTATTCGATAAATTTTCTTTTCGTTTCGTATATCCTTACAGAATTGGCAATACATGTTATGTCAATTTATAACGGCCAGTATCTGAATGAGGCAGGCATTTTACTTTGGGGTCCGTTAATGTATATTATAATACATGAGATAATGTTATTAATGATTCTTTATTATCTGAGAAAGTTTGTACTTGAAGCAGAAAAAGGAACTCCATTAGATAGATCGACAAGAAAATATCTTAAGCTTTCAGGAATATTTTGTCTGATATATGGACTATTAGATTGTTGTTTTGAGCTATCAACTGTTTTTGAACATTATAGCTATCGTAGTGAATTTGGCAATGCATTTTTTGCAGAAAGTATTTGGACTATTGGCTTTTTATTTTTCATAATTGTCATCGGTTTGTTCTTGATTTATTTGTCAGAAGTATTGGCTTCTAGCGATGAATTAAGACAAGAAAGCAAACTTACAATATGAGTATTGTAGTTAATATAGATGTCATTATGGCACATCGCAAAATGCGAAGTAAGGAATTGGCAGAAAAGATTGGAATTACGAGTGCTAATTTGTCAATTTTAAAAACAGGAAAGGCAAAAGCTATACGCTTCTCAACCCTCGAGAAGATATGCAAAGCTTTAGATTGCCAACCTGGAGATATACTAGTGTTTGAAGCGGACTAGACATTCTTGATAATGTATTTCCATTTTTTACTAAGTAAATTTCTAAATCAATTTCCTCCTTGATACCTCTTCGAGAAAACATTTAAAAGCTCTAATATTAATTTTCCTAATTCTCGATGAAATTACTAGTCTAGTTAGCTTTTTGTTAGGCGAGGTTGTCCAAAGTTTTTAGAATAACAGCGGCAAGTCCATGCGCAGCTGTTTCAGCAATAGTAATCACCTCTTCCAAAGTAGTCTCTGTAATGGCTTCTGGCGGATAACAAATGTTTGTCACAATGGATATAACAGCAGTCTTGATGCCGCTATGGTTCGCTACGATAACTTCTGGAACGGTAGACATACCTACCATATCACCACCTATAATATGTAGGTATTTATATTCAGCAGGCGTTTCCAGACTTGGTCCTTGAAAGCCTACATAAACACCTTCATTGAGTTGCTCATTATTTAATTCCATGAAAGCTGACCTTATTTGGTGTCTCAGTTCTGAATCATAGGCATCTGACATATCTGGAAATCGAAGACCGAATCTTTCATCATTGGGTCCTCTAAGTGGATGCTCCGGCATCAAGTTGATATGATCTCTGACAAGAACCAGTTCTCCGGCTTGATAGCTAGGATTGAGTCCGCCAGAGGCATTGGTCATAATAACCTGCTTTATGCCCAGCAAAGCAAGTATTCTAGTAGGAAAGGTGATCTCCTGCGCAGAATAACCTTCATAGAAATGCAGTCTGCCATTTAATATTATAAGGTCAGTACCTCGGTCAGTTTGTGCCCAGATGAATTCTCCTTGATGAAAGGTAGCATTGGGCATATGAGGAATAACTCGGAAGGGTAATCTTGCTTTGACTTGGCAATGGTCTAGGATTTTAGAAGCTCCTGAACCTATTATAATGCTCTTGTCCGCAGAGTTATACCCTGTTTTTTCAAATTCTTTCTTTATAGTATTAGCCGCAGTGAGGGCTTTATCGTACCAGTCCATAGCTTAAAGGTAAAGCTCATAGGCGCTTAGAATTGTACAAATCCTAATA
>CAZKXO010000523.1:0-1786 GCA_964556525.1 uncultured Saprospiraceae bacterium
CTTGTGGGTTCTATCTACCAGATGAGGCAAGATATAATCATCTATTGACTATACCTGGAGATAAGAGTCTGGCGAAAGCACTAAGGAGTGCCATGGAAGGCATAGAGAAATACCAAGATGCAAAGTTCCAAGATGTATTGCCTACTGAAGCTTACTTTGAGATAGAGAAGAATAATGAAAAGAAGGACATTTTGCCTCAGTTATTAAAAACCTTTTCAGATATTCCCAAAGATGCTTCTGGTGATGTCTTCGGGAAGATTTACGAATACTTCCTTGGGAAATTTGCTCTTAGTGAAGGACAGAAAGGTGGAGAATTCTTTACGCCTACTTCTGTGGTACGATTTATAGTGGAAGTGATAGAGCCTTACAGCGGAAAGATATTTGATCCAGCTTGTGGTTCTGGAGGTATGTTTGTCCAATCTGCAGGATTTATCAAACAGGCCAATAAGGACGTTAACGATATTTACGTTTATGGCCAAGAGGATAAGATAGAAACAGTGAAGCTAGCGAAGATGAATTTACTTGTTAATAATATCAGAGGTGAAATTGTGAAAGTTAATTCTTACGAATCAGATGCTTTTAGTAGTTTAGGTAAGTTTGATTACGTGATGGCTAATCCACCATTCAATGTATCAGCAGTAAAGGAATCTACTGTCAAGAATGACGAGCGATTCTACAAGTATGGACTGCCTAAAACCAAGAGCAAAAAGGATGATAAAATCTCCAATGCCAATTATCTCTGGGCTTCCCTATTCGCCACCTCACTGAATGAAAATGGACGAGCTGGTTTTGTTATGGCAAACTCTGCCTCTGATGCTCGAAGTGCAGAAAAAGAGATCAGACAAAAAATAGTAGATAGTGGTATTGTAGATGTAATGGTCACCATGCCATCCAATATGTTTTTTACAGTGACTTTACCTGCTACATTATGGTTTTATGACAAAGCAAAAGTCAAGACAGAGAGAAAGGATAAGATACTCTTTATAGATGCTCGCAATATATATAGACAAATAGACCGTGCTCATAGAGAATGGACAGAAGAGCAACAGCAGAATCTGGCTACCATTGTACGATTGTACAGAGGTGAAACAGATCGTTTCCTTGAGCTCATCAATAAGTACCTGAATGAAGCAAGTAAAGCCTTGAAAAGTGTAAATGAAAGTAGAGCTGAATTATTAGAGACGATTCAGATCATCAGCAAAAACTTAAAGTCTTATGCCGACGCCACTAAAGAATCAAAACGAACGCCTGCCAAAACCAAGGCACTTAAAGAAATTGATTTCTTTGAGAAAATAGATAGATATACAGTCACTGAACCCAAAGAGAAAAAGATCAACTGGAAACATCCATTGGACAAAACACCATTGGAAAATAAGGCTCAACATGTAGCGGTTGCATCTCTAAAAAATCAAGTTGAAGATTTCAACACTATATCAGATACAATCAAGCAAAATGTAAACAGTCTCTTAGAACTTTGGAAAATAGCAGATAAATCAGCTAAGCTTAAAACAGATAAACTATGGTCTGAACAAGAGTTGACTAAAGCCAACAAGCTCTTGGATGAATCTCTTGAAGCTCATCTTAAATCAATTGAAGCACTTAAGTACTGGCAATCAAATATGTATTGGTTGCAATCTCAATTTCCTAACGCAGAGTATGAAGATGTTGTAGGTCTTTGTAAAATTTCTGAGAAGAAAGAGTATGTGGATGAACAGGATTATTCTTTAAACTCAGGAAGATACGTAGGTGTAGTAATTGAAGAAGATAGAATTACATTGAAGGAGTT
>CAZKXO010000524.1:0-1778 GCA_964556525.1 uncultured Saprospiraceae bacterium
AGAAAGTTATGATAGGGAAATAAGCTTAATTACCTCTAAATTATCTGAGGTGTTTTATATTTAAAAAGAACGTTGATTTAATTATCAACGTTCTTTTTATTTTGTACTTAATAAAAGAGTTAGAAAAGCAAAATACAGTGAGTACAGTCATCGAAATACGCAATCTGGTAGACCTAAAAGAAGCAGCTATACAAATAGTAGAACAGTTGTCAACTTGCAGAAAAGTCTTTTTCTATGGTGAAGTGGGTGCAGGAAAGACTACACTAATTAAGAAAATCTGTGCGCAATTAGAGATCCCAGATGAAATCACTAGCCCTAGTTATCCTATTATCAATCAATATTTCTGGACAAAAAACGACCAGAACCTCAAGCTAAATCATATAGATCTTTATCGGCTGAAAGAAATAGAAGAGGCTTTAGCTATAGGCATTGAAGATTGTCTTGATGATGATTCTTATTGCTTTGTAGAATGGCCAAGCCTGATTGAACCACTAGCAGTAGATAATTTATTGAAAATAAAGATTCTACACGATGGTGATTCAAGCCGAAAAATTCTATTTTTGTAATGAACCGAGATTAAAGTAGTGCTTTCATTTTCAGCAAAATCAATATAATTCATGGCTAAGCAAAAGCGGATCCCTTTACCTAAAGAGTTTACTGAAGGTCAAATGCAGACCCAGACTGAGATGTTGCAAATCAACAAAAAGTCAAAACAACTCTATATAGGCATTCCAAAAGAAGAAGATCCTGCAGAAAATAGAATTTCACTAGTCCCCGCTTCTGTAGCTAGTTTGATTGCACATGGTCACCGCGTAGTAATTGAAGCCGGTGCTGGAGAAAAATCTGCTTATCCTGATAATAAATATTCTGAACTCGGTGCTGATATCGCATACAGTAAAGAACAAGTATATAAGTCTGACATTATCCTCAAGGTTTCCCCTTTAACTATGGAAGAGTTGGAACTTTGCCAACTTGAACAAATAATTATCTCACCTTTGCAATTACCTTCTTTAACCGCAGAGTATATTCACAAACTCAAAGAGAAAAAGGTGATAGCGCTTGCTATGGAATATATTCAAGATGATGTAGGGTCCTATCCAGTTGTACGTATCATGAGTGAGATAGCTGGAACAAGTGCTATGACCACAGCTGCTTCTCTCTTAAGTAAATCAAAAGGAGGCAAAGGAATACTTCTAGGCGGTATCTCAGGAGTACCTCCAGTAAAGGTCGTTATTCTTGGTGCAGGTGTTGTGGCGGAATTCGCTATAAGGGCTGCATTAGGTGTTGGAGCTGATCTTAGAATATTTGACAATAATGTCTACAAGCTTATGCGACTACAGAATATCATAGGCAGACGTCTCAATACTTCGACACTCAATCCGATGCAATTAGAAAAAGAAATTATTTCCGCAGAAGTTGTTATTGGCGCCATTCACTCTGAATCAAGCAGAACGCCAATGGTGGTATCAGAAGATATCATTTCCAAAATGAAAGATGGTTCTGTACTGATAGATGTGAGTATTGATCAAGGGGGCTGTTTTGAAACTTCTCGACTAACTACTCTAGACAAACCTACTTTTGAGAAACATGGCGTCATCCATTATTGTGTTCCTAATATAGCTTCGCAGGTACCAAGGACTGCGTCGATTGCAGTAAGTAATATCCTTACTCCTATCTTGCTTCAAGCTGGAGATACAGGTAGTATTGAAGATTTACTATACCAACATCCTGGGCTCCGCCATGGTGTCTACATCTACAAAGGCACACTTACCAATAAC
>CAZKXO010000525.1:0-1777 GCA_964556525.1 uncultured Saprospiraceae bacterium
ATCGCACCAGGAGAGTCTTGTGAGATCAAAGTTCAGTTTGATACTAAGAACAAAGGAAAAGTAGGCGGTCAGTTACAGTCTAAAAGAGTTACTATCACAGCTAATACAGATCCTGTAAACAGCTACGTAACTATAAAAGGAAAAGTAGATAAAGAAGAAGATGCAGCTGCGGCAAACCCTAGCTAAGTCTCTCTAAATCAAACAGTTAAAAAGCCTGAATACTATGTATTCAGGCTTTTTTTTATATGTTAAATAAATGAATTCTACCGTTTTGGCTTAGTTCTTGTATAATAAGAAATTGTTATATGATTTTAACAACGAAACCAAAAGGTTGGAATAATGGGAAAAACTATAAGCATCTGGGCAGTCTGCATTACACTATTACTAGCAGGTTGGTCATACAACACTTCTCCTTCTGAGGAAGGCGAAAAATTTACCATCATTGACAGTGAATTACTAACAATCGACGTACTGTCTGATGAAGACTTCAAATTCTTCTTAAAAGCAGAGTTTGATGAAGTTCAAGAAGAAATAAAGTTTCTTACTAGAGAAGAAACAACCCAAATAAGAATCTACAATGGCCTAGGTGACATGGTGTACCTATTACCAGTGGGCTCTGACAGAATCAATATTGGAAAAAGTCTTTTCGATTCAGGAGGCGAATACAAATTCATCTTTGACATCGAAGGAGACCGAAAGATGTACACTTCCAAATTAAAAGTGCACTAACTAAGAAAAACTTAATTGTCTCTTTGATAATTAACTAGTTTCTCGTAAAAATTATTTGACCTAAGGCAACTCTTGACCGGAGTTTGCCTTTTTTCTTTTTATATCCTTTTACTTGCTGTCTCTAGCCACTTTTTCATACGGCTGACTGCTCTATACCTATGACTGATGGTATTCTTTTCAGCCTTATCCAGTTCTGCAAAACTTTGCTCATAACCGAAAGGAATAAAAATAGGATCGTAACCAAAGCCTTGTCCTCCCCTCTTCTCTTGCGCTATCTGCCCATTGACTATTCCCTCAAACAAGTATTCTTTTCCTTCCCATACCAATGAAATAACAGTTCTAAATCGTGCCGTTCTATCAGAGGCACCTTCTAACTCCTGAAGCAACTTGTCCATATTATCATTTGCATTTCGCTGAGGGCCTGCATATCTGGCAGTTATGACGCCTGGTTGCATTCCTAAGGCCATGACCTCCAGCCCTGTATCTTCAGAAAACACATTGCCGCCCAGAGCTCCCAAAATTGCTTGAGACTTTATCGTAGCATTGGCTTCCAAGGTGGCTCCTGTCTCTTCTATATCATCATGAAAATCCAACTCCTTAAGCGACTTGAGGCTCAGCCAACTTTGGTCCAAAATAGCTTTGACCTCCTCTAGCTTATGTGTATTGCTGGTAGCAAAAACTAAAGTCGTCTTTTCCATAGTTGTTTATTAAGCTGGTTTGTAAATAGATTTCAGCGCTTCCCACAGTGCTTTCTTATGATCCTTGCTTTCGGTCAATTTCTTCAATGAATGACTAAGTAGAATGGCAAAGGATTCGGTTTGGTAAGATATATAGGCGCGGAATTTGGCATTGATTCCAAGATTTGCTGGAGCTATACCAAAGGAAATGAGCTGTTTGGTTTTGTCAGTGACTGCCTTACCAAGATTGACTTGCTGTCCTTTATCTAACTGAATGATGCCCAAGTCCTCGGCAAGATTAAGTCCTGTAGCTGTAAATATTTTCCTGAACAAATCTTCATATGTAGAGTAATCTTCTGCATAAATGACAA
>CAZKXO010000526.1:0-1766 GCA_964556525.1 uncultured Saprospiraceae bacterium
TTTGGGTATTATGATAGAAATCTTGGAGAAGTGGTAATGATAGAGCCCGATCCTTACTTTTAATCTGCCAGGAATTATGGTCAACTTCGGGGACACAACCTTGATCACAGGTCGTCACTCCAGCTCCTCATAAGGCTGGCTGACATCATAGCGTACAAATATGATGGGTAAGGTATTAAAAACAGTGAGTATGCATCCGAGCAAAGAGGTTACTATTAATGTTACTGAACTTAATGCTGGCATCCACCTTGTGGAAGCAGTAACTGGAAGTGGAGTGCAAGTTATACAACGATTAGTTATAGGGGGTAAGTGATGGATATAGTTTTTGATAGTTTTTTTGAGTTACTTTTATAAAAAATCTACTATGCAACGTACCATATTAGCTATAACTCTATCATACTGTTTTAGTCTGGTTTCTGCTCAGAAATTAGATTTTAGAGAATTGGATGGTGTACCAGAAATTAAAATGCAAAGTGTATTTAAGTGCCCATATAGTGATTGTTGGATTGTTAAATCAATTAAGAACTATGTCATAGTATTAATCAATCAAGTTGGGGAAGAAGTTGTTTTTGAAATAGATAATGAAAACTTACTTACTTTCACACAGTTGGAATCTGGTCTTTTATTTGGAAGAAGTTCGACTGACATTTATAGAATAGAGAATAATATCATAACTAACATTGATTTTGTATTAAACGAAAATGAAGTCATTTACTCTATGTTCTCTTCTTTAGATAACAAACTTTTTATTGGAACAAATCAAGGATTATATACATCAGTAGATAATGGCAATCAATTTTCATTGATAGAAGAATGGAATAATTTTAATTTATTCAATGTTATTTCTCTTAGAGAACATCTTTATTATTTAAAAGTAAACTTCGATTCTAATGAATTCTTCTTTGTCAAAAGAAATAATAATGGAGATAAGCTATTTGAAGAAAAGATAGACTTCGTACCTGAGGGTTTAGCTGCTATTGAAGAAATAATTTACCTAACTGAATACGATACAAACAACATTCATAGTTTTGATAAACAAGGCAACATAATAAACTCAATCTCACATAATCTTCTAGGAATGAAAAACAGGCTTTTCGTTCGCAATGACACAATTCTTCTCTACAGTCGTGACATTAGAAAAGGGTTTATGATTGACAATGATCAAATCAATCAAATATTTGAAATCAATAACAGCATTGAAACATTTAGAGTAAGTAGTCAACCAGGCCAATTTTTTTTAAGAACGGCAAGTGAAATCTATAGCCCAACCTCTATATCTCCATTGCAATTCGATACTATTAGACCTACTGTAACAGCTACTGAAATCCAAGATGTCCACATCTGCGATGACGTTCTGCATGCCATGACAGACAGTAAATATTATGTACTAGAAGATGATGGCTGGACAGAATACTGGAGAGGCGGTGGAGGTTTTGAAATAGATGCCCATTGTAATTCCTATCTGAGCGGAGGACCTGATTTTCTGACCAAGTTTAATCATGAGCAACAGAGCTATGATACCTTTGAGATTACAATTCCTATATCTACATTGATGGTCAACTTCGAGGACACCACATTGATCACAGGTCGTCAGTTCTGTCAGGAGCTTATTTCTTTTGATACACATGGTGCTATTACGGCTGATGGTGGCGAGACCTGGAATAGAGACATCTTGGCTTCACCTTGCTTTGAGCAACGCTTCACCACCATCACGGATGACAGGGTCTATATCTATGACCGGGACCAGTCTTATGCCCTGGCACCTG
>CAZKXO010000527.1:0-1757 GCA_964556525.1 uncultured Saprospiraceae bacterium
GAAGTCTTTATTGGTATTTGTAGGTGAAAAGCCTAATAAGAGTTTTAAGAATGTAAAGATATTAGCACTCAAGCAGCTAAATAGTTATATCGAATATTTTGAACCAATTTATAATAATAAGGAACTTGAGAAAATCGTTGATTATTTTTTGAAATTGCGCTCCTGAGCTTGCTCTTTAAATATCTTATACTAAGATTAAGGACAACCACCTTGCAAGCTCTCACCTCAATCCTAAAAATAAATTCCACCTCCCCACGTTTTATTTTCTCAACACTATGAGAAAAACAATAATCTTGTTCTTGTTTGCCTTTACCATATTTGTCACTATGGCATCTAAGGTACTGGTTGTGCAGGATAAATTTCACCTTTGGATGTTTGATCTCACTAACAAAAACGAAAGAGTCACTAGTGAGAAACATATAACAGAACTGTTGGCGGCTATGCCTTCCGTGGGTTTTGCAGATCTGGACAAAGAATACAAATGCAGCACTAAGTCCAGTGAAAAAAAGTACAGAAAACTACTGAATGGAAGCCATTACAAGATCATTACTAGAAAGGATTTTTATAAGAAACTGGTCGGCAACTATAGGGTCAGAGATTTTGTATGTAAAGATGCTAGTTACAGTAAGGCTATCCGTAATTTTGATAGAGAATTCTACTGGCTTATCGATGAGAAACTACCCAAGGCCATTCTACAGCTTCAGCAAGAACTAGAAGCGAAGGGTTATGACCCTGAAGGTTTTAGTATCACTTATGGGCATCGACATCCCCAAAGAAATGAAGCCGTAAAAGGCGCTTCTTCCAGCAAGCATATTCTTGGACAAGCTATAGATCTTGTCGTCTATGATATAGACCAAAATGGCAGGTACTCTGACGCAGACAAGCAAATCCTTCTCGATATCGCCGAAAAGGAAGTCATAAAAGACAAGGGTGGGATTGGGCGCTATCCAGGTACCAGAACAGTGCATCTGGATGTGAGAGGGTATAGGGCTAGGTGGGATAGTTACTAGATTTCTTATCTTAGATATAGTATGAAGACAGAGAATAACAATCCATCTAAGATGTTTTCTATATTACGCTATAAACTAATTATCACATTGGTGCTCCTGATTGGCTTAGTTGCTTGCCGAACTCAAGGAGAGCAAAACCATAGAGTACAATACGAAGGGGCCTCTAAAAATCCCCCAGTTACCAAAATTGCCGCAGAGCCTTACAAGCCAAAACAGAATCATTGGAACTTGTATGTCAAAGATACCCTGACGATAAAAGGGCATTTTACGGATTGTGGAGAATGGGGTGGACATCATAAGACGTTACACTTCTATAGCTTAGATAGCAATGATAATCATGGCTATACTTATCTAAGGGATTCTGTGACTTGCGCTGACCTTCCTGAGTTTAATAGATATATAGTAGAAAGAAGAGAAGGAAGCCTATCGCAGGAAAAAAGAAATGATGTAGAATCTTACCTTGCCAAAGCACTAAAAAAGAGCTTGCGGCCTGGTATGATTTCTCATGCTGAAAATTTTTATTTGATTTTACGCAAAGACTTCATGTATGAGGAAACAGGAGATCCCAAATTATTAATTAACTACTCTGCTGGGAATAGGGAATTGTGTAATGACTTTGAAGAACTCTTGGCTAAGCTATTTGAAGAAGAATAATACTATCGGATATTTGTATAGACAAGCACGAATCAACTGACCACTAGCTCTTCCCGATAATGAAATCACAGGCACAAGACTTACTAGACTACG
>CAZKXO010000528.1:0-1753 GCA_964556525.1 uncultured Saprospiraceae bacterium
AAAAGACTTTACAATTTATCTCCAATGAAGGCAAGGAAGAAATAGAAGAAGATTATGGTTCCGTTTCTTCTGCAAGTACAGGAACTATCTTAAGGAAAATTATAGAACTAGAGCAGCAAGGTGCAGATGTCTTCTTTGGTGAAAGATCTTTTGAAGTCAATGACTTGACTAGGATAGATGAGAATGGCAAAGGAATGGTGAACATCCTTCGTCTTACAGATATACAGTCCAAGCCGAAGCTCTTCTCTACCTTCATGCTACAAATGTTGGCAGAGGTTTATGCTGAGTTTCCTGAGCAAGGAGATGCTGACAGACCAAAGCTGTGCATCTTCATTGATGAAGCTCATTTATTATTTTCCGAGGCATCAGACGCTTTGTTGGATCAGGTGGAATCAGTTGTAAAACTTATCCGATCCAAAGGTGTGGGCATATTCTTTATAACCCAAAATCCAAATGATATTCCTGATGCTATATTGGGACAGTTGGGACTGAAGGTACAACATGCTCTAAGAGCCTTTACTGCAAAGGACAGAAAAGCAATAAAGACAGCTTCTCAAAACTTTCCCGATTCTGATTTTTACGACGTCGCAGAGTTACTTACTCAGATGGGAATAGGAGAGTCACTAGTTACTGTACTCGGAGAAAATGGCATACCTACTCCATTGGCACATACTTATATGCGTGCGCCACAGAGCAGAATGGATGTATTAAGCCAAAAAGAGATAGATGCTATCATTGGAAAGTCCTCTCTCGTAGCAAAGTACAATGAAGAGATAGACAGAGAAAGTGCCTTCGAAATACTAAGTGGCAAAATACAAGGTTTTAAAGCCGCAGCTGAAGAAGCAAAAGAAAACGAAGAGGCCAAGAAAGAAGCTGAAGCTGTAGAAAAAGCAAGAATCAAAGCTGAAAAAGAAGCTGAGAAGGAGGCAGAAAAAGCGGCAAAAGCAAGAGGGAAAATAGCTGGAACAGTTGGTAAAGAACTGGGAAATTTAGCTGTACGAGGACTACTTGGCGCCTTCGGTGTAAAAACTAGAAAGAGAAAGTTTTTCTAAGGATACATATCAAAAAACTATGAGTAGGAGAATAGTTCCGCTCATAGTTTCAGCAATTATTTGTTATTATTTACCGGCTGGACTGTAGGTTGTATCGCTTTAGGAGTAATAGCATTGTTCTTTTGATATCCTCTTTCAAACTTATGCCAAGGGGTATGTGTATAGAAATTACCAGAGAAGTAATCCAGAATCATCTTAAAGGTAATTGCTCCTTGGAAGCCAGGAATTGGCTGAATAACATTTAAATCTTCATCAATAAACACAGTTGTAGGATAACTCATTCTT
This sequence comes from uncultured Saprospiraceae bacterium, assembly GCA_964556525.1. Lineage (GTDB taxonomy): Bacteria > Bacteroidota > Bacteroidia > Chitinophagales > Saprospiraceae > RFSX01. The sequence goes on from CAZKXO010000528.1 coordinate 1,338, forward strand.
CCATTCATGATTTCCTGAGCCAATTCGTGATAACCTTTCATCCCGAAAGTACTTACGTACTTGTAGATTCTATTATTGAAAATTATATCCTCTTTCTGTTCTGCATCAAACTTTACAGCATAAAACTCCTTATTTATCTGCTCTACAATTTCTGGACGTTGGTAAGTTCTTTGATCCATTTTTTTACACCATGTACACCATTGGGTATACACATCTACAACAATCTTTCTTTTCTCAATTTTGTTTTTCTCCAGAGCTTGTTCCCAAGTCAGCCATTGAATTTGCTCCTGTCCAAAAACCATAGAGGCAAATGGCAACAGCAGAAACATTGTGAAAAGAAAATTACGCATTGATTAGATTAATATATTTTCAAAGTAACAGCAATGTAACCACAATTACTATCCATCGTTCCTTAG
>CAZKXO010000529.1:0-1745 GCA_964556525.1 uncultured Saprospiraceae bacterium
GAAAGCACAGGAATCAACTAAGAAGTCTGTACTTAAAACTTGGTCAAGATCGTCTATGGTTATTCCATCTATGGTTGGAATTACGATTGCAGTACATAATGGAAAAACATTTGTACCAGTATATGTTACAGAGAATATGGTAGGTCATAAGCTTGGAGAATTTGCACCTACACGTACATATAAAGGTCACTCAGGAAACAGATAATTAATAGCTACAATCAATAAAGTGATGGAAGCAATAGCAAAATTGAAAAACGTATCCCTTTCAGCAAGAAAAATGAGATTTGTTGCTGATAGTGTAAGAGGCAAGTCAGTAGATGATGCGCTTAATATTCTTAAGTTCTCAAAAAGAGAAGCCTCAGACTACGTAGAAAAATTATTATTGTCAGCAATCTCTAACTGGGAGAATAAATTGGATATGGCTTATAGTGCTGATGACTATGATCTATATATCAAAAGTATCCATGTAGATGAGGCAGGCATGTTGAAGAGATTCAGACCAGCACCACATGGTAGAGCGCACAGAATAAGAAAAAGATCTAACCACGTAACAGTAGTAGTAACTAATAAAGTCGAGTTAGAAGGAACTAACGATGACGCTGAAACAACAGAAGAATAATAACTGAATATGGGTCAAAAGACTAATCCTATAGGTAATCGTTTAGGTATCATCCGAGGATGGGAATCTAACTGGTATGGCGGCAAAAATTTTGCTGATAAAGTAGTAGAAGACGAGAAAATCAGAAACTACCTTACAGCCAGAGTTAATAAAGGCGGTATCGCAAGAATCATTATAGAAAGAACTCTTAAGAGAATCACAGTTACCGTACATACCTCTAGACCTGGAATTATTATCGGAAAGGGAGGTTCGGAAGTAGATAGAATCCGTGAGGAGTTGAAGAAACTAACTGGACAAGAAGTTCAGATCAATATCATAGAAATAAGAAAGCCAGAACTGGATGCTGCAATCGTTGCAGAGTCAGTAGGTAAGCAGCTAGAAGGAAGGGTAAACTTCAGAAGAGCGATAAAGATGGCTATCCAGTCTACAATGAGAGCTGGTGCAGAAGGTATCAAAATAAGAGTAAGTGGAAGACTGAATGGAGCGGAGATGGCCAGAAGTGAAGAATTTAAGGATGGTAGAACACCATTACATACATTCAGAGCGGATATAGATTATTCACTTTACGAAGCTTTGACAGTATACGGAAAGATAGGAGTGAAGTGTTGGATATGTAGAGGTGAAGTTTTAGGGAAAAGAGATTTGTCACCAAACGTAGGAGATCCTAACCAGAAAGGTGGAAGAGGAAATAGAGGTGGGAACAGAGGAGGAAATAGAGGTGGTCGTGGTAACAACCGTGGTAACAACCGAGGTGGAAGAGGTGGTAATAGAGGAGGAAACAACAGAAAATAGATAATTCAATTTATTATACCTTTGCGCAACTTTTTGCGAAGTGAAAATAAACTAAGATATGTTACAGCCTAAACGTACAAAATACAGGAAGCAACAGAAGGGGAAGAATAGGGGAATTGCCCATAGAGGAAGTACGATTGCCTTTGGTTCATTTGGTTTGAAAACCATGGAAAATGCTTTTATCACTAACAGACAGATAGAGTCTGCAAGGATAGCAATGACCAGACACATGCAAAGACAAGGAAAGGTATGGATCAGAATCTTTCCAGATAAGCCTATTACATCTAAGCCTCTAGAGGTAAGGATGGGTAAGGGTAAAGGAAACTTGGATCAC
>CAZKXO010000530.1:0-1744 GCA_964556525.1 uncultured Saprospiraceae bacterium
CCGACTAACCGACTAACCCCGAATAACCGTAAAACCCCGAATAACCGCAACAAAACACCAAACCCAATACAAGAAAGTAACCTATGAGTAACAAATCAACCAACAATACCAAAACCGAATGGCCTCTCTACGAAGTATTCATACGGTCCAAAAATGGATTGGAACACAGACACGTAGGTTCTCTGCATGCCGCTGATTCTGAAATGGCTATGGAAAATGCCAGAGATGTCTATACACGTAGACAAGAAGGTGTGAGTATATGGGTAGTGGAGTCAAAAGACATACATGCTTCCAATCCAGAAAATGTAGGAGAACTATTCGAGCCCGCCCAAGACAAAGTATATCGTCATCCTACTTTCTACGAATTGCCAATAGAGCTAAAGCATATCTAGATGAAAGATCATTTGTATAACTATCTTCTAATGCTCGGAGACAATTCTATGATCTTAGGACATAGATTATCAGAGCTTTGTGGGCATGGACCAAGTCTGGAAACTGATATTGCTTTGACAAATATTTCACTGGATCTGTATGGTCAAGTGAGAAATTACTTTGGTTATGCAGCAGAATTGCAAGGAGAAGAAGTTACTGAGGATACCATAGCCTTTCTTAGAAGGGAGAGGGAATATAGAAACGTTGTCCTCCTAGAGCAACCAAATATTGACTTTGCACATGTTGTATTACGTCAGTATTTGTTTGATGTATATCAAAGTCTTTTGTTGCCTGCCTTGATGGAAAGTAGGGACGAGACAATTAAAGCTATCGCACACAAGTCTATAAAAGAGAGCAATTATCACCTGAGGTTTTCGTCTAGCTGGATAAAACGACTAGGTGGAGGAACAGAAGAAAGTAATTCCAAAATGCAGAAAGCTGTTGAGCATTTATTTCCATTTGCAGATGAATTTTTTGTAGAAACGGAGGTGGAAAAAGAAATGTATCAAGCAGGAATCGGTCCTGATGTTACTTCTTTTAAAAATGAATATTATTCTATAGTGGAAAAGACTCTAGAGGAAGCCGAACAGGAAAAGCCAGAACTAAAGCCACGAGTTGTGAGAGGAAAGTTAGGCATCCATTCAGAGCATATGGGTTTTATCTTGAATGAGTTACAGTATATGCAAAGGGCTTACCCTGCAATGGAGTGGTGACAAATAACAGAGAAGTGAAGCTTGAAAGTAATAAATTCGATCCCGAGATTTCTGCAATCCTTGCTACTGTTTCAGATCCTGAGATTCCAGTATTGACTGTTTTGGATCTTGGAGTGGTAAGGTCCGTATCCAAGGAAGGTACACTTGTAACTATAAAACTGACACCGACTTATTCTGGTTGTCCTGCTATGGATACTATGGCAACTGATATTGCTATCGCACTGGATAATGCAGGCTACGCATCAGATATCAAGTTGGTGCTTTCACCAGCGTGGACGACAGATTGGATTTCGGAAGATGGAAGAAGGAAGTTAGAGGAATATGGAGTAGCTGCACCTTTGACAGAGTCGATGGACAAAAGAGTGCTCTACGATGGAGCTAAAATCGTAAAATGCACAAACTGCCAATCGACTAATACTAAAATGAAAAGCCAGTTTGGTTCCACAGCTTGTAAGGCCTTGTTCCAATGTGAGGACTGCCTGGAGCCTTTTGATTATTTTAAGTGCTTGAAGTAGGAGTGATAAGGTAGGATGATGAGAGGGTATGTCAGTGAGGCGGCTTGGCCGTGAGAAGGTATATCGGTTAGCATGCAGAACGTA
>CAZKXO010000531.1:0-1719 GCA_964556525.1 uncultured Saprospiraceae bacterium
ATGTTCTGGCAATTCTTTTGTAAGTAATAAATATCGCGCTAATTTTTCTTTAAAAGCTTTCCTTTTTTCTGGATCTTGCTTATCTTCAAGACTATATTTTGCCCAGATATAACTATACTTTTTTTGCTTTAATATTCTCCGAATCTGAGAACCACTGAGTTGAATACCAGTTTTCTTCTCTAGATATTCTGATAATCTTGCTCCAGTCCAACGACCAAATTCATAACCAAGATCTTGAGGTTCTTGATCGATTGTCTCAAGCAGAAGCTTGATATATTCTGGAGTCGCTTTTCGATGATATTCCTGGTCACGTTTATTGTATAAGCTATCTAAATTGTCGGGGTCACCATGTATACTCCAGTAAGCTACCGTTCGAGGCGAACAACCTAAAAACTCGGCAATCTGTTTATGAGTTTTACCGTCATTTTGTAGCAATAGAATGAGCGCCCTCTCTCGTACATGAGGTAAATCACACTCTTTAAGGGTTTCCTGCAACTTATTAATTTGCTCTAAAGTTAGAAATCCTTTGACAGGCATAAGGTAGATGATCCGGCTGATTTCAACCTATATTTTATGCATTTTAGATGCCGATTAGCTTATTAGCAGAAGCTCTACCATTACCCATTTTATTTGAAAGTCGTCGTCAGAAATTGCGCAGGTTTTTGAGGCTAGAAGAATTAAGTATAGAGACACTCTGGCTTCCTTGTGTCAAGGCTCTTTTAAGTAGTATGTTTACGAGCCGTGACACTATTTATCTGGCGATAGACCGTACCAGTTGGGGCGTGATTAATATTTTGGTAGTAAGTGTGGTCTATGACCATAGGTCTTGGCCAATTTATTGGAATTTTCTGGAGAAGAAAGGAAGTAGTAACTTGACAGAGCAACAGGCGGTATTGAGCAAAAGTATTGCACTTCTATCAGATTATGTAACCGTAGTGCTAGGAGACAGAGAATTTTGTTCAATCAAGCTGGGAAAGTGGCTTGGGGATAGAAATGCATACTTCTGTTTAAGACAGAAACGTGACACCAAGATTCAAAAAGATAATGACTGATATCAGGAACTGAGAGATCTGGGTCTTACTCCAGGCATGAAGCTTTTCCTCAATGATCAGCAAGTCACAAAGCAAAAAGGTTTTGGGACTTTTAATGTAGCCTGTAAATGGAAGCGGAATTACAAGGGATTTAAGACTAAGGAACCCTGGTATATTTTGACTAACTTTGAAAATATAGACAGGGCAATTATTGCCTATCAAAAACGGTTTGATATTGAAGAAATGTTTCGAGATTTTAAGGCGGGTGGATATAATCTTGAAGGGTCTAAATTGGAGGCAAAATGGCTCTCTAAGCTAATGATTGTTGTTGCCATCGCTTACACCAGTGCAACTATTCAGGGGAAACAAATTAAGCGGATGGGAATTCAAAAATATGTCGCACGACCTGAAACTACAATGAAAGGACAACGCAGACATAGCTCTTTTTATATTGGTCAACATCTGCATCATTGGTTCCGGTTACAGCAATTGTGCCAGGAAACTGTGAGTGAACTTTTGCAAATTAACCGTCGTTGGCTCAATCATTACAAAAAAGGACAACGTGCTATAGAGCTTGCCCTGTCTACTTTCTGAATCCTATGTATCCCTGTCAGCATCACACCTCTTATTCCTGAAGGGTCTCGTACTTGGCCGGAAAATTTTGGCGTTGGTTATCTAGTACTACAAC
>CAZKXO010000532.1:0-1717 GCA_964556525.1 uncultured Saprospiraceae bacterium
CAGGATCTCTTTCATTTCTAGTCTCTTTGATTTGCTCCTTATTTCTAATCGTAGAAATATTCATAGGTCCTGCAACCATCTCCTCCTTTTTACGCTTCATTTCTATTTTTGGATTCTGCGAATCAAGCTTCATCCATTTTACATCCGAGAGTCCGATGTCTACATTGTCATTAGTATAAAACCAACCTCTCCAAAACCAATCTAAGTCAACTGCAGATGCGTCTTCCATAGATCTGAAAAAATCAGCCGGTTCCGGTGATTTAAACTTCCATCTATTCGAGTATGTCTTAAATGCATGATCGAAAAGTTCTCTGCCCATAATAGTCTCTCTCAAAATATTTAAAGCAGTAGCTGGTTTACCATATGCATTATTTCCAAACTGCCAGATAGATTCTGAGTTTGTCATGATAGGTGAAATCTTTGATTTGTCTCCTCCCATATAGCCCACTATTTTATGAGCTTCGCCTCTACGTGAAGGATAGTTTCTCTCCCATTGCTGTTCTGTCAAATATTGTAAGAATGTATTCAAACCTTCATCCATCCAAGTCCATTGACGTTCATCACTATTCACAATCATTGGAAAATAGTTATGTCCTACTTCATGTATGATTACTCCGATCATACCATACTTAGTTCTCTGTGTATATGTACCATCCTTTTCTGGTCTACCAAAGTTGAAACAGATCATTGGATATTCCATTCCGATACTAGCAGCATGTATAGACCAAGCTACTGGGTACGGATACGGGAACGTATAATGCGAATACCATTTCAAGGTATGGGCTACTGCCTTAGTAGAAAATTTCTCCCAAATAGGATTCCCTTCTTTAGGATACATCGACATTGCCAACACTGTGCTTCCGTCAGACTGTTTTACATTCATAGCATCCCAGATAAACTTTCTAGAAGATGCAAAAGCGAAATCTCTTACATTGTCCGCTTTAAATTTCCATGTTGCTTTTCCACTTGCTTTACTTTGTTCTGCTTTCTCAGCTTCATCCTGTGTTACTATGAGTACAGGTTTTTCAAATTCATTACGCGCTTCGTCAAATCTTTCTTGCTGTTTTTTAGTAAGAACATCACCTTCATTCTGAAGTACTCCAGTAGCTGCTACTAGATGATCTTTAGGAACTGTGATCTCTACATCATAGTCTCCGAAGGTTAAGGTAAATTCTCCTCTCCCTAGGAACTGTTTGTTTTGCCATCCTTCGTCATCATTGTAAGAAACCATACGCGGAAAGAACTGGGCAATGGTGTATAGATAGTTGTCATCTTCTTCAAAGTACTCATAACCAGATCTACCTCCTATCTTCATTCTATTATTGATATTGTACCACCATTTGATATTAAAAGAAAATGATTCTCCTTGCTTCAAATTTTGTGTGAGGTTGATACGCATCATCGTCTTATTGATCGTATGACTTAAGTCAGAGCCATCTGCATTCTTTACATGATCTATTTTGAATCCGCCATCAAAGGTGGGCTCTAATCTATTGAGTTGTCGGATAGACCTTTTATCTGAGATACTGCTTGTTTGAATTTTATAAGTATCAGAATCTTTTGCTCTCATATTTTGATCTAACTGTAACCATAGATACTCTAATTCATCTGGAGAATTGTTAGTATAAGTTATAGTTTCTTCAGCATAGATTCTTTGAGTCTTATCGTCTAGCTCCAATTTAATGGCATAGTCCGCCTTTTGCTGCCAGTACTGATG
>CAZKXO010000533.1:0-1699 GCA_964556525.1 uncultured Saprospiraceae bacterium
CATCCTCTAGCTCGTCTTCCCATGTGTCTATCTGCCATAGCTGATCCTCTATGCTGATGTATAGGAATCTGGAATTCGGAGACCACTCCACAGATGAAAATCTTGCAACATCATCTGGAAATTCTTCTATGATCAAATATCTATGATTAGAAAATTCTCCAGTTGCTCTTTCGAAATCATAGAGATGTAAATCATCATAGGCATTATAAAAGGCAAATGTGTTACCATCTGGGGAAATCTTTGTTGTTCCTGATCCAGATGAGTTCTCTACAAAATTTGTCGGCAACTTTGTTGTTTGTATGGTTTCAAATCCTTGTGCTGACAACAAAATAGAGTAAATCAATTCGGATTTATCTATATCTACTATCCACCAATCTTCATTATTTAAATGAGGGCAGGCCGTTAGATAAGAGAAGTTAGACACTATATCTGGAATAATTTCTATGCCTTTGTCGGTTATTCTACCTATGGAATTAATTGACTCTATATAACTATATCGCAATGATTTGAACCTTGGATCGCCCAATTCTATAGGCTTATGAATTACATAATGATTTTCCGCACTGCCAGGATCCGGTAAGATGAGAATATCCTGAGTCGTCGGATAGAAACTACAGGTGTCTCCTCTGAATTGTGTGATCCAGTCACCATCATTCAGTCCACTGCCATTAGGCAGTATCTGGTGATCTCTGCCGACTACATGACAGCCATTGGTATAATAGAGTAGATTGCCGTCTCTGTCACAGATGGAAGCATTGTTCCCTAAAAAGGAAATGGGAATTACATCTTTTATATCCTGAGGTGAAGAGCCATTGTTGAAATCAAATAAATAATTATTGCCGAAAAAACCTCCAAACCAAACGTAGTCTCTTTTGTCACTTTGGGCCTCAGCACTGATGCTGAGACCCAAAAGCGCAGAGGTCATTAATAGTATCTTAATCCAATATGACAAATTTCTCATAGACTGATGTTTTATCATTATATCTTAGATGTAAGATATATACGCCAGAGTTATTTATGGAAATATTCTGAGAGGAATGCACTTTCTATGTCGTATGGTATATGGAACCATTAAGGTCCGCAACCAATAACTGTAGTGCCTTATCTGGCTCTTCTACTTGGCACAAAACATCCCATCCAAGTTGCTAAATTTAGATTGAAATTCACGACTAACTCAACTCCATCCTCTTCTCCAGCACCTTGGCTTTCTCAAAGGCTACAGCCAGCTTGATATTTTCTACGGCATTCTTTGTCTTTAGTCGACGTTTTTCTTTGCCGAGTATAGCCTGGGTAAAATGGTGGAGTTGTAAGTACTCAGGAAAAATGAAGCCATGATAGTCTTCGCGGAACACATCTATTTTCTCACCACTGTCTTTGTAGATTTTGAAGGATCGGTGGTTGGTATTAGAGATGATTATTTGGCCTTTGTTACCGTAGATATTGATGTAGCTCTGTTCTTTTTGGATCGTCGGCTGAGTTATGAGACTTACACTGATACCCATAGCGGTAGTTGCTTCACACTTTACCGTATTATTGATAACTGATACATCTACCAGAGCAAAAGTATCATCCAGCAACCAGTGACACAGATCTATTTCATCCAAAGCTGTATCCAGAAATATGCTGCCACTTTTCTGTGAGTACTTTCTATTCATTCCTTTGAAAAAAGAGGAATCCAAACTTATATGATTGATAACGC
>CAZKXO010000534.1:0-1697 GCA_964556525.1 uncultured Saprospiraceae bacterium
AAGGGCCTTACGTGGTAAGATGCCTAAATCTTAGACTTTCTTAATACAGTAACCTGCCTGATCTATGACTGCTAGAAAACTGTCACCTTCTCAGTCAGTCTCCTCTCTTCACTTGTCGCATGCAGGATATATTCTCCAGGTGCTAAATCTATCGTTGAAAGACTGATAAGACTATCATCAGCTTCCACTTTAGAAACAAGGCGTCCATTCATGTCTATCAAGTGCATATCGACTTCTTGCTGAGTCTGATTGTCTAGTTCCAGCAATTGACCCCTAGCGATCAAATTTGCAATCAGCTTCAAATTTGTATCTTGTTCTATAATTATGGCAATTACATTTGAGTAGGTAGCCTCACCGTCTCTATCTATTTGCTTCAGTCTATAGTAGTTAATGCCATCCAGGGGATTGTTGTCTGAGAAACTATAAAACTTTTTTTCTGAACTTGATCCTGCACCTAGCTTTTCTCCTATCATTTTCCAGATGGTAAGATCGGAACTCCTTTCGATTTCAAATCTGTCGTTATTCCACTCTCCCCAAGTTGTCCATTCGAGTCGAACATGGTTTTCTCTCTTAATAGCTGTAAAATCCACTAATTCTATTCCAAGAGTAGCGCCTGTTACAAAACTATTGAACTCCAGATTGACTACGTTGTAACATTGGCTGACATCATCTATGCCTTGTTGTATTCTGTCTCTTATAATATCATCATCCGATAGGTTAAATTGGATAGAGAGCTCATCTGTTTTTTGTTTTGCCCACAGCTTAGGAAGGAAAGATCTTTCCACATTGATGCTGTCAGACAAATTAAAATCATAATTAAGGTTGACATCACTTTTGAATGCTGTTCCTGTTAGAGTCATAGAGACGTCCTGCGGTGTTTTGTATCTTCCTGATATAATTAGTTGTTCTCCCTTGTAAAGGTTGGGTAGATTACCAATGGAAGGATTCAAATCAAAAACGGCATCTGCTGGTTCTATGCTTAGTTGTGTACCGACAAGGATAGGATTATTTACCCTTAGGAAAAAAGTAGTGATGCTTTCTTCCAGAACATCGTTTTCCAAAAAAGTTGCGAGCTTTCTATCAAAACTTTACCTACCTTTGACCTCCAGAAATAAAAAATGAATACAGCTAGAAATAATACCTCGTACTCTTTACTGCTATATACAGTGAACTGACTAGTGTTATATATTTCTAAGAAACATACAGCCTTGTCAGTAGCTACTGACAAGGCTTTTTTAATTATATGAATCCGATAAAATTCTATATTAACTCATTCAAAGGTCTTACCCGTGATGTATGGGCGGTGGCTCTTATCTATCTGGTAAATAGATGTGGTGAGGGAGCCTTGCTGTTTATGTCGGTCTATCTCAGTACGGTACTTGGATTTAGTAAAACAGAGGCGGCCATTGTCTTATTTTGTTATGGATTAGGTGCATTGGCAGGAGCGAATATTGGGGGTTACTTGACTGATTCGATAGGCAACTTTAAGGTGATGGCACTGAGTCTTTTCTCGTGTACAATAGCTTTTTTCGGTATTGCTTTTATCAACGCTTTCTGGCCTCTGTGTTTCTGGATGGCCTTCACAGGGATAAGCAATGGGATGTTTAGCCCTCCCGCTTTTAGTGCTGTCAATGCGTGGGGACATCCTGATTTCCAGACACGTGGCTACTCCCTCTTAAGAATGGCCATCAACTTAG
>CAZKXO010000535.1:0-1690 GCA_964556525.1 uncultured Saprospiraceae bacterium
TGGATAACATAGGTAGAATTTGGTAACCTTCTTTACGTTTATCCAAGGATTTAGCAATTTAGATAGGGGTTCTATAGCCCCATCTTTTTTTAACACTTTAATATTCTGCTTATAATTATTATAAGCTTGTGTAGTTTCCTGACCTTTAAAAACTAAATTTTTACAAGTTTCAGAGTCGAAACCTGACTTTTGCTCGATGTTAAGACGGACTTTTGATTCGAAGTCACTTGAGATAGGTGTATCCTGAAGATTTATAGCAAATAATCTTCGGTTAAGAATTGAATTGGATAGGTAATTCAAAATTATATCAGGGTGATTTTTATAAATCTTTAAACTAGTGAGTACATCTACATCATCTAATTCAGTAAATCTACTCAATAAAGTAATCTCATTTATTGTGCCATTTCTCATTTCTGAGAAGAAATTTGTGAGGAGACAACTCGATTTCTTTCCCAATTTGTCAGAATAGATCAATTTCTTCAATCTCATAACAAATTCTCTCAACATGGTCTCTGCTACTATAGAGGTTCTATGAAGGTATACTTGCCAATACATAAAGTGTCTGGCCACTAAAAACTTCTCTATCGAGAAAACTGCTTTCTCTTCTATAACTAATTCGTCTGCAACAACATTCATCATTGAGATAAGCCTCTTGTATCCTATAACACCTTCTGCTACACCGGTATAGTAACTATCCCTGGTCAGATAATCCATTCTATCCATATCCAACTGACTTGAAACCAATTGGGTAAAGAATGTTCTGGGGTGCTCACCTTTAAATATATCTATAGCTAGCTCAAGCTGATTATCAAACTCTCTATTAAGTTCTTCCATCAATAAAAGGGAAAGCTCTTCATGATGCTTGTCCACCATTAGTCCTTCCAGTCCATGTGAGTAGGGACCATGACCGATATCGTGAAGTAGGATTGCTAGGCAACATCCTCTATATTCTTCATCAGAGATAGCAACTCCTTTGTCTCTCAGAACAGTGATAGAACTGGTCATCAGATGTAAAGCTCCCAAAGCATGACTAAATCGGGAATGGTTGGCACCCGGATAGACATAGGTCGAAAGGCCCATTTGTGAGATTCGCCTTAATCGCTGGAAGTAGGGATGATCTATTATATCATACAATAAATCGAATGGAAAGGTTATAAGACCATATATTGGATCATTTATAATCTTTCTTTTGCTCATAGGACTGCGAAGGTACTAGATTGAACTTATAAAGCGTTCGTATGTCCATATCTTAAATTATAATCCAAAAAGTATCAATGTCAAAAGTTAAAATCCTCTGGGCTGACGATGAAATAGATTTACTTAAACCTCAACTATTCTTCCTGGAAAAGAAGGGATATGAAGTGATTCAGGTGACCAATGGCCACGATGCTTTAGATACATTGAGCCAAGACAACCAAATAGAAGTCGTTTTCTTAGATGAATCTATGCCAGGTCTCACTGGTTTGGAAACTTTAGAAAAAATCAGATTGACAAACAAGCATGTCCCCATTGTGATGATTACAAAAAACGAGGCAGAAGATCTAATGGAACAAGCTATTGGAAGTGAGATCAATGATTACCTTATCAAACCTGTAAATCCTAACCAGATCTTACTTTCTCTTAAGAAGATTATTGATAACAAAAGGTTGGTAAGTGAGAAGACGGCCGTAGATTATCAGCAAGAGTTCAG
>CAZKXO010000536.1:0-1684 GCA_964556525.1 uncultured Saprospiraceae bacterium
CTTAGTATGAAAAAACTTACTATTAGGTCCTTCCTAATACTATGCTGTGCTATGTTCGCTATGACCGCATATGCGCAGCGAACCATTAGTGGTGTAGTAACAGATGGCAGTACCAATGAAACCCTTATCGGTGCAAATGTTCTTGTGGACGGCACATCGGTAGGAACCATCACAGACATTGATGGAAATTTCAGTCTATCAGTGCCAGATGGTTCTAATCAACTGATTATTTCTTATGCTGGTTATGCAGATCAGGTCATAAACTTGGATGGACAATCTTCATTTGTCAATGTTAGCTTGAATCAAGGTAGCTTACTAGATGAGGTCGTTGTCGTCGGTTATGGAACTGTACGAAAACGTGACTTGACAGGATCTGTCGCTTCTTTGAAAGAAGAAGACTTTAATCAAGGCGTTATTATCTCTCCAGATCAGTTACTGCAAGGTCGTGTACCTGGGGTGAATTTTGTAAACAACTCAGGTCAACCCGGTGGTCGTGCAACTGTAAAAGTTAGAGGTAACAACTCTATTAGAGCAGGGGCAGATCCATTATATGTAGTAGATGGAGTTCCTCTAGATGGTAGAACTGCAAAAGCTGGATTATTATCTGTAGACATAGGGAATATTGAGAATTCAAATCCTTTGAATTTCATCAATCCGAATGATATTGCTTCTATAGAGGTATTAAAAGATGCATCTTCTGCGGCTATCTATGGATCAAGAGCATCAAATGGTGTTATCTTGATTACTACAAAGAAAGCTCGTGAAGAAGGTACAGATGTTAACTTCAATGTAAGCTTAGGTTCGAGTTCAGTACTCAAAGAATATGACGTACTTGACGCAGCTGGTTACAGATCTGCGCTTAATACTTATGAACTTACTTCTGGAGATTTCGAAGGTTCTTCTGATGCTTTTGATGAAATCACAAGAAGTGGATCTATTCAAAATTATAGCCTTTCAGTAGGTAATTCTACTGAAAATGGTAGAGTGAGATTTTCTGCAGGATACCAAGATGTACAAGGTATAGTTAGAGAATCTGGTCTTCAGAGATATAATGGAACTCTTAATGCTCAGTATAATCTTTGGGATGATAGAGCAGGTATAGATTTCTTTGTTGTATCTTCTCATACTTCTGAGAATGTTGCACCAATATCTACGAATGCTGGATTTACAGGAAATTTAATTGGTCAAGCTTTGCAGTGGAATCCTACTGCTCCATTGACTCAGGAAGATGGTAGTTTCACGACAGATGTTAATACTCCAGGTATCGGAGCTACAACAATAAATCCGTTACAATTGTTAAATGCTTACGATGAAAGAGCTAACACAACAACGCTTTTGGGAAGTATTTCACCCTATATCAATCTTACAGATAATTTGACATACAGATATAGATACGGTATTAATTACGGAATAGGACTGACTACAGGATCTATAGGAAAGGATATCAATGTACAAGGTATAGAAGGACTAGGATTTGCAGGATACTCTACTAATAGACTTGTAACCAACTTACATTCTCATACCTTGAGTTTCACTGATGATATTTCTGATGGCTTTTTATTGAGTGCAGTTGTTGGATATGAATATCAGAAATTTGATTTTTCTGGCTTTGGTTTTGGAGGATTTGGATTTGATGATACTACAGAAAATGTTGATTTAATATTCTCTCTTCAGAATTCAAATA
>CAZKXO010000537.1:0-1682 GCA_964556525.1 uncultured Saprospiraceae bacterium
CTTTTTATCATATCCTTAATGAAGAACTGAAACCTACATCTGGCAGCTTCGAATTTGGGCAGACTATCACCACGGCATATCTACCTGTAGAAAACGAAAAATATTTCAGCGACGAACCTCAAAATCTGATGGACTGGCTCAGACAGTATTCCACAAACAAAGACGAGCAATATATACGAGGCTTCCTAGGCAAGATGCTCTTTGGAGGAGAAGAAGTATTCAAGATGTCTAATGTCTTATCTGGGGGTGAAAAAGTCAGATGCATGCTTTCCAGAATGATGATGAAAAGTGCCAACCTCCTTATGCTAGACGAACCCACTAATCACCTGGACTTAGAAAGTATCACAGCCTTCAATAACTCACTTATGAGTTTCCCTGGCACTGTCATCTTTACAACACATGATCATCACTTTACTCAGACAGTCGCCAACAGAATCATCGAACTTACACCTAATGGATGTATAGACAGGCTAAAGACATTAGATGAATATCTGGCAGACCCTGCTATAAAGGCACTTAGAAAAGACATGCATTCTTCAGTTACTGTCTAAGTAAAGCTTAGATCAAAAGTATCTTGTGCTTACTGCCCCATATATAACACTTTGCTTTTTTCTGAGTTGTTTCCTTGATTTATCACAAAGTAATAGGCGCCAGCAGCTAGATTTTCGAAATCGAAAGTTCTTCTTAGGCTTCCGAAGAAATTACCTACCTCTTCTTTGTGAATCAATGAACCCGCACTATCCAGGACTAGGAAAGAAACCGACTCCTCAGAGCTAGAGTCAAACTTAAGGTGACTGATGCCATTTGTTGGATTCGGAAATACGGATAGCATTCTTTCTTCTGCAAGTAATACACTATCCTCTATGAGACTTTTAGGCTGTGTTTTTACCTGATCTTCGTCTGTATTGCATGCAGCAAAAGTGACATGGATATATGGGTTAGCTCCCAAAACTAGATGGTCGGTTATCATTCTACCCTTAGAGCTGTACTCTACTTTGATAGACTCTCCTACTTTAGATTTTAGAATTGCCATACGAAGATCACAATAGGTTGTAATTTCTTGCTCACCGAGTTTGTACAAGACATCTCTTGGAGACAAACCTATCTGGGCTGCAGAACTTTCAGGAACAACTTCTTCTATTATTAGTCCAGAAAAGTTCTCATTAGAATAGCCGGTGATTCCAAGTGAGGGTCTGAACTTCTGTGTCTCACTTTTACACAACTCTCCTGAGTCTTTAGTACCACTATAGAATACGGAGTACTTAATATCGTTCTTCATATAGTGACCATGCAACAGTATTCTCTCATCTGCAGGTGCTTCATTTATCAGTTGCTCCAAGTTCATTGAAGCCGCCTGATTATCTTGGAAAACACTTTCACTAACTATGGCTCCAGCACCATCGTACACTTTCAGTTGTATCTTATTTTGTGCTATAACAGGTGACTGACCATAGGTCTGACCAAGTACAAACAACATCACTAAGGTGCTCAAAAACTTATTCTTCATAATCATTATATAATTAGTTTAGGTAATAAACATTTTGCTTCCATCTAGGAAGAACAGGAAATCTAAAGGTATATCTTCTAAAAAACCAGTAAAAACTGGGGAGGGGTTGATCTGTATTTATTTAGACAACAAAGAAAGAAATAGTAACTGACAGGTATTGTTAAAGTTTGTTCAA
>CAZKXO010000538.1:0-1661 GCA_964556525.1 uncultured Saprospiraceae bacterium
AACCTATAGAACTATCTGAAGGCATAGAGATATCACCTGAGTCAGCAGACATCTCACCCGTAAGTATTTTGAATAAAGTTGTTTTCCCTGCTCCATTCTTTCCAACCAAAGCAACCTTGTCACCAGGAGATACTACAAAGGAGACATTATCGAACAAACGAAAATCTCCGAAATGCAGATTTATATTTTGGAATGAATACAATCTAGTTGTCGTTGTGTTTAGTGGAAATCTGTGAAATTACGGAATAAGTATCTCCCTTGTGGTTTAGCGATTCTTGCCATAAATCCTTTGGCTGACTTTGGAATGTGTAATTCGCAAACCAATCAGATACTATCCATGTTCCACCTTTTAATTCTTCATCTAATTGTCCTTCCGACCAACCGGCATAGCCAACATAGAATCTGATATTTTTAGCTAAGATAAGTCCTGACTGAATCAAGAAAGTGAGCTTCTCAAAATTGCCACCCCAATAGATGCCCTGCTTTATGGGAATGCTTTCCTCTAGCAAATCTCCTACGTTGTGTAAGTAATGAATAGTGTCCTTTGCCACAGGACCTCCGAAATAGACCCTGTACTGTTCTTCTGTCTCCAAATCAGGCATGATTTCAGAAAACTTGACATTCAGTGGCTTATTTAGAATGAAACCAACAGTCCCTTCTTCCCCATGCTCAGTTAGTCCTATTACAGATCTCTTAAAGTTGCTATCCTCCATAAAGGGTTGAGCAATCAATATGTTTCCTGACTCTATCTTCTCCTTCATTTTAGTATTGAGTAACTGGTAGTTTTCTGTCTATTTTTTTAATAAATCCACTAAGCACTTTTGCCCCAAATTCTACAAAGTTGTCTTCCCCATCAGCTATCATGTTCTTCATAGATTGCGTCCACCTAACGGGGCTGGTCAACTGTGCAATCAAGTTACTTTTGATAATATCTGGATCGGTTTCTTTCTTACCTGATACATTCTGATAGATAGGCACATTTGGTTCTGTAAATTCTGTCTCGTTTATAGCCTCTTGTAAAGCCAACTTTGCAGGCTCCATTAGTGGAGAATGAAAAGCACCATTGACAGGTAAGACTAGTGCTCTTCTGGCTCCAGCTTCTTTAGCCTCTACTACTACTGCTTCTATTCCTTTGACAGTTCCTGAAATAACCAATTGACCTGGACAATTGTAATTGGCAGCAACTACTACTGACTCTTTATGGCTTTTGCATAAATCTTCTACTTGATTGTCTTCCATTCCAAGTATAGCTGCCATTGTTCCTTCTGTATTATCGCAAGCAGCCTGCATGGCATTGGCCCTAACCAATACTAAGCTGAGGGCTTGCTCAAAAGTCAAACAGCCATTAGCAATCAATGCTGTGAACTCTCCTAACGAATGCCCTGCTACTGCAGAAGGACTCAACTTGTTTTGATTCAATTTGTACCTAATGAAGGAATTGACAAGGATCGCAGGTTGGGTAACAGAAGTTTGCTTGAGCTGCTCCGCATCTCCTTCTTTCATTATCTCTGATAGATCGAAATTAAGGATAGCATCTGCTTTAGATAACCATTCCTCAGCAGCTGGATATTCCTCACTAAGCACTTTGCCCATACCTACGAATTGTGAGCCTTGACCAGGAAATAATAAAACTGACATATAATTATACTTGGTTAATCAAT
>CAZKXO010000539.1:0-1643 GCA_964556525.1 uncultured Saprospiraceae bacterium
ATATTTATATCCTATTAGTCAGAAGCTAGGGTACTAATATTATTTGCTAGGGCTGAAACTAAAAAGAGCCCTGCCTATGGAGAGCTCTTAATCTTGTAGAAAGTGTATAAAAGGCACTAATGGAGGTTGTTATGACCTTTATACAAGTTATCAACTATTGTATCTAAGACTAGATAAAACTTAGTTTCGTTGCAAATTGCTGAAAAAAAATATTGGAATAAGTACTAATGATACATTTAGATGCTACCGACAAGGCCATCCTAGAGATGCTTCAGGAGAACTCTAGATTAACAATCAAAGAGATGGCAGAGAGACTTCATCTTTCTACTACACCAATTTTTGACAGAATGAAAAAGCTGGAAAAGAATGGCGTCATCAAAAAGTATGTAGCACTCGTAGATGGTAAGAAACTGGGTAAACAAATGGTTGTATTTGTCAATATATCTATAAGCAAGCACGGCAAAGATGCTCTGAATTCTTTTGTAGAAGCCATTACCAAATTTCCTGAAGTAACAGAATGCCATCATATCACCGGCAATGCAGATTTCCTACTCAAACTGATCTTGACAGACATAGAAGCCTACAACAATTTTATAATGGACAAACTCTCCATTATACCCAATATCGGCAAGGTAGAATCCCGTTTCTCTCTTTCAGAAAGGAAGGCAAGTACTGCCATACCAATCAACTAAATGTCAATATGAGCACAAAGTTTGAAAATTATATGCTTCATTAAGATCAATTTAGTAATACCAAACGTTTAAAAAACAAAACATTAAACATTGAAAAATCTAGCATTTCTGGTCATTGGATTTATTGCCATTATTTCTTTCTCTTCTTGTGGAAATGAGGAAGACATCGTTTTCAATTTCAAGTTAGAGTATGAAGATCAGCCTCTTATACTCTTTACAGACTACACTTATCCAAGTGGAGAACAATTCCAAATCCAAAGAGTCAGCTTTTTTATTTCTGATCTAACCTTGGAATCTGCAGAACATGGTGACATCCAACTTTCAGAAGTAGAATACATAGATCTTACCAATAGTCATGTTTCTGAAGAGGCTGCACAGGAAGGATTTCAGTTGGTGATGGATGGCACAGGAATAGAATCGTATGAAGGTCTCAGTTTCAACATTGGCCTAGATCCTGAGCAAAATAGCAACGTCCCTGAAGATTTTGTATCCAGCAACCCGCTTTCTAACTCGGCTGAATACTGGAGAAGTTGGAACAGTTACATCTTTATAAAAATAGAAGGGAAAATGGATATAGATGCAGACGGCGCATATGGCTCAGGTGAGTCTTTCCAATTACATATCGGATCTAATGCTTCTATGCGTTCTTTTTCCACAGTGAAATCTTCTGATGACAACAATATCATTATTTCTGTGGATGATATATTTAGTCATGATGACAATACCTATGATCTTGCAACTAATCCTAGACTGCATGTCCTAGACGATGAGACCATACGAAACATGGGTTTTCTGGCTACAGGCTTGGAGCAAGCGATACGGGTGGATTAGGAGGTGTACTGGTTTATATATCTCAATGTAACTTCTGATGAAACTCCACCTTTTTTTCATTTCGAAGCAGACCTGAGAAGGTCGGAAAGAGAAATGCTCTGTTCGTAAGGACTGTGCTCA
>CAZKXO010000540.1:0-1635 GCA_964556525.1 uncultured Saprospiraceae bacterium
GAATAGCCTGACAACATATGGGTAGATGCAGTTCCAGAATTCAGTGAGTTATCAGAAAAACTTTATAAAGCATTCGAAGCTTCTGGAGGACATCTTCTGAGAGCAATTGCTATAGGACTGGGACTTGATGAAAATTACTTCCAAGATCATATCCTGGATGGCAACTCCATACTTCGAGCAATACATTATCCACCTATTACAAATGAGCCTAAATCAGCAATCAGATCTGAACAACATGAAGATATCAATCTGATAACCCTTCTAGTAGGGGCTTCTGCTGGTGGATTACAACTACTAAATGCTGAAAATCAGTGGCTAGATATTACTCCAGAAGAAAACGAAATAGTTATCAATGTCGGTGATATGCTTCAAAGACTAACCAACAATTACCTAAAGTCAACAACCCACAGAGTAATCAATCCTCCTAAACATCTATGGCATGTGCCTAGACTAAGTATTCCTTTCTTTTTGCATCCAAAAAGTGAAATGGATTTGACTTGTCTGAATGACTGTGTTACTGATGAAAGACCTTTGGCTTACGAGCCTATTACGGCAGGAGAGTATCTGGATGAAAGACTCAGGGAAATCGGCCTTAAAAAATAAAGTATTAAGAGTCTGATTACTAAGCTTTAAGTAGTTGTCAGACTCTTTCCTTTTCTTTTTCCATTTTATTGGATAAAAAAGATGAAATAGTCTTGTGATCAAATTCAAATCCTGAGTCTAGCAGTCTCTCTGGAAGTACATTCCTGCTTTTTAACAGAAGTTCTGTTTCAGTTCTCATGAAGATAGCCCCTAGTTCTAGCAACCATTTGGGCTGATGGATACTAAAAAGTGGCTTTATCTTAGTTCTCAGTGCTTTCATAAATGCAGCATTGGAAAGAGGTTCTGGACTTGTGATATTTATTGCGCCTTCTAGATATCTGGTGTGAATTATATGGTCTATTGCCTTACAGAAATCAAGCTCACTTATCCATGAAACCATCTGATTGCCAGAGCCTTGTTTTCCACCTAAGCCTAGTCTTGTAATTTGTCTCAGCTTTGGGTAAGCGCCACCTTTATCTCCGAGTACTATACTTGTTCGTAAGGCAACTTTTCTTGTTTTTGGGTGGTCAGTAGCGAAGAATGCTTCTTCCCATTCCCTTACTACGGACATGGAAAAGTCATGGCCTATAACACCATTTTTCTCTGTCATGCGTCGCTTTTTAGAATGCACATAAGCTGTTGCACTGCTGGCATTGAGAAAGATCTTAGGGGGATTTTTACTCTTGCTGATAGCTTTATTCAGAAGTTGTGTTGGTAATAGTCTGGAATCCAAAATTGCTTGCTTGTTTTTGGCTGTATATCTGCAGTCCACACTTTTGCCGCATAGATTGATTAGGACATCACAGTTTTCCAGACAGTCCGACCATTTTCCAAGTTCTCTGCCATTCCAGGCGATCTGATTTGCAGCCTGTGGGTTACGTGTAAGGATACTTACTTTCCAGTTTTTAAAAACTATACGGGTAAAGATCTTAAAATTAAAGATGCTTTAAAAGTTGATTATAAAAAACTAAAACTATCCAAGAGTGACTGGGCGATATGGCCATTAATTAAGTGGGATCCTTTTGAATCAAATAAGACAGTAGATAATTATCC
>CAZKXO010000541.1:0-1633 GCA_964556525.1 uncultured Saprospiraceae bacterium
AGTAAAGAAAGGTGTAGATATTTCTAAGGTTGATTTCAAAGCTGGAGCAGTAATATTAATAGATAAGCCTCTAGAGTGGACCTCCTTTGATGTAGTAAATAAATTACGCTTTGCCCTTCGTCGCAAGTATGACCTCAAGAAATTTAAGGTTGGTCACAATGGTACTTTAGATCCTCTGGCTACAGGATTACTTATGATCTTTACCGGAAAATATACCAAACGAATTCCTAATGAAGAGAATCATGATAAAAGATATACAGGCCAAGTAAAACTTGGTGCAACGACGGAAACATTAGATAGAGAAAAGGAAGAAACTGATATAAGAGATGCTAGTCATATTAATCAAGATATGGTTTCTGAGGCTATGGGCTTCTTCCAAGGAGAAATAGAACAAGAATTACCTAGATATTCTGCTGCAAAAGTTGGAGGTGTTCGAATGTATAAGTTGGCAAGGAAAGAAAAAGAAGTACCAAAGAAATTTAAAAAAGTAGTATTTCACTCCTCTGACTTGATTTCTTTTGAAAATCCTTATGTCAGTTTCGACATATTATGTGGAAAAGGAACCTATATACGGTCATTTGCGAGAGACCTTGGTAGACGATTGGATACTTCCGCTTATCTTTATGCCCTTAGAAGGACAGAAATAGCCAATTACCACGTTAATGATGCAATGAATGTCCAAGAAGTATTCGACCAGATAAACCCTGAATAGTGAGCATAGAGGTTCAGAATCTTACAAAAATTTATGGCAAGCAGAAGGCAATAGACGCTATCAGCTTTACTGCTGAGAAAGGAGAAATACTAGGACTGCTTGGTCCCAACGGTGCTGGTAAGACCACCACTATGAAAATACTTACCTGCTTTATGCCTGCGACTTCTGGCTCTGCCTTTATCTGTGGATTGGAAGCTGGAAAGGAGGATATAGAGATCAAAAAAAAGATAGGCTATCTTCCTGAACACAATCCGCTTTATGGAAGTATGTATGTAAAAGAGTACTTGAATTTTGTTGCTCGGATACACAAGATGAAAAAACCATCTTCCAGAGTAAGTGAACTCATCGAACTAGTCGGCTTACAAAAAGAGTATAGAAAAACAATTTCTTCACTGAGTAAAGGATACAAGCAGAGAGTAGGTCTGGCGCAGGCACTTATCCATGACCCTGAAGTGCTCATTTTAGATGAGCCCATCTCTGGCCTAGACCCCAATCAACTTATAGAAATCAGGAGTCTGATTACAAATCTTAAAGTTGACAAAACCATTGTTTTTTCTAGCCATATTCTACAGGAAGTAGAATCTGTGTCAGATAAGATCGTCATCCTCAATCAAGGAAAAATTGTAGCGGATGATAATTTGCACCAGTTAAGTAAAAAGACAATTCAGGCAGTATCGTTGCAAATAGAATTGCTCAAAGAACTTTCTTTGGAAGTACTTACAGAAATAACTGGAGTAGAGGAAGTAGTAAAGACAGGAGCTGCCAAGTATACTTTGAAAGCAGATTCGTCAGTGGATGTTCGAGAAGAGGTTTTTGATAAGGTAGTAGCTTCTGGAAATAAAATTTTGGGAATGCAATTGGATAAGAAATCTTTAGAATCAGTTTTCAAATCTGTAACTAACGAAGGAAAGAGTACCTAGG
>CAZKXO010000542.1:0-1626 GCA_964556525.1 uncultured Saprospiraceae bacterium
CATAACTGATACTGATGCAAAAGAAGCTATAGTTCAAGGACCACATAGAATAGAATCTATGGCACTGGAACAAAAAAAACCTATATCAAAAAGACAACCTGATCAGTATAGAAATGAAAGACTATATTGCTAGATTCGCTGATAATCTAAAAGATGCTTACACATCTGAAGCGCATGAAGTAGATATCCATCTTAATATGGATAAGATAGATGCGGATGTGGATACTGCCATTCCATTGGGATTGATTATAAATGAGTTATTAACCAATGTTTTTAAGTATGCTTTTCCAGATGGACAAAAGGGCAGAGTAGAAGTAGCGTTTATTAAAAATTC
This sequence comes from uncultured Saprospiraceae bacterium, assembly GCA_964556525.1. Lineage (GTDB taxonomy): Bacteria > Bacteroidota > Bacteroidia > Chitinophagales > Saprospiraceae > RFSX01. The sequence goes on from CAZKXO010000542.1 coordinate 335, forward strand.
TCCGAATGGATTCAACCTCAGAATAGAAGATAGTGGTATCGGTAAACATGTTTCTTCTTCTACTGGTTTTGGGACAAAACTTATAAAATTACTCACTAAGCAATTAGGTGCCAGCTGCAAGGAAGGCAATGATAACGGATTCTGGTGTGAGCTGATCAAATCATAATTATCTTATATGAATGTTAAAGTTCACGTATAGATTTTTCATATGTGGATTTGTTTAATATAATATTCTAGATTTGGGCCTTATTATTAAACCCCATGTATTATCCAATTACCAAGAACGCCGACTCCTAAGCTATGTTGTATTCTATGAGATGGCTTCCATTCATTCTTTGTTTTCTTGCCTGCAATACCCATAGCCCAACTGAGAATTCTTCCATTAAGGAAGTTGCAGTGACTGAAATGGTAAATCTTCTAGATCCTTCACAAGTCAGCAAAACTCAGACCACTATATCTATCGATTTCACAAGAGATGGTCTAAAGCTGTATGCACTACTAAAAGAATCAAATCTTAAGTCTAGCTTTACTAAGCGAGATACCACCATATGGAAAGACCCTTGTATCGAGTTCTTTTTAGACCCTGGCGCAGATGGAAAAATGTATTATGAACTTCAGGTTAATGCTCATCCACAGATCTGGGACCTACAGCTTGTAAGTGCTCGTTCTCCAGTAAATGCACCGCAGAATATGCTAGACTGGAACATAGGTGATGACTGGAAAGTATCTCATCAGGGCACTCTAAACGATGCTTCAGATGTGGATGAGTCGTGGACTATTGAGGTTTTGATTCCTTGGGATAAATTGCCAGAAGGTATACCTCAGCTAGGTGACACATGGGCTTATAATGTTATGCGGGTCGATTACGATAGCAAAGGCTTGCCAAGTTACTGGGTTGCAAAGTCTACCGGAAAGGAAATGATCCATTATCCAAAATCTTGGCCGATAATTAGATTTTAGCCCTACAGAATGTAAGTAATCCTAGTTTGAAATTTATTGGTAGAGAAGGCCTTGTCTTGTAGGACTAGATCTCGGAATCCAAACCTGTGACCTAGTTGTATCATAAAACGATCCGATATATTATATCCTATGGATAACTCATTGTATGGTATAACTGTGACAAATTCATTTCTAGTTGTTATTATGCCGGTATTTTGTAGCCTTGCCAGATTTAATTCGTCGTTACTCAAGAAGTATTTTTCTATTCCAGCCTTGTACTCTATTGTAAACTGTTCAAATATTTCGCGACGTAGAAATAGACCTGTCTGAAAGAAAAATCTGTTGTAGCTATT
>CAZKXO010000543.1:0-1580 GCA_964556525.1 uncultured Saprospiraceae bacterium
CTCATGTAGGTATGCTCTTTTCTGGCTGAGCTGTTTTAGGGTGTCATGACCGAGATCAGTTACTTGTGGCAGTTTTTTATCAGCCCAGTTGTATAGTTTACGTTTGTTGTAGGCTTTTATTAAAGCAAGTTCTTTGACATCCTTATCATTGATTAGGTCATGGTGTATTAAGTATTCTTCGACGATTAGTTTGAGTTTGGATAGGGCATTGAGTACACTTTTATGACTGTTATCTACAAGTGCTTTGGACTTAATATCTTCTATGGTTAGCTGATCCTTTTTTAGTCGATCTACATGTTTTCTACAGTAGAGGAATAGCTTATTTACATCAGATCCCTTCTGCGCATGGAGCAGGTGATACTTTCTAAGTCCATCCCATTCTGCTGGATTTAGTGCCTGTAAAAGTGTGAATAGTTTATGGTTTTGCACGAGTATGGATTGATTAGCAGTTTATATTTCCATGGAAAATGTAATGTTATAAATAGTTGACAATCAGATGATAAGGGTAGAATTTGTCTTCTAAAATACAAATTTACTCATGGAAATTACGCAAATCTTGACTTGCGGGTTTGTCAATCGAGTATTAAATTTTGGAGTAGTTAGAAATGCTTAGATGTTTTCTAGTTGAATCGTCCGGTTCTTATAAGTAGTCGACCAAAAAATAAGAATGAAATTGTTGAATATCGAACCAGGATATAAGGCAGTAGAAATTACTAATTCAACGCTGATTCCTGCACAACACATAACGTTGTCTTCCCTTAATTGCTCTATGATAAAGGGGGCCTTAATAGTGATGTTGCAGCTTCTCTTTTGTTCTATTAATGTTTTTGCACAAACAGACTGTTCTGAAGATATTGTACCGCCTACTTGCCATTTAGAAACCTTAGTTATAACTGCCGATACCCTTTTCCTCACTGAAGCAGGGCTAATAGAAGGTGTATTCTTGGAAATTCCTGAGTTTGCCTTAGATAGTTGTTCCGGTATTATTCCTTTTAGCGGTGGCACACTGCTTGACTTTGAGTTTGATAGAATCTTTGATATTAGCCCAGGGGCATTTGTGTCGTGCGGACTATACAGGATAAGTGGTGTGGTTGTGGATGACCTTGGGAATAGAAATAATTGTTCCTATATGTTAGAGGTAGTTTGTGAAGATGATCTTGATGATTGCGCAGCAATATTCGAAATACAAAATGTCAGAGATTGTAATGTCGTTGATTTACTGGGAATTACGGACGGATTTTCCCCGATGGTAAGTTATGAATGGTTGATAAATGGAGACACCATATTTGACATAAATGAATCACTTTTAGCAGATGTCTTATTGGTTGATGAGGTAACAGAGATTTGTTTGACTATATCTGATGAGTTCTGTAATAGTACTTATTGTGATACTATAATACGAAACGAAATTGTTACGGATTGTAATCCTTCGATTAGTGGAACCATCTATATAGACGAGAATTGCGATGGTATTTTCGACGACCAAGACACGCCTTTTATTGGAGGACTTATTTCATTTGAAACAACAGGGACTGCAACTGATAGAGAAGGAGCATATCAATTAGGAGGACTACCTTTTG
>CAZKXO010000544.1:0-1580 GCA_964556525.1 uncultured Saprospiraceae bacterium
GCCATCTGAGATACTTATCCCAGTACCATTATTATCCACATAGCTAAAAGTAAAATTATCTTCAAAGTAGTTAGGACTTATAATTCCAGGACTTACCCCTTGAATGATGCATACTTCTTCATCTTCAACAGCTAATGATCCTGCAAGCGATACAATTGTTTCACAATTAGAGATTGTTACAGGAACACTTAATAAGCTACCAGGTCCTCCACTCACATTTTGAACATCAAGTATTACTAAGTCTGTAGGAATTGATACTGATACTTCGCTACAAATTGTACTGCTGCCACAAGTATTAGTCACTGTTAAGCAAACATCGTATGTGCCTGGCTCACAGAATTCATGTACTGGATTTGTAGAAGTAGAAGTTTTTCCATCTCCGAAGTCCCAGAAATATAATCCTGATGAAGCATTATTTGTGAAGGTAGAAGTTAAAGCATTAGTCACATTTGAGAAATTAGCTTCAGGGTTACCAGAAGTATTATTTACGCTAGTGCTAAAAATATGCGCACACGAATTGGCATCTGAAATGGTAATGTCATAAGTACCACTAGGTAGATCATCAATTGTAATTGCGTCATTTGTAATAACAGCGTTATCTGATACCGGTCCTGTCCAGAACATCGTATAATTTGGCGTACCTGAATTTATTACCACACTGATAGATCCATCGTCATTCCCACAAGATCCATCATTCGTTGAAGTAGTTATTTCAAATGCTCCAGAACCTCCAATTACTGCATCTCCTGTCAATGATGCTCCATTTGCATCAGTAACTATAACAGTATAAGTACCCATACCCAAGTCTAGGATAGAGAAGATATTATTATTAGTAGTCTCGGAACCATTAGCAGAACCAGACCATGAAATATCAAACGGTGCTTCACCATTATTAAGTGTAATAAATAGATTTCCAGGTTCACCACAAGTCATATCTGTAGGATTGACATTTAACGAAAACATCTCACCTCCTGAGCCGCCTGTACCAGTACCCTTATCAGAATTAGTTAGGATGAAATTTTGTGTAGAAGTACATCCATCTTTATCCGCTACTGTTACCGAATAGTCACCTTCTGGTAAAGAAGCAATATTGAAGAATTGGCCATCTATAGTTACCATTCCATTTACAGGTCCAGACCAACTAATCGTATGGCTTGGATTGTTAGTGCCTATTTCTACAACTATAGAACCGTCGTTGGCATTTGTAGGCTCGTTTATATTAGCCAAAAATTCTGTTGGTGCCCCATTCTCATTTATTTCTAATGGTCCCGAAATAGAACAACCATTAGCATCTGTAATTGAAGCAGTGTAATTACCTACTGGTAAGTTCGAAACATCATTTATAAAATTAGGTGACGAATAAGACCCAGATTGTTGTCCAGACCACTCTACTAAAAATGGTGGAGTGCCCGATTCAACGATTAACCATAATGATCCAAGCACACCACAGAAAGCATCAGTTGAAGTTAGGCTTGCAACAAAGTTGCCTGAATCTCCTGAAACTGTAACTGTTGCACTTTGACTACAGCCGTTGGAATCTACAACAGAAATGTTGTAGGTTCCAGGAGTTAGGTCAGTTA
>CAZKXO010000545.1:0-1580 GCA_964556525.1 uncultured Saprospiraceae bacterium
TTTGATGATACTACAGAAAATGTTGATTTAATATTCTCTCTTCAGAATTCAAATAACGATAACAGATCGACATTCTCATTTGGTCCACCTATTACTGAATTGCAATCTTTCTTCGGAAGAGTAAACGCAGGCATAGGTGATAACCTTAATGTTACTGCTACATTGAGAGCAGATGGCTCTACAAGATTTGGAGATAATAATAGATATGGAATATTCCCATCGTTTGCAGTAGGATATGATTTAGGAAGCTTATTAGGTGACGGTGCAGTTACTAATCTAAAATTGAGAGCTGGATGGGGTATAACTGGAAACCAAGAATTCCCTGCTGGTTCTGCTTTGGATAGATTTGGTCTTCAAGGCAATGCAGGTATTGCTCAAGAAAATCCTGGTAACCCAGATCTAAGATGGGAGCAATCAAGCACTATTAATGTAGGATTAGATTTTGGACTATTTGATTATAAGTTATCAGGTACAATAGACTACTACAGCCGAGTAACTACTGATTTATTATTAGATCCTTTCGTGTCAGAGCCTGGACCTCCACTCAGAGCTTGGAGAAATATCGAAGGAGAGTTAGTAAATAGTGGATTAGAGTTAGGTCTTAATGCATTTCTAATTGAAAACGAAAATTTTGGTCTTAATGTAGGATTCAATGTTTCATTCTTGAACAATGAACTAAGAGATTACAGTGGGGCAGATATTCTTACAGGTAACTTATTTGGACAAGGTACTTCTGGTGCTTTTGTACAAGTACATACTGATGGACAACCATTGAACACATACTTACTTAGAGATTTCCAAGGACTGGATGATAATGGAGTAAGTGTTTTCGGAAATGATGGAAACCCATCTCTTGTGGACGCTGATCCTAATGCAGATGTTATTACAGGTCTCTCAGTTGGTGTTAATGCTGGTGCATTAAATTTCGGAATGAACTGGAATGGTGCATTTGGACATAGTTTATATAACAACACTGCGCAGTCTGTAATTCCTATAGGTAACCTAGGAAGTAGAAATGTTGATTCTAATCTTATTGATTCTGAAGGGAGTGAAGCCACTTCAAATCCTATTTCGTCTTCAACCAGATACCTTGAGTCAGGTAACTTTATCAAGTTAGCAAATGCTACTTTAAGTTACAGTCTAGGCGAAATCAGCAAATTCACTGATATAACCTTGTCACTGACAGGACAGAACATATTGTTAATAACTGATTATACTGGTTTTGATCCTGAAATAAACACCGTCAACCTAAGAAATGGAATACCTTCGTCAGGAATCGAATACATTCCATACCCATCTGCTAGGACTTTTTTAGTAGGTTTAAATGCATCGTTTTAATTTATCCAAAAAGTTATTATGAAAAAGTTTTTATATATTTTCTTACTACTCGCAGTTGCAGGTTGTACAGACTTACAAGAGGAGTTGAGAGAAGACCTTCCAGAAGGTACTGATCCAGACCCAGCTGCTTTACTGGCATCTTCATATGATGCAATGAGATTACCATATCAAGATCAGTCAAGATTTTGGGCTGCACAACAGCATACCTCTGATGAGACTCTAGGGCCAACCAGAGGACCAGA
>CAZKXO010000546.1:0-1562 GCA_964556525.1 uncultured Saprospiraceae bacterium
TTTCAGAAGGAAGGAAAAATCAAACTGGTGCATAGAAAAATTACGCTTAATTAAGTTATCACCTGCGGGTTTCTTAGTATAAAATCAAGCAATATAATGGGCTCAAAATCCTACTAAAACCCAGTCTCCGAGTATATTCTTTCTACTTTTTATTAGTCCTATTCCAACCTTTTCTTTATTGGCTAACACTATAAGAGTACAATAGCTAATGACAGCTTACTTAGAAAAAAACTCCTAATCATTAATACTTACTGCTATGAAAAATATCTTGGTTCTATTTGGATTCTTATTAGCAATCAATTCTACAATCCATGCGCAGTCATTCAAAGACAAGTTTAGCTCTGGACTAAATTTCGAGATGGAGACACCGCAAGGTTTACTGAGTGATAAAGGCTTAACCAATTACTATGGTATATCATTGGAATCCTACTACATCGGATGCACAAACAAAAAATTTAGATTCGCTCCTGGACTGAGAGTCAGTGGAGGAATAACGAAAAGAATCGAAGGAGACCAGTTTACTCTCACGTTACCTGCTGGGGCACAAGTGACAGAAGAATTATTTAATTCTTCTCTGAGTATCGAACTTGTAGGAAGGTTTATGTATGATAATGGAAATAGATTCAGACCTTACCTCGAAGTATACGCAGGACCTAGATTCACTTCGGGACATGAAGTACTCGCTCTCACTCAGCCAGTACCAGGTTATGAAAATGGATCAGAGACTGTATTCTCAGGAGGCAGCATGATGGCAGGTTTCGGCATAGGTGCACTTGTGCAGATAAATGAAAACATAGACTTTAACTTTAAAGTAGGCACCGAGTATACAGGAAAAGTAAGTCACAGTGACCTAAGCAATGCAGCAAGTTACTCTAGACAGGAAATTCAGACGACAAAGTCATTAAACCATAATTTCTCAATAGGGATTAATTTCAGACCTGCTTGTGGCAGAGTAAGTAAAAGAAGAAGAAACAAGTCAGAAACTTGTGCACCTCCTTTCAGATACTACCAATCACAGCCTGTAAGAGTGACACGTACATAAGAATTCTTGATTACATGCTTATATAGCAAGGTTAGAGCCTGCATCTTCGGATGGAGGTTCTTTTAGTGAGGGCTGACAAAAGATAAGCACTTGATAATCAATGTCTTAATGCGGCATAAATAATGACTAAACCTTTCAGTCTATTGGTTGGCAATGGTCATAGATGGACCTTTGAGTATAGGAAGCTGTAATTAGATCTGTTATAACCCTAATGTATATTACTCTTCGTTATAATTAACTAGTTCCTCGACTATTTATTAATTAGAGTATGTATATAAATAAGTTATCATTTAAATCATTGTATTTAACAAAAAACCTAGTTACTTTTGCCCTCGCTGAAAAATGCAGAAAGATAAAGGTCTGGTAGTTCAGTTGGTTAGAATACCTGCCTGTCACGCAGGGGGTCGCGGGTTCGAGTCCCGTCCAGACCGCATAAAGGTTCTGAGTCTCAATGACTTAGGGCCTTTTTTTTGTTGGCGGTAGTACCATAGTAGTTCCAAGATCTATGTATTGAGGTATC
>CAZKXO010000547.1:0-1549 GCA_964556525.1 uncultured Saprospiraceae bacterium
TCTTCTTCCTATGGATACTTCTTAACACCACCTTGCTTTCTGCACAGAAAGAAGATCATATCTGGTTATTTAATCTCCATAGATATGATGATGTTTCTCAAGACAGTATGCATGGAGCTTCAGTGATGGATTTTAATACTTTACCTCCTCGGATATATAAGCAAAACGAGATAACTCTTGATGTGCAAGAAACAAATAGTTTTGTCTCTGATGAGCAGGGTGAGTTATTATTATATACTAATGGTCAGGCCATATATGGTGCAGATCATAAGCCTATACTGAACGGTGACACAATTAACTATGGCCGTGTCTGGGATATCTGGACTTGGGAGGACGAGAATGGAGAAAGCCCAATAGGCTTTAGAATCGAACAAGGTGCCAGCATAATTCCTAAGGGGAACAATAATGATAAGTTTATAATCCTATATAAGAATGGGGACAAAGTCGAGTACCTTAATGACCCTACTGATTTATGGATGTCTGAGATTAATAGGCTAGATACTGGAGAGTTTATTGTCTCTAATAAAGACAGTGTTTTATTAGAAAGAATATTTTTGCGAGGCGATGTCAAAGCCTGCCGGCATGGCAATGGCAGAGACTGGTGGGTCTTACAATTTTCCAGGAACTCAGTGTACGCCTTTCTCATAGACTCCGAAGGAATCCGTCTGGATCACAGACAATTTTTGCCTTTTGCTCTAAGAGCAGGATTTAGCTTGAGTACTTACTCCAGCGATGGAACGAAATTCGCACTGGCATCAAAAGTAGAACGCGAATCAGATACAGGCGTAGACCTGATGCTAGCAGATTTTGACAGATGCAGTGGTATGTTGCTAGATCCTCAGCGGTATCTAGAATCCAGTTTCGGTACCAGTTTTAATATCGGTGTAGAATTCTCTCCTGATGGCAGCCTATTATACACAACTACAGGAGATAATATTTTTCAGTTTGATATATATGCGGATGACTTTCAAGAGTCCAAAATATCAGTTGGAGAATTCGATGGCAGTCTGTGTGACTATTCTGACTTTAGATTAACCTTTGGGAGCCCCTTACTGGCACCTGATAATAAAATTTATGTTGGAAGCATCGTACAATGTTTTAACATCAGTGTTATAAATCATCCTAACATCCGAGGAAGAGGCTGTGATTTTCAGCATAATGTTATAGAGAAACCCACATTTACGCGTAATGAGGTACCAAATACCAACACCTGGCGACTCGGCCCCATGGACGGCAGCAGTTGCGATACTTTAGGCCTAGATAATAACCCAGTGTCCCGATTCTGGTACGAGCAAGACAGTTCTGATTTTAAAACAGTGCAATTCTGGGATGTCTCTTACTTCCGCCCAGAAAGCTGGTCATGGACTTTCGGTGATGGGAATAGCTCGTCAGAGCAAGAGCCACTCCACAGCTACGCAGAAAAAGGCATCTATGAGGTATGTCTGACCGTCAGCAATGAGAATAGTAGTCATAGCTCATGTCAGGAGCTGAATTTTGGAATTAGTTCTACAAGCGAAGATGTGTTCTCACCAGATATTTCTATTTATCC
>CAZKXO010000548.1:0-1539 GCA_964556525.1 uncultured Saprospiraceae bacterium
CCGCCCTAGAACGGGATATCTATGATTTATAATTTATTTTGGACACTTGTGATTTAATCTAGAAATTAAAAAATCTCTCATAGGCAGGCTTTCATTTTTGTCTTGAAACAAAAATTCAAGGCTATTTGCACTTCCTAAAGACACCTGTAACTTAAAATCCTTTACAGCTAAAATGCTATGGTCACAATTATAACATCTAACATCATTTCAAAATTAAATTAGAAATTAAGCTTTATATTCTACCTGTTCATTTCTGAAAAACAAGAAAAACAATACCAATACTCCCGCTGCAAATATTGCTGGCCATGTCCATATGGCTTCCCAATTATGCTTATCTGCAGCTATTAGATTCTGGTCTGTAATCTTACCTGCTACCCAAAACCCTATTAGCATACCCAAACCGTAAGTTGCAAGGGTAATAAGGCCCTGAGCGGCACTTTTGATATGCTCTCCAGCCTTAGAATCTGTATATATCTGGCCAGACACAAAAAAGAAGTCATAGCATATTCCATGCAATGCAATTCCTAGTATCAACATAAAGCCCGTTTCTCCAGCATCTCCATAGGCAAACAATAGATAACGCATCGTCCATGCCAGCATGCCTACTACCAGGGTCCACTTGATACCAAAACGCTTAAAGAAAAATGGAAGCAATAACATGAATAGTACTTCAGATACTTGTCCAATGGTCATCTTTCCTGTTGCATTCTCTATGCCTACTTCCACGAGGAAAGGATTTGCCTGAGAATAGTAAAAGGCTAAAGGAATACAAATCAATATAGAAGAGATAAAGAATACTAAGAAGTTTCTGTCCTTTAATAGTTTGATGGCATCCAGACCAAGAATGCCAGCTATAGTGACATTATCTTTATTTGCTGTAGGTGGTGTCTTAGGAAGGAAGAAGCTCATAAGTCCAAGGGCAGCTGAAGCTACAGCAACCATGAGAAAAGTATTCCTGAGTAAGCCATCAGCAATAGCAGCTTCTGAGTCCCATGCAAAAGCATAGGAAATTACTAAACCGGCAACTATCCATCCGACAGTACCCCAAACCCTTATGAAAGCAAAGTCCTTAGTGGGATCAGTCATTTGATTAAACGAAACAGAATTGACAAGTGCCAGAGTAGGCATATAGAGAATCATATACGCCAACACCAATAAATAAAATCCTCCAAAATCAGAAGACTGATACATGAAGTACATGAGCACCGCACCTATCAGATGAAGAACCGCCATTATCTTTTCAGCATTGAAATATCTATCTGCTATCAGCCCTATGATGAAAGGTGCAATAATAGCACCCCAGGATTGTGTAGAGTATGCTTGTCCAATTTGTGCTCCATTGGCACTCAGGTTTTTTCCAAGGAAGGTACCCATAGTTACAAACCAGCCACCCCAAATAAAAAACTCTAAAAACATCATTAGGGACAACTGAGCTCTTACGCTAGTTTTCATAGTTAGTTTTTGTTTCTAGTAAATGTATCGAAAATTTTACGCAGGCCAAAAGATAGTTTCTACCGAGGGATAAACTCAGACTTTAAG
>CAZKXO010000549.1:0-1536 GCA_964556525.1 uncultured Saprospiraceae bacterium
ATCTAATTCCACCGCAGCTCCTTTTCGGATATAAGACTTGTTGAAATCATAATAAATTTGTTCGAAAACTATAACTGTACCTACAGGGAAAGGATTACTCACCACAGCAGGCGCTGCTGGTGTCAAATTGACAATTGTATTTAAACCTGTTGCACCTGAAGTAACATTCAAGGAAGAAGTTCCTGAAGTATAACCAGCTTTCTCTCCTATAAATGTATAGTTACAATTTGGAGCTAAGCAAGCATTAAAATTACCAGCGCCATCTGTTTGTATCAATTCCTCAGAACCTCCGCAGCTACTTGTTATACGCACTGTTGCATTAGGTATACCAGCTCCAGTCAAAACATTTTTTACTTGACCAGTAACGTCTGCACATCTCTCTTTAAATAAGGGCACTTCTACAATCTGTTCGCCTTCTTTACCTACAGTGGAATATGTCAATTCATTACTTGTATATCCATCTTTAGTAACGAAGAAAATATAACTCTTTCCAGATTGCATATCATAAGGTGATTCTCCTTCTCCATTGGTCAATAAATCCGGTGCCCCTAAACTTTCAGCATTTTTTCTAACCAATTTCAAAGTCAAATCATCACTCCCTGCTCTGGCAGGCATAACAACAACATCATATAATTCTCCACCAGAAACTAAACCATCGCTAGTTTGTTCAAATACTCTGATTTCTGCACCTTCAATTCTATCTTTAGTCTCTGCATCATACACTCTAAGAATAGAGCTCAGCATTTTAGGAGCTGCGATAAAGCCATCAAACATGTAAATATCATCCTTTCCTGCTCCACCTGGACGAGCAGAAGTAAAGTAACCTCTATCACCTGCAGAATTTAGGATTAAACCTAAGTCATCGTCTGCACTATTTATTGGTTGCCCAAGATTTTCAACAGTTCCCATTGACTTAGTACCATCTACTGGTACTCTAAAGATATCATAACCACCTAAACCACCATGTCCCAAGGAAGCAAAGAAAAGAGTCCCACTTTCATGTATAAATGGAAAAGCATCGTTTTTATCTGTATTTATTTCCGAACCCATATTCACTGGATCTCCCCAGTCATCACCAACTTTACTAATAACGTAAATATCAGTTCCACCTAAAGAGCCTGGCATATCTGAAGTGAAGTACATTTTATTTCCATCCGGAGATAAGGAAGGATGCATTACATTATATTCTTTGTTAGAAATAGCCATTTTAGTTGGCACCTCCCAATCAAAAAAAGTCTTGGTTGATTCGTAGATCTGCATATTTACAGTTCCATCTTCATCAGCTTTTGTTGAATTTGATTTCAGATTATTTCTTGAAAAGTACATCTTATCAAAAGCTCTATTGAAGGTAAGTGGACCTTCATGTACTCTTGTATTAGTTTGTACTGAAAAACCTTCTGGTTCAGTTGGCAATCCTTCACCATCGCATTCTGAAAAATATAATTCAAAGAATGTTTCACCAATCTTATCATCCTTTGGTCCAGCTACTGTAGGTGCTGTGGTATATATAATACCATTTTGATAAAACGAAGGTGA
>CAZKXO010000550.1:0-1533 GCA_964556525.1 uncultured Saprospiraceae bacterium
TACACCTTACAAAAGAAAATGGTTAGAGAAATTAGACTCTAAAAAGCTGGGTAAGTATTCTTTCTTTCTCAGTTCATATCCTTGCGCGAAGTACAAGCAGAATTATCATAAGACCCCAGCAACGCCACTACTGAGCTTAAAAGATCTAGGCTTTCAAGCCAGTTCTATGCCAACTCCTGAAATCGAAGTCAAACAGCAAATCATTCGGAATTATGATAGAGATAGAGATTACCCAGCGATAGAGGGTACTTCTAAGCTAGGACTGCATTTTCGCTTTGGGACTATCAGCATTAGAGAGAAAGCTAGAAAAGCAAGAAAACTCAATGATACCTACCTATCAGAACTCATCTGGCGTGATTTCTACAGCCAGATACTTGCCAACTTTCCACATGTAGAAACCAATGCATTCAGACAAAAATATGAGCAAATAGAATGGCGCAATAACGAGTCAGAGTATAAGGCCTGGTGTGAAGGCCGAACAGGCTATCCTATGGTAGATGCAGGAATGCGCGAACTCAACACCACCGGACACATGCATAATAGAGTAAGGATGGTGGTAGCTAGTTTCCTGACCAAGCATTTACTCATAGACTGGAGATGGGGAGAAGCCTATTTTGCAAATAAGCTTTTGGACTTTGATCTGGCGAGTAATAATGGTGGCTGGCAGTGGGCTGCAGGCTGCGGTACAGATGCGGCACCATACTTTCGAATCTTTAACCCTACCAGTCAGATGGAGAAGTTCGACAAAGAGAAAAAATACATAAAGAAGTGGATTCCAGAGTGGGGGACAGATACCTATCCTCAGCCTATCGTGGAGCATAAAATGGCCAGAGAAAGATGCCTCACTACCTACAAGAAAGCCTTGAAACCATTATAACAACTCATCAATTTTTTCTAGTAACCAAGACTTATTATTGACTAATTTTTCTGCTTGGAGTTCTTTTCTTATTTTCTGAAGTGACGCTTTGTCTTTATTCTTGTATATTTTTTTTAGGTGAATTATAAAGTTCATGTACAGTGCCCTCTTATTAGTATCGAGAGACTTTTCTCTTCGAAGATAACTGGAGAAGCTATCCATCTGTGATTCTAACACGTCATGTTCTTTGAGTTCATAGTAAACAGCCAGAAGATACGTTCGTGAATTGACTGAATACCAAACATCGTCGTAATTGACTTTATTAAGATAAGTAAGAACAGATTCAAAATCTCTTCGATAAAAGGCCACCCTCGAAAGATTAAAATTGACAGCGTTCTCTCTGCCAGATTCTTCTAATAGATCAGCATTTTTGGTAATGAAGTCCTCAACTTGATCAAACATTCCGAGTCGCAAACCGCCCACAACATAGTTTCTGAAGGTGGTTGGACTTAAGTAGCCTTGGTCCAAGATAATACCAGTATTTACACCCCACTCATATAAATCGACCATTTCTGCAACGGCCTTTGTATCCCCCTTATTCACATCCTTAATAACAAAAGAGAGTAAAGTATCTATAATCTCGCGTTGCTCTTCTCGAGGAAAATTATCTACATATT
>CAZKXO010000551.1:0-1519 GCA_964556525.1 uncultured Saprospiraceae bacterium
CTTTCTGCGTTCTATACTACTTTCCATCAGAATCAGGATATCACGTGGTGCAATCATGAAAGCAGGGAACTGGCCCACAAGCTCTGCCATGGAGTCTATTTTCTTTTCGTTGAGTAGGTATTTTTTCTTGGTCGTAAGCTGGGAGGTCAACTTACAATGGTATAGCTGTTCTTCTTGCTTCAATCTCGCTCCGAGTCTAAAAAAGTCAGTTTTTTGCCTATAGATATGCCTGTCCAGATGAGTAAAGTAACTTTTCCCATTGCATATATAGAAAATCGCGTCCAGAATAGTAGTTTTTCCAGCTCCATTTGGACCTGTTATTACCTGCAGATTCTTATTAAATGCTAGGTCAAGGCTTTCATAGTTACGATAGTTGACAAGAGAGAGGAATTCTAACTCTATATTCTGCAATTAGGTTATCTTTGTAGTTTGGAAAGAAATCAAAATTACTTCTAATATTAAAACAATCCATATATCATGGCTGAAGTAGTAGATAAGAAAGTCGCTAAATCTAATGTTGCGACTAAAATTAAGGGGATTACCAAGGATACTTACCTTAATTGGTATGAAGTAATGCTCAGAATCAGAAGATTTGAAGAAGCTTCATTGAAGGCATACAGCCAGCAGAAAATAAGAGGTTTTCTACATGTCTATATAGGTCAGGAAGCGATTGCTGCTGGGTTGGTATCTTCATTGACGATAGAAGACAAGATTGCTACTGCTTACCGACAACATGGTATAGCTCTGAGCAGAGGTATCAGTTCCAGGAAATGTATGGCAGAGCTTTTTGGTAAAGCTACTGGTGTTGTAAAAGGAAAGGGAGGTTCAATGCACTTCTCTTCGAAGGCGCATGGCTATATAGGAGGGAATGGAATCGTGGGAGCACAAATTCCTATAGGTACTGGAGTGGCCTTAGCGGAGCAATACAAAGGCACTAACAATCTATGTGTCACCATGTTTGGTGATGGAGCTGCAAGACAAGGAGCATTGCATGAGTCATTTAATATGGCAATGACATGGAAGCTCCCTGTATTATATATCTGTGAGAACAATCAATATGCAATGGGTACTTCTGTCACCAGAACTTCTAATGTTCAGGATATCTACAAACTAGGATTAGGCTATGATATGCCTTCCGAAGCAGTAGATGGTATGTCTCCCGAAGCTGTTCATAATGCACTTTCTAAAGCTGCTGAGCATATCAGAGCTGGGAAAGGTCCTTATTTCTTGGAAATAAAGACTTACAGATATAGAGGTCATTCTGTTTCTGATCCAGGAAAGTATAGAACTAAAGAAGAACTCAATTCTTACAAAGAAAGAGATCCGATTACAGAAATTAAGGAACTCATCCTAGAGAAAAACATTGGGACTCAAGCTGAGATTGATGCAATAGATAGCAAAATCAAAGAAGAAATCGCTGATGCTGTTGACTTTGCAGAGAAATCAGACTACCCATTAAGCTCAGAATTATATGATGACAATTACGTGCAAAAGGACTATCCATTCATAATGGATTAAT
>CAZKXO010000552.1:0-1514 GCA_964556525.1 uncultured Saprospiraceae bacterium
AGCATCTGACTGTTAATCAGAGGGTCCAAGGTTCAAGTCCTTGAAGAAGCGCTCTTAAGCAAACCCTGACAATGAACGTTGTCGGGGTTTTTTATTCCCTTCCTACTTTTTCAAAGCAACATCAATAATTAATGAGGTCAATCATAGTACTTATAGTATGTGTCCATAGTTTATCCAGTGCCCAAGAAATACATCCTTTGGAAAAAGGAGCAGAACTATTGGAGTTACTGGTTTCTGACTACAAACCAAGCTCTGATTTACTTAGCTATGGTGCCACCAGAGACTTGATGTATAGGGAAGTATACAGAGACAGTGAAGGTTTAGTGGCTTGTTACTATACAGGGCATTCTATCTTTCTGCCAGATGAAGTGGACCCCTCGGCGTTCTTGTATAACAATGAAAACCCCAATGGAATAACTGCCGAACACATATTTCCCCAATCTAAAGGGGCTTCTGAAGGTAATGCTCGCGTAGATATGCATAGCTTAGTACCATGTATCTTGAGAGCAAATCAGGCCAGATCCAACTATCCCTTTGCTGAAATAGATGATGCAGACACGGACCACTGGTATGCCCAGACCGAGGACCTGAGAGAGTTACCTACTGAAAATATCGATGCTTATAGCGAGAGGTTAAATGGAGGATTTGGCAATATCGGTAAATTCGAGCCGCGAGAAGCAGTAAAAGGAGACGTCGCAAGAGCCGTTTTTTACTTCTACACAATGTATAAGGAAGAAGCTGATGCTGCTGATCAAAACTTTTTCGATTCTATGAAAGATGTGCTATTACAATGGCACCTTGATGACCCTGTAGATGAGCTTGAATCCAGGCTGAATCATAAAAAATCAAGCTATCAGGAAACCAAGATTAACCCATTTATAGCTGATTGCACTTTAGTAGAAAGAGCTTACTTTTCTGGTGAGTTGCCCTTAGATTCTTGCGCTAACAACTTTACGTCCACTATAGAGTCGGAGTCAAGGAATAAACAGCATAACATCTTTCCTAATCCCGTAAGCGTAGAATTAACTCTAAACTGCTTAGACACCAAGACGATTTCCAAAATTATTATCCAAGATCTATCTGGAAATGTGCTATACAGTATGGACCAGCCATTCTCTCCAGTTATAAACTGTTCTGAGCTAAATCCTGGGATGTATCTGCTTAGTGTCTATGGACATACAGGCGGTTCCCATTATAGATTTCTGAAAGTATAGGAGGATTGGGTTAACCAGCTTTTGTAATCCAAGCTTAGACAGCAGACTATCGGCGCAAGACCGTAAGGTCTCCAGACAAAAATATTTTTTCACCTGTACTACTCTCTAAGGTTGCCTTCCAGACGAAGACAGCAGGATTTACAGGTGTTCCCTTAAATCGACCATCCCAGCCAGAGGACACATCATTAGGTTTATAATTTTCTTTATGCCAGACTAACTCTCCCCAGCGGGAATAAAAAAAACCCTCGCAAATTACTAAGGCTGTCTTGTGAGGATGGCCTTAGTTTTTATGTAATGGAA
>CAZKXO010000553.1:0-1503 GCA_964556525.1 uncultured Saprospiraceae bacterium
TGATCATGTAATGGTGTACAATACAAAAGACACCTATACTGATGCAGATGCTATGCCAGTCCTTGGATGTGGAGTAGATTCAGAATATTACGCTGAGCCAGATTCTGAGGAGAAATCAAAAGAGCTAGCTACTAATCAATTGCGTGCGGCATCAACTCCAGTAAATGTAAGAATCTATAGATTGGCACTTACATGTACCGGTGAGTTCGCTCAACAAAACGGTGGAACACTTGAGTCAGTTAATGCTGCATATGCTACTATCTTAAATAGGTTGAATCAAATTTTTCAATTAGAAGTAGCTATTAGAATGGAATTAATTCCGGAAAACGATAAGCTTGTTTTCTTGAATCCTGATACTGATCCATATGATAATCAAAATAACTCAGGAGGAGCATTTCTTTCTCAGACTAGACCAGCCTTTATCACAAATGGCATATTTGATGACATGTATGATGTAGGACATCTTTTCCATAGAGGGTGTTCTGATGTAGGTGGTGTGGTAAATGGTAGAGCATGTGATGACATGGGTAAAAGTAGAGGTGTTACTTGCCAATTTTCTGTATCTAATGTATCTGCTGTTGTAGATGTATTGGCTCACGAAATAGGTCACCAATTTTCATGTGGTCACAGTTGGGACAATTGTCCGAATAGTGCGAATCAAAGAGCAGGTAGTGTTTCTTGTGAGCCAGGTTCTGGTACAACTATCATGTCGTATTCTGGAGCTTGTGGAGATCAAAACATAGCAGGTGGTGGTGATTCTTATTACAATATTTGTTCTCTAGAATCTTTTTATCGGTACATCCGAGATATAGAACCGAACTGCGGAATGGATGTACAAAATGGAAATAATTTTCCTGTTGTTGTAGCACCGTATGAAGATGGCTTCTACATACCATCTCGTACTCCTTTTGAACTTACTGCAGAAGGTTTTGATGAAGATGGAGATATGATTACATATTGTTGGGAGCAGCATGATATAGGAACTGTTCCGTCTACTATTGGAGAACCTGTTGGAAACGCACCTATTTTCAGATCACGTCCTCCAACTACAAATCCAACTAGATCATTCCCTTCATACGCTTCAGTATTGGCAAATAGTTTTAACAATTCAGAAGTAATGCCTACTTATGATAGAGACTTGACCTTCTTCTGTACTGTAAGAGATAACGTAGCCGATGGTTCAGGTGTTGTATGGGATGATGTAGCATTCAAAGTGGATGGCGAATCAGGTCCGTTTATATTGAGCTTCCCTTCTAGTTTAAATCATAGTCTAGTTGCTGGAGAGATGGCAGAATTCACTTGGGATCCTGCAAATACACAGAACGCCCCAGTAAATTGTAAAACTGTAAACTTGTTGCTATCATATGATAACGCAGCTACATTTACTGACACACTAGCAAGAAATGTAATTAATGACGGTAGCTATTTCGTTAATATACCGGATAGAGTATCAAGTAATACAAGAGTGAAAATTGAAGCAGCAGACAACATCTTCTACGATTA